>DASYKW010000214.1:0-17124 GCA_035995005.1 Pyrinomonadaceae bacterium
CGAGTTTCTTGATGTAAAGGCCCGCTTCGCGCACGAATTCATCGGCCACGACGACCGTATCAAAACGCCGATGATCCGCTATTCAAAGGGCGGCAAGCTCATCCCGACGACATGGGATGCTGCGATCAAGTTCACGGCAGAAAAACTCGCGGCAACCGATTCCGTCGGCGTTATCGCAAGCCCGAGACTCACGAACGAGTCGATCTTTACGCTTCGCAAATTCGCGGAGGCGGTTGGCGGCAAATATGCGATCGCCGAGAGGGCCGACGTGTCATCGGCCTTTGCAAACCTCACCGCTCCGCTCGCGACACATAATGATATTCGGCGCGCCGCGACGATAATCCTGATCGGCGGCGAGCCGGAGGAAGAACAAACGTTCACCGCAAAGCAAGTGCGGCAAGCGGTCCGCAACGGCGGTGCGAAATTCGTCGTTGTTAATGAAAGACCTATAAATCTTGCACGTCAGTCGGCGACTCAGTTCATACACATTAATGAGGGATCGTACGACGGGTTCGCGCTGGGCTTTGCGGGCAAATTCAAAAAGGACGTTCTCGGCAAGCTCGGCATAGATAAGGCCGAGACGGAATCGCTTGCGACGCTTATCGGCGAAACGCAAGGCGATCTTATTATCATGATCGGCAGCGATCTGTCGCCGGAGGCACAGGCCGTCATCGCAAATGCGGCGGCAGGAATGTCGTCCAAAGAGCGGCGCGTCCTGCTGCATCCGCTGGCTCGGTATAACAATTCCGTGGGTGCTCTCGACATGATGCCCGGTAGCAAAGCGGTGCAGGATGTCGCGAAGAAGAGCGATGCGCTATTGATCGGTGGCAGCCTACAGGATGTTGGCATTCTCGCCGGCAAGGCCTTTGTCGCCGTTCAGGAATTATTCCTGACCGAGACTTGCGAGCACGCCGACGTCGTCTTCCCCGCCGCTAGCTTTGCCGAGGTCGACGGAACCTATACGAATAACGCCGGCAACGTCCAGCGTGTCCGCAAGGCTATCGAGCCGCTAAACCAGTCAAAGCCCGATTGGATGATCACCGCGACAATCGCCCGCGAGATGGGAAATTCAGTCGCTGCGGACCTTTCGCCCTCGGGAATTTTTCGCACGCTTGCCGACGAGACGCCGGCTTACAACGGCCTGCATTACCCGTCGCTCAAGGACGAGTCGAATCCTGTCCAGGTGAAGCATGAGATACGGGCAAAAGCCGATCTCTCGACGGAGACGGCACTTCTCGAAAAACGCCTCGAGACGATGCCGAACGAAGGCACGAAGAATAACGATACGCCGCGTATCGGCCACAAGCTTCACCGTCTGACGACGATGACCAGCAAGACGCCGCAATTCCACTTGCTGGCGAACGGGAACCCGAAACCGGAGAACTTGCTTGTCTCGCCCCTGGTGCAGATCGAGTGGAACGGTAACAAGAAAGATATGGCGGACGCAGCCGCGGTCGGCGTGGGCGACCGGACGAATCCCGGCGGCAGATAGTTTTGATCGATGGAACCGCTTATTAAAACAGCATTTCCCTTCCTGGTGATCAGCGTCGGGATCCTGCTCGCCTTTCAGGGCGTGCTGATGATCGTCGCCTACACGGTGCTCGCCGAGCGAAAGGTGCTCGGGTGGATCCAGGGCCGGATCGGCCCAAATCGTGTCGGACCGTGGGGCGTGCTGCAGCCTTTTGCCGACCTCTTGAAGTTCATCTTCAAGGAGGACCTCGTCCCCGACAAATCCACAAAGTTCGTCTACTTCCTCGCCCCGATGGTCGCACTCGTTTGTGCGTTAATGCCGATCGTTGTGTACCCCTTCGGCCCGGCGATCACAACCGTGGATTGGACCTTCCTGCCGTTCGGACTGGGCGAGGGCGTCAAAGCGTTGCCGCTTACGATCGCGCGGATAGACGTCGGCGTGTTGTTTGTCCTGGGAATAACTTCAGTCGGTGTTTACGGCATTGCTCTCGCGGGCTGGTCGTCGAACAGCAAATATTCGCTCATGGGCGGGCTGCGATCGTCGGCGCAAATGATCTCGTATGAGCTCGCGATGGGCGCGTCGGTGATCGGCGTCGTCATGCTGTCGGGCTCGCTTGATCTCGGCGGAATTATCAACGCTCAGATCAACTCGCCGTTCCGGTGGTTCATCATTCCGCAGTTCATCGGTTTTATAGTCTTTTTGATCGCAGCCTTTGCCGAGACGAACCGGGTGCCCTTTGACTTGCCTGAGGCCGAAACGGAGCTCGTCGCCGGATTCCATACGGAATACTCGGCTCTCAAATTCGCACTCTTCTTTATGGCCGAGTACGTGAACATGTTCACGGTATCGGTAATGTGCACGGTGCTGTTTCTCGGCGGCTGGTACGTTCCCGGATTAAGTCACGTATTTGACGTTGGCTCGATACCGTACGCGCTTGTAAGCCACATCGCGTTTATCGGCAAGATCTGTGCATTTCTTTTCTTTTACATTTGGGTCCGCGGCACGCTGCCGCGATTCCGTTTTGATCAGCTAATGAATTTTGGCTGGAAGTTTTTGCTGCCGGTCGCCCTGGCAAACGTCGTGCTGACGATCGTGGTGGTGTTTTTCTTGAATAGGTAGGTCTGTCGGAATCCAAACAGGATAGACAGGATCTACAGGATGTTGGTGGAACAGAGGTGACGAGATCAGCAGGGATCTGAATCCTGCGAATCCTGTCCATCCTGTTTGAGTTCCTTATGGCCTCGACTGCTTTCTTTTTCTTATTCGCCGGTTTCGCGATCATGTGCGCGATCTCGATGGTGTACCACAAGAATCCGCTATATAGCGCGATCTCGCTTGTCGGTGTATTCATTTCGCTATCGTGCATTTACGTCACGCTGGCGGCACCGTTTATCGCAGCCGTGCAGATATTGATCTACGCCGGGGCGATCATGGTGCTCGTGGTTTTTGTCATCATGCTTCTGAATCTCGACGATCAAGACAAGCCCAATCGGCTCAAATATCTATGGGCCCTGGGCGGCGGACTCGGAGTAGTGCTCCTGACACAGACATTTTTTATCTTTTACGCGGTGACACGTGCACCGCAAAACCCGTCAGACCAGGCCGTAACGGCCGGCAAAACTCTGAGCATCGGACAGGCGATGTACACGGAATATCTGCTGCCCGTCGAGATCGTCGGGGTCCTTTTGCTGATGGCGATCATCGGCGCGGTCATTCTTGCTCGCAGGCTAGCACAGCCTCAGCTTGAGCTGGTCGTCGAGCACGAATCCGAGCTCCGGCACGACGAACAGTAGTTTTATGGAACCAAGCTTAGCCAGCTACTTAGCGTTATCAGGGATCTTGTTCACGATCGGCTGTGTCGGCGTGATATTCAAGCGTAACGCGATCGGGATGTTCATGTGTATTGAGCTGATGCTCAATGCAGTGAACCTGACCTTTGTCGCATTTTCGCGATACTACGGTGACGTTCGCGGCCAGCTTTTTGTATTTATGGTGATGAGCGTCGCGGCGGCCGAGGCCGCCGTCGGGCTCGGCATCATCATCGCGTTCTTCCGCAATCGGCTGTCGATCGATGTGGACGACGCGAGCATTTTGAAAAACTAACCTGGAGAGCGAGCATCCTGCTCACTTGGCGTATGGCTATCACGGTTCGAAATGCCACCCGAGACGACGCGCCAAAGGTCGCCGAATTTGCGGTAGCTCTATTTGAGCTTCACGCCGGGTGGAACCCTCGGCGATTTACGCAGGTCGCGACGCTCGACGGGGCAACGCGATTCTACGGAGACCGAGCCGAGAAGGGCTCAGTACTCGTGGCGGAGTCGGATGGCGAGGTTGTCGGATTCGCCTATTTTGAATACGAGGCGACGGCATACGCAGAGCTGGCAACGCGGGTCGTCTGGCTGCATGACATCTTTGTCGACCCAGCGGCGAGAGGCGGCGGAGCCGGGATGGCTCTGATCGACGGCGTCAAGAACGCTGCAAAGGAACTCGGAGCCGATAAGGTGCTCCTAACCGTCGCGGCAGAGAATGCCGCAGGCCACAAGCTCTTTAAGAGCACAGGATTTGAGAAAACGATGGACGAGATGATGCTCGTCATCGACTAGAAAACATGATTTTCAGGGTTTTACTGACACTCCTACTCGCCTCTGTCGCGCAGGTCGCCTGCGCACAGGGCGGATCAGACTATCCTGCATTACAGAAGCAAGCTGATGAGGTTGCGAAGGCGACTGTCGCCAACGATTTCGCAAAGGTCGCAGATTACACGCATCCGAAGCTTGTGCAGAAAATGGGCGGTCGCGAGCGATTGATCACTCGGATTCAGCAGGCGGCCGATGAAATCAAAGGCGTGGGCGTAACCCTGATCGGAGCGGAAATGGGCAAACCGTCTCAAATTGAGAAGATCGGTTCTGTAATCTTCGCCGTGTTGCCTATGAAAATGATCATGAGGATGCCCGATGGTAAGTACGAAGGCCAAAGCTCTATGATGGCGATCTCTGAAGACGGCGGCCAACAATGGAAATTCCTGGATGGGACCATCGACCAAGCCCATTTTGAAATACTCTTCCCCGAGGTAAAGGGCAAAGTTGCGGTTCCGACGCTGGATCCGGAGCCCAAACGTATCGGTAACTGATAATGGTTGAAACCAACCTTCTAAGCATTATCATCTTCGCTCCGCTCGCGGGCGCGGTGATCAACTGGCTGATCGGCGGCCGTTTGAAGAACGAGATGTTCTCGGGCCTCGTCGCCTGCGGGACGATCGCGATCTCGACGATCGTGGCGTTTATGATCGCGTTTGGCATCGGAACGGGCCAGGAAGGCGCACTGTTTGCCGAAAAGCCTGTCCTCGACCAGATCTGGACGTGGATACAGGTCGGCGGATTTCGTGCAGATTTCGGTCTGGGCATGGATCACCTGTCGGCGATCTATGCTCTGTTTATCACCTTTGTCGGTCTCCTGATCCACATCTTTGCAACGGGCTACATGAAGGGCGATCCGGGGTTTTACCGGTTCTTCGCTTACTTGAACCTCTTCATGTTCTCGATGCTGACGCTGATCCTCGCGGACAACTTCCTGCTGATGTTCGTCGGTTGGGAGGGCGTGGGGCTGTGTTCCTACCTGCTGATCGGTTATTACATCAAGCGTGACGAGGCCCGCCGCGCGGCCAAGAAGGCCTTTGTGATGAATCGTATCGGCGACTGGGGCGTCCTGATCGGTATCTTCCTGGTGTTTACGCTGACCGGCTCGATCTCCTTTTACGACAAGACTGTCGATGGCACGCAGGTCGCTAGTGCATTGAACGCTTTCGCCCAGATGGCACAGGAGCCGTTTGCATGGAAGGCGATCTTTGCGGGCGGCATTACCAGCGTTGCAGTTCTGCTCTTTATCGGAGCGACGGGTAAATCGGCACAGATCCCGCTCTTTACCTGGCTGCCGGACGCGATGGCCGGCCCGACTCCTGTTTCGGCATTGATCCATGCGGCGACAATGGTGACCGCGGGCGTTTACATGGTCGTTCGATGCAACGCGATCTACCAGAATGCGCCGACGGCGATGTTTATCGTCGCTATCATCGGATGCGCGACGGCGATATTTGCGGCCACGATCGGTCTCGCGCAAAACGATATTAAGAAGGTTCTGGCCTATTCGACGGTCTCGCAGCTCGGATACATGTTCCTCGCGTGTGGCGTCGGGGCGTTTATTGCTGCGATCTTTCACGTGATGACGCATGCCTTTTTCAAGGCGTTGCTCTTCCTCGGCTCGGGATCGGTGATCCACGGGATGCATCACGAGCAGGACATGCGGCGAATGGGCAACCTTCGTAAATACATGCCCGTCACATTCGTCACGATGGCGATGGGCTGGCTTGCGATCTGCGGCATTCCGATCTGGGCGGGCTTTTTCTCAAAGGACGAGATCCTCTATCGCACATTCGCCGCGAGCGGCCTGCCCGGCAATTGGAATTACATTCTTTGGATCGTCGGTCTGCTGACAGCCGTTCTGACGGCGTGTTACATGACGCGTTTGATGGTGATGACGTTCTTTGGCGCGGAGCGTTTTCACGAGGCCTTGCCGGACGCTAACCATCCAAACGATCCCGCTCATGCTGAAGAGAATGCGTTCGCTACCGGCGATGCGCACGATGCAGAGACACACGGCGACCACGCGGCCCATGAGGCTCACGATTCGCACGATGACGATCATGACGACGAGCACCACGAGCTGCCACACGATTTCAAGCCGCACGAATCCCCCTGGACGATGACCGTGCCGCTTGTGGTGCTCGCAATACTCTCCACGGTCGGCGGACTGGTGGGTATTCCTTACGCGATTAGCTCGATGTTTGGCAAGGGCGACATTAATGTCTTTGAGCACATCCTCGAGCCTGTGATCGCGAAGGTCGGCGTCAAGCCTGAGCATGAGACCGTTCCCGCTACACACGGCGAGACAAAGATCGCCGAGCACTCATCCTCTGAGCCCGCAGCAGCCGAGCATGCCGTCGAGCACAATCCTGAGGAGATCTCGACCGAGCGGAAGCTCGCGGGTCTCTCGGTCGTGCTGGCTTTCACAGGTATTGCACTAGGCATTGGGATGTTCCGCAGCAACCCGCTTCGGAAAATGCCAAGGATCATGGAGCAAAAATGGCGGATTGACGAGCTTTACAACGGTTACATCGTCGACCCGCTGACGAAGCTCTCACGCGAGGGCCTCTGGAAAGGATTTGACGTCGGCTTTGTCGACGGCATCGTCAACGGCATCGGTCATTTTGTTATGGAGGTCGGCAACCTCGTCCGCGGGCTGCAGGTCGGATTTGTCCGCTCGTACGCGGCGATCATCCTGCTCGGAGCCATCGCGGTGCTTGGCTACTTTATTTATTACGGCATGAAATTGGTTGGATAATGGATCTTCTTAACAACAATCTCCTGACCATTCTCATCCTGCTGCCCGTCATCGGGGCGGTGCTGACGATCGTTTACCACGTCGTCACTAAGAATGACGATAACCTCAAGTGGATCACGCTCGGGTTTACTCTACTGAACTTCGTGGTCTCGCTTGCGATCTTTTCAAAGTCGGCTGTTGCCGGCCCGAGCGGCTTCTTTTTTGAACGGAATGTGTCGTGGATCCGTGCGATCAACACGAATTACCACATCGGCGTCGATGGGTTGAGCTTCTGGCTCGTGATCCTGACGACCTTTATTATGCCGATCTCGGTGCTCTCGACCTGGAACGCGGTCGAGAAAAAGAGGACGGCATTTTACGCATTCCTGCTGCTGCTCGAGTCGGCGATGATCGGTGTCTTTGTCTCGCTCGACATGCTGGTCTTTTACCTCTTTTTTGAGGCGTCGCTTGTCCCGATGTTCTTCCTGATCGGCATCTGGGGCGGCGAAAACCGCATCTACGCGGCGGTCAAATTCTTTATCTTCACGGCTCTCGGCAGCTTGCTGATGCTGGTCGCCATCATCGCCTTGTTCTACATCTATGCGGACCAGACAGGCCTCGGCGGCTCATTCGATCTCATCGCGATAATGAACGCGATGAAGACCGGCCAGCTCGTGTTGCCGGCCTCGACCGCGACGTTGATGTTCCTCGCGTTTGCCCTGGCGTTCTCGATCAAGGTGCCGCTGTTCCCTTTCCACACTTGGCTGCCCGACGCCCACACCGAGGCACCGACGGCAGGCTCCGTGATACTGGCGGCGGTAATGCTCAAGATGGGAACGTACGGTCTGATGCGGTTCAACTTTGGGCTATTTCCGGATCAATCGCGCGAGTGGGCGTGGCTCTTTATCACGCTTGCCATCGTCGGCATCATTTATGGTGCGCTGGTCGCCATGGTCCAGCCCGACATCAAGCGGCTTGTAGCGTACTCGTCGGTCGCCCACATGGGCTTTGTGATCCTTGGGATGTTCTCCTTTACGGAGTACGGCATGCAGGGTGCAGTCTATCAGATGCTGAACCATGGCATCTCAACCGGTGCACTCTTCCTGCTTGTAGGCTTTATCTACGAGCGGCGACATACGCGCGAGATCACGCAGTTTGGCGGGATCGCGAACGTGATGCCGATCTACGCGACGATCTTTATTATCACGACGATGTCGTCGATAGGGCTCCCATTCCTCAACGGGTTTGTCGGTGAATTCCTCATCATGGTCGGGATGTTTGGTTCGTCCGCCCTCGCCGTAACGCAGACCGTTAACTGGAATTACGTCGCCACGATGCTCGCGGGGACCGGTGTTATTTTCGCGGCCGTTTACCTCTTGTGGATGGTCCAACGGGTTTTCTTTGGCAAGGTCACGAACGCCAAGAACAAGTTGCTCGCGGACCTCAGCTGGCGCGAGATCGGCATAATGGTGCCGCTCCTTATCTTGATGGTCTATATGGGCGTCTATCCAAAGCCCTTTCTTAGGCGGACGGACGATGTCGTCAAGGCGATCCAGTCGAGGGTGATGCATCAGGCGGGCGGAACATTTGAGAAGACAGAATTGAAAGCTCCCGAGATCGAGAACCGATAATGAGTACGTTCCTTCTAGCAGAACTCACCGCACCGAGCACAAATGTCTCGGTCATATTGCCTGAGCTCGTGGTCGCGACCGCGGGCGTGATCATCATGCTTTATGACAGCTTTATGCCGCGGCAAAAGGCGGTTTCAGGTGCGATCGCGATCATCGGGCTCGTTGTTGCGGGTGTTTTGCTGGTCGGGCTATGGGGCGGGAACGCGCCGGCTCTGAGCTGGGGCGGCATGATCGCGAATGACAACCTACGGCTTAGCTTCTCGTTCGTCTTTCTGTTTGTTACGGCAATTACGGTGCTCGTATCGACTATCTGGGTCGAGCGCGAAAGCGTACCGGTCGGCGAATACCACGCACTGCTGATGTTTGCGACATTCGGAATGATGATGATGTCGGCGGGTAATGATCTCGTCGTCATTTTCCTCGGCCTCGAGACATCATCGATCGCAACATATGTAATGGCAGGCCTCAGGAAAGGAGACCTCAAATCCAACGAGTCCTCGATGAAGTACTTCATCCTTGGCTCCTTTGCATCCGCGTTCCTGCTTTACGGAATGGCCCTCACGTACGGTGCGACGGGCTCGACAAACCTCACCGAGATCGCGGCCAAGATGACGGCACCGAATTTTCCTGCCCTGCTGCTGATCGGCGGAGCGATGATGATCGTCGGATTTGGATTTAAGGTAGCGCTCGCTCCTTTTCACGTGTGGACGCCGGATGTTTACGAGGGTGCACCGACGCCGATCACGGGTTTTATGGCCGCCGGGCCCAAGGCAGCGGCGCTGGCGTCGTTCTTGAGAGTTTTTGTCCTTGGTTTCCCACTCGTTTCGGGTGTCGCGGTTTCAACCTATCTCCACGATTCGTGGATCTCGGCATTATCGGTGCTTGCGATCATTACGATCCTTTTTGGCAACGTCGCCGCTATCCTGCAGGACAACGTAAAGCGGATGCTCGCGTATTCGTCGATCGCTCACGCGGGCTATGCTATGGTCGGCTTTATCGGTGCGGGTTTGGCAAAGTCCGCGGCGACCCGTGACGAGGCGATCGCGACCGTAGCGTTTTACATGGTGACGTACTCGATCACAAATCTCGGCGCGTTTGCAATCGTCGGGCTGCTCGGCCAAAGGAACGACCGACGCACGGAATTTGAGGATTACAACGGTATCGGTTTCAGGACACCGGTGCTGTCGTTCTCGCTGTCGCTGTTTATGCTCTCGCTGCTCGGTCTGCCGCTAACCGCCGGCTTTATGGGCAAGGTCCTGGTCTTTGGCCCTGCGCTGGCATCCGGCAATCCGCTCGTGACCGTTCTCGTCGTCGTTGCCGTGATCGGCTCGGCGATCTCGGCGTATTACTATTTGCGGCTGATCGTCGTGATGTTCTTCCGCGATCGAGTGACCGAGTGGGCCGCACCAAAGATGCCCGCCGGCCTCGCAACCGCTCTCGTTATCACAGTCCTCGGCGTACTTTACTTTGGCATCTTTGCAAGCAGCGTGATCGAGCGGTTCTCCAGATCACCGGCCTCACCCACGGCCGTTGCTGTTGTCGAAAAGTAGTTATCAATGGATATAACTGCCGAGATCCGCGCCAAACTAGGCGACGACTGGCTGCCGTCTATCTACGAGCACAAGATACGCCCTCTCCGGACACGCTCACTCAGCATCGACGTTCCCGCCAAAGAGAATGCGGCAACGATCAACTACACGTTGCTCGGTATCGAGCTGCAGATCGGCAGGCGGCGATTCGCGTGTCCCGATCTTGCAACGGCCCGGTATATGCGCATTTTCGCGCGTGTCGGCTGTTCCGCCTTCGCCGCGCCATACGACATAACGCAGATCTCGGCGCTCGCGGACGATCTCGAGACCTCATGGCAGCGAATGCTCCTTCTAATTGCCGCCTCGACCGGCGGTAAGCCCACGCGAAGCGTGTCTCAGACCCGCTCAAGGATAATTCGTGCTATTAGAGACGAGATAGAGAGAACCGGTGCCGGCGAGGTAATGCCTGCCTTCGACCGTGAGACCCGCCAGCGAAAATAGCTTCGCATGCACCCCAATAGTGTTCTTTTACGTCAAAATAAATGGTGGTATAGTGACAGGATGCGCGCCATTGACGCATCCCCAAAACAGTTTTTAGCTATGTACGATGGTGTAAAAAGGGCAACCGAGCCGGAGCCGCTGCCGTTTCCTCACAACAAGAGCACGTATTGCAAATACGAGCCGATCGAGAAGAGTGTAGAGCATGCTAAGGTGCTCATCGTCAACGATCTGCTTCGCTACGAGTCCGACCTGTCGGACCTCGCCCGCGAGGACTGGAAAGGCGAGGTAAAGGCTAAACTTGAATTTGAGCGAAAGGTCTCGGGAATGGCCTGCAACAACATCGCTCAGAACGTCATTCGTCTGGTCCAGAGTCCAAAGACGATGACGGTCCATCTGTCGGAGCTTGCCTACGCGGCGGAGCAGTTCCATCCGGACGCTATCGTAATGAGCGGCACGTTTGCCGATTTCGATTATTACAATCCGGAACACATAGAGTCTTTCAAACAATTCATACAGGAAACCACGATCCCCGTCCTCGCCATCTGTGGGGCACATCAACTTGTGGCGATGGCTTTTGGAGCCGAGCTTAAAACCCTAGACGACCTCGCACTAGCCGCAAAGCGCAGCGATCGTCTTGTTGAGTATCAATACCGTTTCATTAAGATCGTCGATAAGAGCGACCCAATATTTGAGGGAAATGACGAGCCAGGTACGGGCGTCTGGCAGCAATACACGACCGAGGACGACATCTTGCGTGTCTGGCAGAACCACGGCGTCAAGGTCGATGGTCTGCCCGACGGATTTAAGCTCCTCGCCACCTCGTATCTCTGCAAGAACCAAATGATGGTCAAGCGTGCTGACGGACAGTTGATCTACTGCGTCCAATTTCACTTGGAGAAGTCGTTCGAGGACTGGTCAAAGAACCCCACTCGCTGGGAGCATCCCAACGAGAGCCGCGACGGCCGCATCCTGTTTGAGAACTTCCTAAAACTCGCTATCGAGCATAACGCGTAGGCCTTTGTAATTCTGCGTACTGACCTTCATGGACGCGCGGTCATATCCTCGCTAACGGAGGCTAGTATGATCAGAAAGCTCAAGTCCGGCGAGTATCGCCTTTACTCAAAAAAGAAAGATCCCAAGACTGGAAAGCGCAGGAATCTCGGTACGTTCGATACGCGCGAGGCGGCCGAGAAGCACGAGCGGGAGGTCCAGTACTTTAAACGTCACTGACCGCGGCCGATCGGCTTGCGGCCCGAGGGCGTGAGTTCCGCAAATCGCTCGAGCATCTGCTCGTGCATGTGATCGACCTTCTCGTGAAGGTGGGCGACCTCTAGCTCGGCCTTTATGTTGATGTCGTACTCGATGTCCGCACGGATCTTATCTTTCGCGGCTTGTCGATTTTGCGAGATCAGGACAAAGCACGAGAGAAAGATCGCTTCAAGTGAGACGATCATCGTCAGCAATCCGAATGGGAACGGATCGAACCGCTGTGGCTCAGGCCCGAGTGTGTTTATCCCGATCCAAACAACAAACCAAAGGCCGTTTATGATCAGAAAGAGCATGCTGCCGCTGAACCATGCTATCCAGTCCGCGATGCGTTGGAGAGCCGGGAGACGCTCTTCCATTTCCTCATTTACATTTCGCGAGACACGCGTCTGCAGCAGCCGGTCGACCTTGCGGAGCATTCCACTCATCGCGGCAAGCATATTCAACGCGGCGTCGGGCTGCTTTTGAAAGAGCATAAGCAGATCGTCGCGATCGAGGAGCAGCAGCTCGCTGTCCTCGAGAGCTGCAGCCGTGGCAGATCGCGGCCGCGCGTCGAGCATCGACAGCTCTCCAAAGATGTCGTTCTTCTCAACTACGGTGAGCACGATCTTTTGTCCGGTCACGTCCTTGACCGACAATTCGACCTCGCCGGACCTGACGATGTACAAATCGTCGCCCAGATCACCGGCCCGAAAGATGATATCGCCCGCGGACACCGACGCCGAATCAAGCACCGCGGCAAACTCCGCTCTCTCATTCTCGTCAAGCAGCTCAAAGATGCCGACGCCGAGAAGTTCTGATGGATCGCAGGACATAAGTAGGTATAGAAAAAGGCCCGGCGTGGCCGAGCCCTTTCATAATATCCCAAGTGATGGGATCGCTGTTACCAAACCTGACAGCGTTTTTCACGGACCATCTTGTCGCCCGTTTTACATGCGAAGGCCGTCGCAAATTGCGGGAAATTCGACAATGGGCCGTTGACGCGGAATTCACTCAGGCTGTGCGGATCGGATTGCGCGATCAGTCTTGCGTACTCGGGCCGATCGTTCTCCGCCCACACGCGCGACCAGCCGAGAAAGAAGCGCTGCTCCGGTGTCATTCCGTCGATATTCGCGGGACGAGCCTTCCCTTCCATTGATTTGAGGAATGCATCATATGCTATCGCCATTCCGCCGAGATCGGCGAGATTCTCGCCGAGCGTGAGCTCGCCATTGATGTTGAGTCCCGGCTCGACCTGATAGCTGCTAAACTGCGTTGTTACGCAATTCGCTTTATCGTCAAACTTCTTCCGGTCGTCCGGCGTCCACCACATCTTTAGATTGCCCTCGCCGTCGTAGCGGCTGCCGCTGTCGTCAAATCCGTGCGTTAGCTCGTGTCCGATGACAATTCCGATCGCACCGTAATTCAAAGCGTCGTCAGCCTTGAAGTCGAAGAACGGCGGCTGCAATATGCCGGCCGGGAATGTGATGTCGTTGTAATTTGAGTTGTAATACGCGTTGACCACCGTCGCCGTCGTGCCCCAGCGGTCCTTGTCCGGTGCACTACCGATATCTTTGAGATCGCGCCTGTTGCCAAACTCGTTTACCGCAGAAACGTTATCAAAATAAGATTTGCGGTCGATGCTTAGGCCTGCATAGCCTCGCAGTTTCGCCGGGTAACCGATTTTCCGGCGTATCGCGGAAAGCTTGGCCAACGCTTGCTTGCGAGTCTCCTCGGTCATCCAGTCATTCTTGAGCATGTGCTCATGGTAGGCAGCGAAAAGGTTGTCGATCAGCTCGTCCATCCTTTTCTTGGCCTCGGGCGTAAAGTTTGTCTTTACGAATTCCTCGCCCAGGGCCTCGCCGAGTGCGTTATCGGTGTTACGCGTACAACGCCGCCACCGCGGCAGCTGCTCGGTCGTGCCGTTGAGCGTCGTGCTGTAAAAATCAAAATCCGCCTTTTCAAGCGCCTTCGTCATTCGCGGCGAAAAATTGTTGACCGCTGTCCAACGCAGATACGTCTTCCATTCGGACATCGGGACGTCCGTCATCATTTTCCCCGCTTCCTTAAAGAAATCCGGCTGGCCGACATTGATCGTGGCGAATTGAGGTGCTCCCATCCGCTTTGCGTATGCGGACCAGTCAAAGCCTGGCATGAGCTTGTCGGCCTCGGCAACTGTGATCTTATGGTAGTAATTCGCAGGATCGCGTAGCTCGACAGGGCTTTTCGACGCCTTGGCCAAGCGCATCTCAAAAGCCATCACGCTCTCGGCATGTGCCTTTGCCGTCGCAGCATCTTCTCCGACGAGTCCCATCATTCGGGCGATATGAGCAACGAGTTTGCCCCGCAGCTCGATCGATTTGTCGTCCGTCTTTGTGTAGTAATCGCTGTTTGGCAGGCTCAATCCGCCTTGATAAACGTTGGCGATATTCATCGAGCTATTTTGCTCGTCAAGATACGAGAAGAAGCCGAATAGCGGCGCCGATCCGGCAAGGTGAAGCTTGGCGATCGCGTTTCTCAGACTGGCTATGTCATTGATGGAGTCTATCTCTTTGAAGTAGGGCTGCAGCGGCTTTGTACCGGCGGCTTCGATCGCGGCTTCGTCCATACAGGACGCGTAATAATCGCCGACAAGCTGCGTGCTCGAGCCTTTCGCGGCATTCGCCTTCATCGCCGTCTCGAGAATGTCTCTCGAAAGTTCGCGATTGTGTGTGATCAGAATGTCCCACGTGCCCCACGACGGAAAAGCGGCCGGGATCTCTGTCTTCTTGAGCCATCCGCCGTTGCTATATTTGTAAAAGTTGTCGCACGCAGCAACGCCCGTATCCATACGACCTATGTCGAATGCCTGTCCCAGGCTCGTGACAACGAACGAGAGTGTGAGGATCGCGGTTAGGCCACCGCGGACGATCGTGGTTAAGGTCATATCAATGATTCTCTCCAAAATTGATTCAAAGCTACTACGGTAAACACCTGCGAAGGTTTATTCGTGACGAAAATAAACGGGAGTGTTTTAATTTCAAATGATCTGCTCGCGTACATTCTCAAGCCCGTCATGGAGAGCTTTCGCGGCGAGGCGTATTTCATGCTCGGTCGGACTGAGAGCAAGCATTGTCTGTCGTCCTCCAAAGAGAACGGTCCATTCATGGGCGAGCATATAGGGAACGAGAACCGACCCCTTACCGCCGGGCAGTCCGGCTTCCGCATCTTCCACGGTCCCGTCCGCATTGAAATTTATGTCCGTGTCGTCGATCAAAACCAGCGAGCGAGGATGAAGTTGCCTCTCGGCTGCTTCAAAGGCCTCTAGATGCCTCTCTGCCGACATCGGCAGGTAGGCGTCCCATGCGTCAAGAAATAACAGATCGATCGGCTTATCGTAGAGAGACAAGAATTCGATGCCGTCCATGCATACGACCGTCACGAACTTGCCCAATACCCGCTTAATGGCCTTTCCGGCCGTTATCGCCGCCGCGAAATGCACGTCGACCGTCACAAAGTCATCGGTCTCCATTGCCCAATACAAGGATGAATGGCCGTCTCCGCAACAGCGCGCGTCAACCTCGGCAAGTGGATGCGTCAGATCCGTACGCATGCTGCCGATCTCAACGATCGACGAAAGTTGCCGGCTACGAAACACGGCCAGAGCCGCTTCAATATAGGGTTTAGGAAGGTCTCGTGAGCGCACGTCACCCATCAAGGGAAGCACTGGTCGGGAACATTCTCGAGGGTGTTGATCATCAGCATATCGACGACAGCGTTAAAGTCGCCCCCCGACTCCTCGTAGACCTTTAACTGCTCGTCTGCCGACGTACCGCGGTCAAGTATTGTATGGATGTGCTCGATCTCTTTTCGCGAATCGAGCGGATCCACAACATCGTCGACGAATTCCAGCAGCTCGCGGATGAGGTCCTTAACGGGCACTTCCTTTTGTTTGCCGAGGTCGAGCAGCTTGCCGTCCAGACCGTATCGGATCGCCCGCCATTTGTTCTCGAGAATGAGACGCCGGTGATAGATGCGGAACCCAAGATTATTGTCGATCAGCGTGTGAAGCTTCGCGACGATCGCCTGGAACAATGCCGCGACGGCGATCGTGTCATCCACGCGCGTGGGAATGTCGCAGATGCGAAATTCGAGCGTCGGGAACAGGTGATGCGGACGCACGTCCCACCAGATCTTTGACCCGTCTTGGATGCAGTTCATGTGTATCAGCAGGTCGAGATAGGTCTTATACTGCGCGTACGATTCGAAATGATCCGGGATCTCGGTACGCGGGAATTTCTTAAAGACCTCGCAGCGATATGATTTCAAGCCGGTATTATGGCCAAGCCAGAACGGCGAGGATGTCGTCATCGCGAGTATGTGCGGCAGGAAATATCGCGCGGCATTCATTATCTGAATGCGGCGTTCGACATCCGGAATGCCGACGTGAACGTGCACGCCGAATATCAACAGCGAGCGGGCGACCATCTGCAGCTCGTCGACCAGCAGCTTGTAGCGATCACCGTCGTAGATCTCTTGCTCGGACCATTTCGAGAAAGGATGCGTCGATGCCGCGACGATGGCCATTCCCTTTTTCTGAGCAAGGCTCGATATGATGCAGCGAAGTTTGGTAATGTCCTCGCGAGCTTCCTGGATGTTTGCGCACACCCCGGTGCCGACCTCGATCATCGACTGGATCATCTCAGGCTTGATCTTCTCGCCAAGCAGCAGCTTCCCCTCGTCGAGGATCTCGGAGACGTGCGACCTCAATTCGCGCGTCGCGGGATCGACGATCTGAAATTCTTCTTCAATGCCGAGGGTAAATTGGTCAAACATAGAGTCAGGCGAGTTGCAGCTCGCGGGTCAGAAAGTTGCGGTCTTCGTCGTCCAGATCTTTGAATCTCACCCCTACGCCGTGCCCCGGGTCGGAGTAAACAACGGTCCCTGTCAAATGCATCGTTTGCTCGGCGATATTGAGCGTCATGATAATAGGTGTACCCATATCCAGAGGGGCTGTAGTGGTCATATAGAGCCCGCCGATCCCGATGTCGCGCGTATTCGCGATGCCTGTGCCGTCGCCGCCGTCAAAGCGCACGTCGACGATCAGCTTTTTGCGGTCCGAACCGCGTCGCTCGGATGCGGAACGAGCGTCGTTTAGGTCTGTTTCAGCCATATTTCTCCAGCTAACTGGGTTAAAGACTGCTAAATCCGGGTCTTTTGACAATTCTAGCCTATATGGTTTGTTTTCAATAGTTATTTTGAACGCTCTGCCAGCTTTGCAACGTCAAGGAACGCCCGCGCGGCATGTGACAGCTCCGAAGTGCGCCGGTAAACGATATTGAGCCGTCGCTCGAGTCGCATCTCCTTGACGCGCAAGGCCTTTAGACTGCCG
>DASYKW010000215.1:0-9374 GCA_035995005.1 Pyrinomonadaceae bacterium
GGTGTAACCGACGTGTGATAAAACGTCGACGCCGCGTAAAGAATGATCAGGGAAGAGCCGTAAACGACGCTGCCCGCGATCTGCCATCCGTCGCCGTAGAGAAGCGCCCATGTGAGCAGACCGACAAAGCCCGCGACGCTCAAAACGAGCCCGAGCCCGTGCGTCAGCGCGTTCGCAACCTCCTCGATCGTCATCTCGGTTATGTGGGCTCGGATCACGGTAATTACTTTGCCAGGCCGAATGTTTTAGCGATCAATTCGCCGATGTCCTGCGGGGCATCGGGCTTTTTGAGAGCCTCACGGATGGTTTGGCGTTGAGCGGGCGTGAGAATGCCGAGGGCGTCGCGATAGGATTGGCCGCGAATGTCTAGGAGCTTGCCGGTGTAAAGGTGCAGCCGTGCGGCGAGCTTGCGGCGAAGACGCTGGTCCTCGTGTGCCGAGAGCATGTTGTCGTAGATCTTCTTGACAGTCACCGCCATCTTGAGCGCATACGGGACGGCTTGCTTCTCCGTCTTGACCTTCGCAGCCTTAAAGCCTTCGATCTGCTGCAGGCTCAGCGTTGTCGCGGTCTGCGAGGAGACGGCTGCGCTACACGTCAAGACGGCAACGATAAGCAAGAGTTTGAGCATTCTATGCGCGAGCCTCGGCAGCGTCGATATCGTAATCATCCACCCTTTCCCGTCGCGCAACGCCTGAGGCGTAGGCGGCTTCTTCTACGCGGGCGGCGACGGCTTCGCCGACGCGGCGGTCAAATACGGACGGGATGATGTAGTCGGGGTGTAGCTCGGCGTCGGTGATGGTCTCGGCGATGGCGTTTGCCGCAGCGAGCTTCATCGGGCCGTTGATCTGTGAGGCCCGACAATTCAAAGCCCCGCGAAAGATGCCCGGGAAGCAAAGGACATTGTTGATCTGGTTGGGATAGTCCGAGCGTCCCGTCGCCATCACGGCGACGTGACCGGCGGCGTCCTCGGGCATGATCTCGGGCGTCGGATTTGCCATCGCAAATACGATCGGATCTTTTGCCATCGTGTCCAGATCGGCGATGGTCAGCGTATTCGGTGCCGAAAGGCCAAAGAAAACGTCTGCTCCTTTTATCACCTCGTGCACCGTGCCGCGGACGTTGTCGGGATTTGTATTCCGGGCGTACCAGTCCTTGACCCAGTTCATGTTCTCTTTTCGGCCCTCGTAGAGAGCACCGGTAGTGTCACAGCCGACGATATTCTTGACGCCCGCCGCCATGACGATCTTGCTGCACGCGACGCCGGCGGCACCGATACCGTTGACGACAAGCTTGATGTCCTCCATCTTTTTGCCCGTGATCTTACAGGCGTTGATGAGCGCGGCGAGCACGACGACTGCCGTGCCGTGCTGATCGTCATGAAAGACCGGAATATTCAGCTCCTCTTTGAGGCGTTCCTCGATCTCAAAACACCGCGGTGCCGAAATGTCCTCGAGGTTGATGCCGCCAAAGGCGACGGCGATATTCTTGATGGTTTGAACGATCTCGTGCGGGTCCTTTGTGTTGAGGCAGATCGGAAATGCGTCGACACCGCCAAACTCTTTGAAGAGCTGGCACTTGCCCTCCATAACGGGCATCGCGGCCGCGGGGCCGATATCACCGAGACCGAGCACGGCCGTCCCGTCTGAGACTACAGCGACGGTGTTCTTCTTGATCGTGAGCGTGAAGCGTTTCTCTGGGTCCTTTGCGATCGCCTCGCAAATGCGTGCGACGCCCGGCGTGTAGGCCATCGAGAGATCCGCACGCGTCTTGAGCGGAACCTTTGACACGACCTCGATCTTGCCGCCGAGATGCATCAGGAATGTACGGTCAGACACGTTGACGACCTCGACGCCGTCGATGTCTTGGACGGCCCGTTTGATCTGCTCGTCGTGCGTCTCGCTCGCAGCATTTACCGTGATATCGCGGATGAGCGAGTCCTTACCGACCGAGACGATATCGATGCCCTCGATGTCGCCGCCGGCCTTGCCGATCGCTGTCGTGATCTCGCCAAGCTTGCCGGGAGAATTTTGTATCTTGACCCTCAGCGTCAGGCTGTAGCTGGCATTCGGGGTTAGGGTTGCAGTCATAACACGTCTATAGAAAAGTATGGCCGATAAGATTGTAAGGGGCAAACAGTACGTGCTGAGGCAATCGGCTGATTTGTTAAGATAGATATAGAAAAGGAGCAGTTAGCTTTATCAGCAACGTCACAGGGTTTACCCGCGGCCTCAAACAAAACCAATTAAAGCGTATCGAGCGGCTTTCGACGCGGCGAGTGTCTCCGGACCAGATCGTTTCGGCGGAGCTTGCACGGCAGATGTCCGAGCTTTCACACGAAATGAACCGCCAGGTCGGCGTTCTGCTCAATCGCAAAGGTCAGGTCGAGTACGTCATGGTAGGCACCGCTAAGCAGATCGAGATGCCGGATTTTGGCCGCGCCCGCGCGTCCGAGGACCGCTTTCGCGGCTTGCGATGCGTACACACGCATTTGCTTGGCGAAAAGCTCACCCAGGACGATCTTACCGATCTAGCGTTGCTCCGCCTTGATCTGATGTCGATCGTTCAGGTGGACCGGAAGGACGGTCTGCCCGGAATGGTCTATAGCGCGCACCTCGTGCCGCTGACCGGCGAGGGACGTGGAGCGAGTGATGAAGGCTCGGACCCCTACACTTTTCTCGAGCCCAACATTCCATCCCAGCTAGATACGGACTTTGCGTCTCTGATCACGTCGCTCGAGGACGAGATGGCGCGTGTCCGAATGACCGCGAGCAAGCGGCAGACGGGGCAGGAGCGGGCGATACTTGTCGGCGTGACGACGGGCGATACGGACGAGGAGAGGGAATCGATCACGGAGTTGACCGAGCTTGCGACCTCGGCGGATGTCGTCGTGCTCGATACGATCATCCAGCGGCGGCCGCAGATCGATCCAAAGACAGTTCTAGGTAAGGGCAAACTCGACGATCTTTTGATCAGGTCGATGCGGCTTGGTGCGGACATGATCATCTTCGACAGGGAACTGTCGCCGGCTCAGGTCCGTTCGCTGAGCGAGGCGACGGAGCTGAAGGTCATCGATCGTCCGCAGCTTATCCTTGATATCTTTGCTCAGCGAGCACAGAGCAGGGAAGGCAAGCTGCAGGTCGAGCTCGCGCAGCTCAAATACCTCTTGCCGCGGCTTGTGATCGGCCAGAATTCGGCATTCTCCCGGCTCGCCGGTGGCATCGGCGGACGCGGTCCGGGCGAGACGAAACTCGAGACCGATCGACGTCGGGTTCGCGATCGTATTGCAAATCTCGAGAAGCAGGTCGATGCTCTCGGCCATCAGCGACAGGAGAGTCGCAAGAAGCGTGTCGAGAAACACCTTCCAATAATCTCGCTCGTCGGTTACACAAATGCGGGCAAATCGACGCTCCTCAATCAGTTGACGCAATCAGACGTTTACGCCGAGCGAAAGATGTTCGCGACGCTCGACCCGACCTCGCGGCGACTAAGGCTGCCTTATGATCAAGAGGTCATAATTAACGACACCGTGGGGTTTATTCGCGACCTGCCCGAGGCGCTTCTGTCGGCTTTTCGCGCGACGCTCGAGGAGATCTCGGACAGCGACCTGCTCATCCACGTCGTCGACGCCGCCAACCCGCGTGTGATGCAACAGATCGCATCTGTGAATAAGATCCTCCAGGACCTCGGCCATCATCAGATGAAGCAGATCGTCGTCCTAAACAAGTCCGACCTGCTCGACACCGACCAGATCGCGGCGCTGGAACGGCAAATAAGCCTTGACACCCACCTTCCAAGCGTGGCAATTTCAGCTATTCGCCGCGAAAGCCTAAGACCGATGGTCGATATCGTCGCGACAACGATATCGATTCCGAGTTCCGAGCTTCGCATCGCAAATGACGGAGCGGCGGCTACTCGGAGCACGTAACTCGAAACTCGAAACCCCTATTTAATGAGCAAGCGAATTCGAGACCTAAGTTCGCCGGTGACGGAATGGCGAAGATGGCTGTTTGGCCTTGCCGCCAAGCCCTTCTCGCGGATGTCCGATGGGCAGAAGTTCTGGCTCGGTTTCGCGGCTCTTTGCCTCGTCACCACGCTGCTCATCAGCAATCCCTGGTGGAAGGCCGCCGCACAGCCGACGTATCAAGAGGGTGATATTGCACGCGAATCGATCATCTCGCCGGCTGATATTTACTTTGCCGACGCCGACGAGTCCGAGCGGCTCAAAGCCCAGGCAAAAGAGTCGGTAAAGCCGATCTTCCGGTACGAATCTAACAAGGCTGAGCAGGCTGTCACGGGTTTCCTTTCGTCGTGGGAAAAGCTGCAGCGGCACGGTGTCGATTCAAATACCAACCGGCCAGCTGTCAACGCCGACGCCAAGGGTGAAATTCATTGGACCGGTGCGGGCGGCGTCGAGGTCGGCAAGATACTTGGGGCTCGCGCGTTTAGCCGCAATGAGCTGGACGCAGTCGAGAGTGCTCTCCGCGAGCGTGCATCGGGTTACATATACGACGACTCCGAGAAGCAGTACTTCGCGAACGACGTATTTGTATTTGACCGGTCGAAGCCGAATCTTCGAGCGACCGTAACAATGCCTGAGAGCAATTGGACGGCTCTCTCGACCGCTCGCGAGAAACTGCAGACGCGGCTGAACGCCATAAAAAGTCTGTCTACGAAGGAGATCGACGCGTTCTATACCGCCGCCTCGATCCTCGTTGAGCCGAGCCTGGCTTACGACAGCGTCGCGACCGAGACGGCTCGCCAAACCGCGTCCGACTCGACGCAGCCGCAGACGATCACGCTCAAACGCGGCCAGAAGATCGTCGACGAGGGTGGCATCATCACGACCGACGTACTTGGCAAGGTCGATGCGGTCCAACGGTACACTGCCGCCTCGCGACAGGCGAGCCGAACGCTCGGTGTGCTGCTCTTTGTCACGGCGTTGTTTTGGGTGGCCTGGAAATTTGTCCAGCATCGCGGTATGCTCCCGCGGCTTGCACTCTCGGCGAAGAAAACCTTCGCCTTGCTGGGCTTCATCGTGGTCACGCAGACCGCTCTCGTCGCGGTCCTTTTCAAGCTCGCAGAGTTCACCGCATTACAGAATGTAAAAGCCCCGATGAACGACCCGTCGCTGTGGGCGTTCGCGATCCCTTTTGCGATGGGCAGCCTGCTGATGACGCTGCTTGCGGACAGGCCGACGGCATTGTTTGCCGGGATGCTCAATGCGTTGATCGCTGGAATTCTTGCACCGCGTGGATTGGAATTTGCCCTCTATGCGGCGATCGCGTCATCCGTCGCCGTCTACGGCATCGGACGTTATCGCAGCCGCCAGACGGTCACGATCGCTGGAGCGACAATAGGTGCGGCGTGTGCGACCCTTGCGGTCGGAGTCCTGGCTTTTACCCAGCAGCCATTCATCTTGAATACTGTCTTGCTCGCGCTCGCCACAGGTCTCGCGAGCGGCATCGTCACAGCTGCTGTTACAGCTGTCCTGCTGCCGTTCTGCGAATCGATCTTTGGCATCCTAACCGATGTAAAGCTCCTTGAGCTGTCGAATGCCGACCTTCCCGTTCTCGGCCAGTTGGCGCTAAGAGCACCGGGCACGAATCAGCATTCGCACGCCGTCGGACAGCTTGCGGAGGAAGCATGCCGCGTCGTCAACGGCAACGGTTTGCTCGCACGTATCGGAGCTCTCTATCACGACATTGGCAAGACAGCAGCGCCTGAGCATTTTGTGGAGAACCAGCTGGGGAAGAATCCGCACGACCGCCTCAAACCGACTCAGAGCGCAAAGATCATCATCAGCCACGTCACGTACGGCACAAAGCTCGCCCGCGAGATGGGCTTGCCGCAGCGGATCGTCGATTTCATCCCGCAACATCACGGCACGCGCACGCTCCACTATTTTCTAAAAAAAGCTCAGGCCCAGGCACGGCCTGACGAAGTTATCTCCGAAAGCGACTTTCGCTATCCCGGTCCAAAACCTCAATTCAAAGAGGCGGCGATAATGATGATCGCCGACTCATGCGAGGCCGCGGCGCGTTCGCTCGCCGAACCGAACCCGGAGAACATCCGCTTTATCGTCACGAAGATCGTCGATGCGATCGTTGCTGACGATCAGCTCGACGAGTGCGACCTGACGTTGCGCGAATTAACGCAAATTCGCGAATCGATGATCCGTTCGCTCGTTGCGATATACCACTCGCGAGTCGATTATCCGGGCTACGTCCCGCCCGCTTCGTCAGGCTCATTCAAGCTTCCCGATGCCGCGATCGACAGCGAGGAGTGCGGCTTTAAATACGCGAACCCTGCCGACATTCCTGTCTCGCCCGGCGGCGAGATCGAGGATGAGGCTTTCGACCGCTCGCAGGATCCTGGCTTTACGGAGGCAAAGGCTGCCGATTAGAATCAGCTATGCTAAAACGCTACACATTTTGGCTCACCGCCGCGGTCATTTTTCAGTTCCTCACCGCGGTCATACATTCGATCAGCCTCTTCATTCCTCTGTCCGGCGACAGCGAAGTAGAGAAGCAAATGATCTCGCTGGTCACGACGTTAAGGCTGGATATGGGGGCCGGGTTCCACCCGACGTTCTCTAATCTTTTTATCGCTCTTAGTTCCTGCCTGTCGTTTCTCTTTTTCTTTGCTGCCCTGACGAACGGATATTTGCTCTGGAAGCACACTGAGGCCAGCGTGATGAGAGGGGTCATGGGGATAAACATTCTGATCTTTGGCAGTCTCTTTGCGGTAGTAGCCTACTTCACGTTCCTTGTTCCGATCGTGTGTGTGGGGTTGGTCCTCGTCAACCTGCTAGCGGCCTTTATCGTCGCGCCGAAGAACGAGGCGGCGTGATCAGATCTTACCTTTCAGCTTCTCGTAGGTCGTCTCGAGCGATTCGGGAATTGTACGAGTCTGTCCAACGGCGGTCATAAAATTTACGTCACCGACCCATCGTGGAAGCATGTGCATGTGCAGATGGCCGTCGACGCCGGCGCCAGCGGCTTTGCCGAGGTTCATGCCAAGATTGATGCCATCGGGTGAATAGACCTCTGAAATGGCGGCCTGCGCACGCTTGGTAATATCCATTAGTTCGTTAGTGGTCTGTTCGCCCGCGTCATCGAGTAGAGGAATGTGCTCGTAGGGCACGATCATTAGGTGACCTGACGTGTACGGGTAGATATTGAGGATGACAAAATTAAACTCGGCCCGCGCGAGGATAAAATTCTCCTCGTCGCTTGCCGAGTTTTGTAGGATTTTACAAAAGACGCAGCCACTCTTAGCCGCCTCACCGCTGCCGGTTATGTAGTCATACCGCCACGGTGACCAGAGCACGTCCACGCTCTATTCTTCTTCTTCCTTGTTTATTAACTCTTTCAGCTCTTTGCCGGGCTTAAAGTAGGCAACCCGTTTTGCGGGGATATCGACCGCATCGCCCGTCTTCGGGTTGCGCCCCTTGCGCGAATTACGCTCTCGAACGCGAAAGCTCCCAAAGCCTCTAAGCTCGATCTTCTCGCCCTTATTCAGCGTGTCAGTGATGCTGTCAAAGATGATCTCGACGAGCTGCTCCGCGTCCTTCTTGGTCATGTCGGCCTCGCGAGCTACTCGCTCAACCAGATCCGCTTTTGTCATTTTGTGTTATCTCTCCAGACGATCGTTCCATCAACGCCCTTGAAAGAATTACCTTGTGTGGGACCTAGGCAGCCTCCGATCCTTTTTTCTCGCCGTGAGTATCATCAGAAACTGTTTCCCCGTTCGCTCCGGGAGCCTCATCGGTTGACGTCTCTGCGGCAGGAACTTCGTCGGCCTGCGCCGGCTCCTCTGAAGCCGTTTCAGCAGCCGGTGTTTCGTCGGCAGCAGCCTCCGGAGCTGTTTCTTCTACCACAGGATCCTCAACAGGTGTCTCGACAGCGGGAGCCCCTTCCTCCACGGCTTCTTCTGCCGCAGGAGCTTCCTCGGCGGGTGCCTCGGCGACTGGAGTCTCTGCGGCTGCCGGTGCCTCTTCAGTCGCGGCGGCCTCAGGAACCGGAGCTTCCTCAACCGCGGGTGCGGCCTCGGCAGCGGCCTGAGCTTTCTCCTTCTTGGTCTTCTTCTTCGGCTCCTCGGCGACGGGTTCTGGCTCGGCAGTGCCGAACTTCAGATTCGCTAGCTCACCGAGGCTGGCCATGCCGCCCTTGGCCTCGCTCGAATACATGCGCGGTTCGGACGACGACGAAACCGTCGGTTCCTCGTCCTTGCCCACCGCACGGTGCGAGAGACCGATCTTCTGGTCCGCCGGCTCGATGCGCAGGATCTTAAAATCCATCTCCTGCTCGAGTTGAGCTACGTCCTCGGCACGCTCGACACGCTCGTCCGAGAGTTCCGAGATGTGGCATAGGCCTTCGAGGCCGTCGCCGAGCTCGACAAAGACGCCAAAATTGGTAAACCGAGAGACCTTGCCGCGTACGACATCACCCGGCTTGTGAGTCGCGACAAAGCCCTCCCACGCGCTCGGTGTAAGGTCCTTCATCGAGAGCGACAGACGCTGGTTTCGCTTGTCTACATTCGTGACGATGGCCTCGACTTCCTGGTCCTTTTTGAGAATGTCCTTCGGATGCTTGATCTTCTTGCCCCACGAAATGTCTGAGACATGGACGAGTCCGTCGATACCCTCTTCAAGCTCGACAAACGCACCAAAGTCGGTGATATTCCTGACGCGGCCGTTGACGCGCGAGCCTACCGGATAACGCAAATCGACCGTGTCCCAGGGGTTGTCCTGGAATTGCTTCATGCCAAGGCTGATGCGTTTCTCAACGGTGTCGACACCGAGGATCTGTACCTCAACCTCCTGGCCCTTGTGGAAGATTCGCTTGGGGCTTTGAGCACGACGCGACCAGGAGATCTCCGAGACGTGAACGAGACCCTCGACGCCAGGCTCTAACTCGACGAAAACACCGTAGTCAGTAACTGACGAGACGGTGCCGTTCAGCTTTGTATTTACCGGATAGACCTCAATGACCGTCGACCACGGGTCCGCCAGAAGCTGCTTGTAGCCGAGCGAGATCTTTTCTTTTTCGCGGTCTAGCTTGAGGATCTTGACCTGGATGTGATCACCCGTCTTAAACAGATCGCCGGGATGATGAATGCGGCCCCACGACATATCCGTTACGTGAAGCAGACCGTCTATGCCGCCGATATCGACGAAAGCGCCGTACTCGGTGAGATTTTTGACCGTGCCTTCGACGACGTATCCGACATCGATCTTCGACAGCGTCTCGGCCTTCTGGGCGTTAACGACCTCGTCCGTGATGACCTTTCGCGAAAGGACGATATTGTTGCGACGGCGGCTGAACTTTATGATCTTCGCCTCGATGTCCTCGCCGATATACGAGTCGAGCTGA
>DASYKW010000216.1:0-26811 GCA_035995005.1 Pyrinomonadaceae bacterium
CTGTAATACACCTCCTCATGGCCCGGGTCGATCGCGTAGCTATAGATCACCATGAAGAGAAAGAAACAGAGAACGTTGAGAATGCCGACGCCGATCGCCGTTGGCAATGCGAGCCAAAGCTTTACTTTCCCACCGGTGTCAGGCATCTTTATCGGCCTCGTCTGCAAGTTTAGGTTCCCAAAGCTCGACCTTGTTGCCGTCGGGGTCCACCACCCACGCGAATTTACCATTAAAGTCGGTGGTTGGATCGCCCACGATATCGACGCCCGCCTCTTTAAGCTGAGCAAGCAGGCCGTCGAGATCGTCCACACGATAATTGATCATGAAACTCGACTCGCTCGGCGCGAACCACTTGCTATCCGGTGCTGCCGTTGACCAGACAGTCATCCCGCCATCGACTTGAGCATCCTCGGTCCAATTGATGATCGACCCGCCCCAATCCTCGAATTTGAGACCGAGATTATCTCGATACCAGTCTGCGAGGATCTTCTTGTCCTTTGTGCTTTTGATAAAAACGCCGCCAATTCCAGTTACTTTCGCCATATATCTCCTTAGGCCGGGGTTGCCGGCAATACCTCGCGCTTCCTCAGTAACGCCGCACTTACGAGCGTCACGACCACGCCGACAGGAACGATCTCCATCAACGTCATTCCAAATCGGACGAAGAAATTCTTGTAGAGTTCGGCCATGTCCGCCATTTCCTTCTGCGTAGCGGCGATCTCTGCGTCGGATGCGCCTTTTTCTTTCATCTTCTCGACGTATTGGGCCGAGTACTGGGCCATAAAGTCAGAGCCGCTGGTTCGGTAATAAGCCTCCCAACTCACGGCATAGCAGAGAGCACAGATCAGGCTGATCAGGATACCGACCTGCAGTCCCTTTAAAAAGGTGATCTTACCGCCGTTATTGTCGCGAAACGACTTTACTCCAAAAAACACCAGCGACAGCGAGATCACCATCGACGCATAGCCCAATAATAAGCCGTGGTCGACCGCACCGCCCTTCATCGCCGCGAGCATGATCCACATCAGTCCAGCTGCGACCGCGCCGGAGATGAGGCCAAAGATTAGAACGATTCTTGTCATAATTTCCTCCTAAGCTGCGAGGAATGTACACGCTCCGCCCTATGCGCGCATCGGACGAAAGTATGAAATTTGCCATTCCAGTGCTTTTCAGCCGAAAGTATTAGGGAATGATACGCATTTCCTTTGCCTTGGCTATCGCCTCTGTACGGCGGCTTGCGTCGAGCTTAGCGAGAACGTTGGAAACGTGCGTCTTGACGGTCGATGTGGATATAAAAAGCCGGTCGGCAATATCTTGATTGGAGAGGCCCGCAGCTATTTGCTCCAGCACCTGGAATTCGCGTCTGCTTAAGCCGAGGCGTTCAAGATTTGCCGCATTTTGCTCGAATGGGCCCGAGATCTCGACGATCCGTGGACGCGTCAGCCGCAGTCCGGCCCAAATGCCCAGACCGGTGAACATGAGAGCGACAAGACCGAGATACGCCTCGAGGGGGATGTCGCGCACCAGATAGCGGTATTCAACAAGCTTTAGTACGCCAAGCAGGGCGGCCATGGAGAGGCCATAAATAAGGACTGTGCGACGCATGGGGACCAAGTAAAAAGCCGCCATTCCAGGCGGCCTATCGGAAAAAACTGGCGGAGACGACAGGATTCGAACCTGTGGTAGTTTTTAAGACTACAACGATTTAGCAAACCGCCGCTTTCAGCCGCTCAGCCACGTCTCCGCAAAGTACCCTAACGGCAAGGTCTAATTCTTAGACGCAGGGCAAACCTTTGTCAAGTTATTGAGCATCCAAGAGCCAACTATACTTGCCCTCTGCACGCTTGACAGCCCGGATCGACAGGGACAAAATACGAGGGTTAAAGCGGAAACTTGTTTTAGGTGACTTTCTCGACTAGTTCAAAATCCCTGATCTCAGCGATGTTGCTGCTGACCGCATTGTCGGTGACCGGCTTTGCTGCGTCCGAAGCGCGGGAGACTCACGTCGTTGTCGAGAAAGGTAACGCTTTCGGCACGATCCGCGGCATTGTCCGCGATGATGCGGGCAGCCCGATCAGCGATGCGACGGTGGCGATCTTTAGAGCAGGCACCTCGCAGCTTCTCAAACAGGTGTCCTCGGCGGCTGACGGTAGTTTTCTCGCAAAGATAATTCCAGGCTCCTATACGGTCCTCGCGGTCGCACAAGGTTTCAACCCGGTAACGATATTCGGCGTCGATGTGGGCCGCTCGGCCGATCTGACTTACGGCTTTAAGCTTGAGCGGGTAGGCAGCGGTAACACGCTTCCCGAAAAGCGGGCCGACAAGAACAGCTCAAAGTGGCGCATTCGAGCCGCACAGTCGCAACGGTCGATCTATCAGAATCAAGAAGGAAAAAGGCCTGTCGACGAGATCGCTTCGGCCGAAAAGGCCGACACCGAAGCATCGCACCGGAAGGGAGAGACTGTCGTCGAGACTTATTTTGCCGCGGGCGAGAACGGCAGTTTCGCGGGTCTGAACTTTGCGACCCTCGTACCGGTCGGCGACGATTCACAGATAGTATTTGCCGCTCAGACTGGCAAAGGAACAAACCCTCCGCTGCGGTTTGAGACCAACTTCCGCTTCCAACCGGTCGCTGGCCACAGTGTCAAAGTGGCTGCGTCGCTGGGCCGCATCGGAAAGAGCAGGAATACGGGCAGCAGGCTTGGCCAGATCGCGACACAGGCGACCGACGAATGGCACCTTAGAAATGGCGTCATACTCGTGCTCGGCTTTGACTACGCGAAGTTTATCGGCGGCGGCAGTGATTCGAGCATCGCCCCGCGGCTGGGACTCCAGTTCGATATCGACGCCAAGACTCGCTTTAGGACTGCATATACGACCCAAACAACCGAGGAAAAGTCCTGGGCCGGTGCCGCCGAACTTGAAGGTGAGGACGTAGCATTCACCGAGCCGGTCTCCGTCGAGGATCTTGTCATTCTCAGCGGCAAGCCGCAGATGAACAAGAGCCGCCGGATGGAATTCGGGATCGAGCGCATTCTCGACGCTAGTTCGTCGGTTGAGGCAACGGGCTTTTTTGATACGACGTTCCATCGTGGTGTCGGTCTTGAGCTTGACGGACTCGACAACGCGCTCGGTGATCTTGTCGCCGATGAACAGGGCGACGCGCGTGGATTCAAGGTCGTCTATGAACGGCGACTCGGCGGGCCCTTCACAGTTACGACGGGCTACGCGTTCGGCCAAGGTCAGGAACTTTCGCCGAGAGGGATTAGCGAGCCCTCAAAGGTTTTTGAGAGCGGATTCTTCCACTCATTCTTTGCCCGGCTCGCAATGGACCTCAGGTCAGGCACAAGCGTTCGCACGGTTTTCCGACTGTCGCCGCAGGCGACTGTCTTTGCGATCGATCCCTTTAAGGGGCGTTTGGCGATCTATGATCCCGGCCTCAGTGTTTATGTGACGCAAAGCCTGCCGACGCTCGGCCTTCCGATCAAGGCCCAGGCGATCGTCGATGCTAGGAATATGTTCGACACGGTCCAGGGGTTGACCACCGATGAAGGGATGCTGACGCTCAACGCACAGCGCCGAATGTTTCGGGGCGGCATCCAAGTTAGATTTTAGCGGCGACCAGCGTTCATACTTCGACAAAGTCTCGTGTATTGCCCGTGTCCGGAGTTTACCAACGCGGGTTTTTGTTTGTCCAAAATCTCGGATTTTTAGCAAATTGCTGAATGCTTTAAACGGCCTGATGGCTGCAAAAGTCCCACAAATGCCGATTTCTGACCCCATACGATCTCACTCACCGTCTCTCAGCGCCCGTCACGGGGTGGAACGTAGATTGCGTAAAAAGTCTTTTGCCGAGGTGTGCCTCGACGGATGAAAGAAAAGACTTTTACAAGTTGGAGCGTATTGTGGCTGCTCGCGGCGGTCTTGTTCATCGCAGCGGGTGCGCTCAACTTGTCGCAAAGGGCTTTCCAGGCGATGCCCGCTACGGACGGGGTTCGCTGGGCGCAGAGATCGGATGGCGGCATTTATGCCGAGAAGGTACAGCCCGGGTTCGCCGGTGCTCGGGCCGGCATTTCCAGCGGCGACAAGTTGCTTGGCATCGGGTTTGACGACAAAAAGGTCGAGGAGATCACGTCGCCCGCCGATGTCCAGATGTATCTCGAGACGGCCGGCGTCGACGGCAACCTCACCTACTTTTACCAAAAGACCGCCTACACGTTCTCCGACAACTATTACTTTGCGGACCTGAGACACATCGATCCGCTGCCGCGATGGACGCCGTCGACCATCTTCCTAGCGATCGTCGGACTTGTCTGGCTCATCGTTGGCGCGTTTGTGCTCTTTAAACAGGGAAGCGCCGCGCCATTTGTGCTGCACTTCGCGTGCTTGTGTCTGGCTGCGTTCGTGTTCCACGTGCTGCGGTCCGTCGGCATTGGCAAGGACTTTGACGTAGCGGTCGATCTGCTGGACAACATGGCTTTTGCCTTTTTTGTCCCGCTGTTCCTGCATTTCTGCATTCGCTATCCGGTTAGGACTGCCGTTTTTGGAGACGAAAAATGGAAGACCTACGCGCTGTATGCTCCCGCGGCTCTGATATCGGCCGTTTTTGTCTTTCTTGCTCTGTTCCCCCAATTCTTTCCGAACGCCGGCCTTACTGAGGCGATAGCAAACCTTAGCGATCGTTTTGATCTTTTCGGCTGGATCTACCGGTTAAATTTTTACCACTTCGTGGTCGGCGTCTCAGCGGGTGCCGGTGCTCTGGTGCGGCGGTTCTTTACGAGCAAGCAGGCGGTCGTTCGCCAGCGCCTCAAATGGACGATGTGGGGCACGATCGCCGCGATCGTTCCGGTGCTGCTGATGCAGCTTGTTGAGAAGTTCGCGATCCCGATGCCCGGCGATACGTTCGCTACGGCGATCTCGACGCTGCCGCTTGCGCTAATTCCGTTGAGCTTTGGGCATTCTGTAGTGCGTTACCGCTTGATGGATGTGGACGTTGTCGTGCGGCGGGCACTCGTTTACGCTCTGACCACGCTTACCATTTCGATGATGATCGGTGCAGTTGCGCTGGGCCTCGTGTTCCTGGCGGTCGGCAGCAATCTGTCGACCACCGAGATCACACTGCGGGCCGTAATCGCAATTGTCGCAATGGGCGCGATAGTGCTGATCAGTGAGCCGCTTAAGAAGTTTCTGCAGGAGCGCGCCGACCGATTTTTCTACGGTGAGCGCTACGACATGCGTCAGGGCCTGCTCGATTTTGGCCGTACATTGTCGGCGACCACGGCGCTCGATCCGCTGCTCGATGGCCTCGCCGACAGGCTTCGGCAGGTCTTGGACGTTGAGAAGGTCGCAGTCTTTATCGAGGACGGGAAGGTTGGCGAGAATTATCGCCTCGCCAAGTCTGTCGGATTGGGCACCGAGTACAAGATGCCGGCCGACTTTCGCACGATGATCCGTCAAAAGTCGGCGGCAAAGGGCGTTGTCCGTATCGACGAGATCGACAACCTCGACATCGACATCACGGAGTCGGCCAACGGCAATGGGCACGGGCGACTCAAGCCTCTTACCCGGCAAGAACTGCATTACTTTGTCCCGTGCGTCGCGGGCGGCAAGATGGTCGCTGTGATCGGCCTTGGGCGGGCACGAGACGGTTCGTTGCTCTCGTCCGAAGACCTCGACATACTCCAAACCGTGTCCGGCTACATTGCCGTCGCTATCGAGAACAGCCGACTATATGGCCAGCAAAGAGAGCACACCGAGGAGCTGGCCCTTCTCAAAGAATTTAACGAGTCTATTGTCGAGTCGGTCAACGTCGCCCTGCTTGCTGTTGATGAGAACGGCCGAATCACCCGATGCAATTCGCCGTTTGAGGAGATGATGGGGATGTCGCGGGACGAGACCGTCGGGAAATTGGTCGAGGAGGTGTTTGAGGAAAGCATGGCCCTCAATCTCGATAACATCCTTGGCAAATCTCGTTGGCACTTGACGGAGATCCGCAATGCGTACAAGTTGCACACGACCGACAAACAAGGCCGTTCATTGATCCTGAACGTCGCGGTTGCACCGCTGCGTTCCGTGTCGAATCTGCAAACGGGGGCGATCGTAGTGCTCGAAAACGTCTCGTCGCGAGTCAAGCTTGAGCAGACGCTGCAGCAGAGCGAAAAACTCTCGAGCATCGGCCTGCTTGCCGCGGGCGTCGCCCACGAGGTAAACACGCCGTTGACCGGCGTGTCGAGCTACACTCAGATGCTCCTCGGCATGATCCCGGAAACCGATCCCAAGCACGCGCTCCTCCAAAAAATGCAGCGGCAAACGGACCGTGCATCGAATATCGTCGGCAATCTTCTCAATTTCTCCCGCACCGGAGATTCGGAGGAGTTTACTGAGGTCAATATAAACAAACTTCTCAACGACACGCTCCAGCTTCTCGAGCCGCAGCTTCGCAAATCTCAATGCGAGATCATAAAAGATTACGTCGATGATCCGCCTGCGATCCACGGGAGCAGCGGCAAGCTACAGCAGGTCTTCACAAATCTGATCCTTAACGCGCGCGACGCAATGATTAGCGGCGGAACGATCACGCTGCGAACGAGCGTGGACGTGAGCGGTGCTGTTAAGGTCGAGGTTGCGGACACTGGCGAGGGCATACCGCCCGAGAATTTGAGCAAAGTTTTTGACCCGTTCTTTACGACAAAAGGCGTTGGAAACGGCACTGGTCTTGGACTGGCGGTTACCTACGGAATTGTTCAGGAACACGCGGGGACCATCGAGGTTCAAAGCCGCGAGGGCGAGGGCACGACTTTCCAAATGGTCTTTCCGCTCGCTTCGTCAAATGGTCGACGCGTCGCCGTCAGCTGATCAGGCCAACGACCGGTCCTTCACGGTCCGCGAAAAGTAAAAAGCCACCCCAAAAGCGATAAGCATTATTCCCGCCGCCGCCCAAAACGTGCGGTACAGCGTGCTATCGTCCATAGCGTTTGCCGCGTTGTTGAGAAGCAGTCCTCCCACGACCGGACCCACTGCGCGGGCGAGACTTCCACCTGACTGTAATATGCCGAGAGCTCGTCCCTGGTCATGTTCACTGGCCGTCCTCGACGCAAGGCTCGTGAGCGACGGCGATGCGGCCGAATTGCCGAAGGCCAGTGCCGCAGTGACAACGATAAGCATTGTCATTCCACCCGTCGCAGGCCCGACGATCGGGATGGCGAAGAGGCTCGCGGCCATTATCAGGCAACCGCCGATCACGAGTTTTGACTCACCAAATATCTTGACCAGCCGACCTATCAGCACACCCTGAACGATCACAGCGATGATCCCGACAAAGGCAAAGAGGAATCCATTCTGCTCCGCCGTAAACCCAAAACGGAACGCCGTATAGAGCACAAAGGCGTAGGTCATTATCGAGAATGCCGTCACCAGCAGAAAGTACACGATATTGATCTCGCGAAATTCCCTGTCCTTAAAGGCGTCGAGCATCTCGGTGATGCGATTCTTTCGCTTCGGCAGATCGACGCGCATCGAGGGCTTTAGTGATTCAGGGAGGAAGAAATAAAGTGCGATCGCATTTACTAACGAGAGGGCGGCGGCAATGAAGAAGGGGACATGGATGCCGTACTTGCTAGTGAGCCCCGCGATCGCCGGACCGAGGATAAAGCCCAGGCCAAATGCCGCTCCGAATAATCCCATCCCTTTCGCACGGTCTTTTACCGATGTCACATCGGCGATGTATGCCTGAGCGGTGGAAATGTTGCCGCCCGTCACGCCGCTGATGATTCGGCCGAGAAAGACCAGCGGCAGCGTGGCGGCAAAGCCGATAACGGCGTAGCCCGCGGCCGACCCGAGCAGGCTGATAAACAACACCGGCCGTCGTCCGTACCGGTCCGACAGTCGGCCGAGTATAGGCGAAAAGATGAACTGCATTACGGAGTACGTCGCGACGAGGAAGCCGATCTCTCTAGGCGCCGCACTGAAAGGCTCGGTATTCGCATAGTACGGCAGGACCGGGATCACAATGCCAAAGCCGATCAGGTCGATCAGCACTGTCACAAAGATGATGATCAGCGGTTTAGTAAAGAATTTTTGCTCTGAGCTGGCGATCTCGGCCATTACTGTATGCGCGCCGCGGTCTGCATCGACCGGTTATAGTAAAATATTGAGAAAACCCACGATAGCATCAAGGATGGGGTCCGCGAAACAATGCCTGCAAGATTTCCCGCACGAGCTATAATATTCGTTTTTGTCTTAATATTTCTTTCCATGTACCAGGAGACACCGGCACAGAAGAAGCCCGGCAAAAAGCACAAAGCGGCACCGGTCGAAACAAAGCCGATCGCGCCGGAGATCAGTTACACGGTCACAATGTCGCGGCCCGCGACGCACCTTCTCGAGGTTGAAATGCGAGTCAAATGGCCGCAAATGCCCACCACGACCGAATTGAAAATGCCAGTATGGACTCCAGGAAGCTATCTGGTTAGGGAATACGCCCGGCACGTGCAGGACGTTGAGGTCAAAGATGGAGCCGGTACGCCGCTCAACTGGAGCAAGAGCAACAAGAATACTTGGGCCGTCGATACCAAGGGCGCGAAAGAGTTCGTCGCCAACTACAAGGTCTACGCCAACGAGCTGACCGTCCGCACCAATGAGCTCAATGATGAGCACGCGTTCTGGAATAACGGCGGCTTGCTCTTATTCATAAAAGATCAGCTTAACGCTTCGGCGACCGTCAAGGTCGTGCCGGCAAAGAATTGGCGCGTCGCCACGGGCCTGCCGGCGGTTGCCGGTGCAGAGAACACGTTTCGCGCGCCCAGTTACGACATTCTTTACGACTCACCGTTCGAGGTCAGCGACTTTCGTGAGGTCAAGTTCGACGTCCATGGTAAACAGCATCGTTTTGTTATCTCGGGCGAGGGCAACTATGACCTGAACAAGCTTGCGGCCGATACGACCAAGATCGTAGAGGAGGCCTACAAGATCTTTGGCGAATTCGGCTACGACGACTACACATTCATCGTCAACTTGCGCGGCGGTGGCGGTCTTGAGCATTTGAATTCGACCGCTCTTCAGACGAATCGCTTCGCCTTCAAGCCCGAGTCGAGATATAAGGGGTTTCTCGGCCTTGTCGCTCACGAGTACTTTCACAACTTCAATGTCAAGCGGATCAGGCCTGATGCACTCGGGCCGTTTGACTACGAGCATGAGAATTACACCCGCTCACTATGGCTTGCCGAGGGCGGGACGGAATATTACTCAAATGTACTGCTGCTGCGGGCCGGGCTGATCACGCCGCAGGAATACCTCGCCGAGCGCTCGAACGGTATAGAGACCTTGCAGGCCCGTCCCGGTCGATTCGAAACGAGTATAGAGGACGCGAGCTTTGACGCGTGGATCAAATATTACCGGCCGGACGAGAACGCGGTAAATAATCAGATCTCGTATTACGACAAAGGCGAGATCGTCACAATGCTGCTCGACATGACCATCCGGTCGAGCTCCGGCGGCACCAAGTCGCTCGACGACGTGATGCGATACCTGTGGACTGATTTCTTCAAGAAAGGCCGCAATTACACTCCAGTCGATGTTCAAAAGGCGTCGGAGATGATGGCCGGACGCAGCCTTGAAGACTTTTTCTCGAAATATGTTCGCAGTACTGCCGAGATCGACTATCAGGGCGTCGTCGCTCCTTTCGGACTCGAACTAAAGCTAACCTCGCCCGATGCCGCCCGCGGCTACATCGGTGCAGATCTAACGGAGGAGAACGGGCGTGTCAATGTTAAGTCTGTACCCGCAAATACGCCCGCCTATGATCAGGGCATTAACGCGGGCGACCAGATCGTCGCGATCGACGGTTACCGGGCAAGCCAGGCCTTCTTACAGAGTTATCTAACGGATAAGAAACCGGGGATAAAAGTGCGTCTTACGATATTTCGCTTCGACAAAATGAGCGATATCGACTTTACGCTCGGCGCCAATGAGCGTAACGAATATGAATTTGTCCACGTCGCCCAGCCGACCGACCAGCAGCGAAAGCTGTATCATGACTTCTTTAATGCCGATCTCTAATTTCAAGCTCAGCGGACTTCTGCTGATCGCCGTCGGCCTCGCGGGCTGCGGCGGCAAAGCGGGGTCGTCCGGAACGACGACCGGGCCGAGCGCTCTCAAGGACGTGCCGGCGGTGCGGCTGAATTTTCGCTACGAGGGCGATGTTCCGGCTCCCGCAGCCGAACAGCAAAACCAGCAGAGCGAGCAGCGGAATGCAGGCGTCCAGGCGGACTTTGACGGTGCGCGGCCGCAGGACGAGGTATTGGATAGAACTATCGCTGCTCCGAATAGCCAGTTCGTAATTGCCGTCTGGCACAAGGTCGGCGACGCCCAGGACGAATACCGCCTCGATATGTATGACGCCGGCGGCAAGCTCTTGAGGAAGCTGACGTCCGACACGATGGCCGCGAGATTCCCCGAAACGATACGCTGGTCACCGGACTCGGCAAATGTCGCGTTCGTCGCGTTTATTCGCACGCTGCCGCTGCCTGGGATGACGACTTCGGCACCGACGCCTCCGGATGCGGGCGTGACCTCGCCACCCGCCGCTCCGGTTTCAAATACCGCGACAGGCGACGGTTATAACACAAACACCTCGCAGCCCATTACGCCGCCTATTACCGCTCCCACGCCGGCACCGCCGACCGGTCTTCTAGCCTTTCGCACGGAGCAGATCTACCTCTGCAACGCCGACGGGACGGGCGTAAAAGCCGTCACCGAGAACGAGGGGATCAAGTATTTCTATTACGTCTGGTCGCCCGACAGCTCAATGCTGGCCGCCCTCGCGACGACTCGGCGTGAATGGCAGGTGCAGGAGCTAATGGCAAACGGTAAGGGCGAGAATATGATACCGTTCGGTCGTCCGCGGATCATCGAAAAGAACGGTCGCGAGCGGCGGCTCGATGACGCCTCGACGCAGGTGCACCCGGTATGGTCACCCGATTCTGCAAAGCTTGCCGTCGGCTACGGCAACCAGATACGCGTCTACGACGGCCTCGGGACCAATCCGACACAGGCCGCTATACCACTGCGAAATCAACTGCTTATCTCGTCTCAGGCCTACGATGAGACGCAAAAGAATCTTCTTCAGAACGCTAACACCGGAAACGCGAATGTAGACGCCAACGCCGCGAATGCGCCAGCATCAACTCCGACACCGCCCAGCGGCCTCTCCGTCCTACCCGACGAGAAGACACTGGTTTCCTATAATCCGATCGTAGCTCTGCTCTGGCCGGCGGAGGACACCCTTTACCTGGAGACGGCCTATGTTAAACGTATGAAAAATGAGGCCGATAGCGTCACGAGCTTCGCCCGATGGCATCGCATCATTCTCACTTCGCAGCCGGTCTCACCAACGCGATAAATATGAAATACGAATCGATCGCAGACATCTTTTCGGCAAATAGCAAGATACGCGAGGGACTCGAGATCGTGCTGGGCGGCGTTTCCCCCGATGAGGCGACCGCCGTGCCCGATGGCGAGAATTGGTCGATCCAGCAGATCGTTGAGCATTTATCGATGGTTGAGAGCGGAGCGTTGCGTATCTGCTCGAAGCTTCTCGACGCTGCCCGGACGGATAACAAAAGTTCCGATGGTAGCTTTTCGCTGTCTGAGGAGTTCAACCACGGCTCTGAGATGGCCGCGGCGGCCAAGTTTCAGGCGCCCGAACGTGTCGTCCCGACCGGCGATGTAGCGATGGCCGAATCACTCCAGCGTCTCGCCGAGGCAAGGGTATCGATCGAGGCCATGCAGCCAGATATGGAGCGTCTCGACCTCTCGGGCCATACGTTCCCGCATCCTTTCTTTGGCAATCTTACCGCTGCCCAATGGCTTGTCGTCGCGGGCGGCCATGAAATGCGTCACACCCTGCAAATACAACGGGTTCTCGAGCAGATCAGGAGTTAGAGGCACAAAAAAGCCCCGGCCAGAAGGAGGGTGATCCAGCCGGGGAAAGAACCTCGGATGCATCATAGCGATCCAACTATCTGTATGTCCGAAGTCATATCGTAGGATGAGTGATGCAAGGCCTGAGTTGTCGTAAATCTCACACCCTAGCCCTCGTCCGAGCGGCGCTGACACCCCGACGCCCGCTGTGATAAGATTTCGGTTCAAATCCTCACTGGTCAGGCTCATCCGGCCGCGTCATTTGCAGCGGAGCTTGAAGTATCTATGGACAAATTCGTGATCCGCGGCGGCAATCCTCTCCACGGCAAGATCGAGATCGGCGGTGCGAAGAATTCGGCTCTACCATGTCTTGCCGCGACGCTCCTATCGGCCGAGACCGTCACCCTGCACAATGTCCCTTACGTAAAGGACCTCATCACGCAGCGTCGGCTGCTCGAGGACCTTGGCGCTACCGTTCTAACGCCTGAATTGCGGACGCATAAAGTCACCGCGAAGAATGTTGAGGTCTTTGAGGCGCCGTATCATCTTGTCAAGACGATGCGTGCGAGCGTGCTTGCTTTGGGCCCGCTGCTGTCGCGATTTGGCCAGGCGAAGGTCAGCCTCCCCGGCGGCTGCGCGATCGGAACGCGACCCATCGATCTGCATTTACGTGCATTTGAACAACTTGGAGCGGAAGTGTCGCTCGAGTCCGGCGACGTTATCGCCCGTGCTCCAAAGGGACGGCTCAAAGGAAATACGGTCGACTTTGAGAAGGTGACCGTCACCGGCACGGAGAACGTGATGATGGCTGCATCGCTTGCCGACGGCCGCACCATCATCAAAAACGCCGCGATGGAGCCCGAGATCGAAGACCTCGCCGAGCTGCTCAATAAAATGGGTGCCCGCATTCGCGGTGCAGGAACGGACACGATCGAGATCGATGGCGTCGAGGCCCTCGGCGGCGCCGAGCATACGATCATCCCGGACCGTATCGAGACCGGTACATTCATGGTCGCGGCCGCCATCACGGGCGGTGAACTTGAGATCAAATCCTGTGTACCGGAGCATCTGGTGGCCGTGATAGCAAAACTTCGCGACGCCGGTGTCGATGTCGATGAGTTAAACCAGAGCACACTGCTCGTCAAGCAAAGCTCAGGCGGCCTCAAGGCCAGCAACGTTACCACCGAGCCGCACCCGAACTTCCCAACTGACATGCAGGCCCAATATATGGCCCTGATGACGCAGGCCGAGGGTGAATCGCATGTCGTCGAGACGATTTTCGAGAACCGCTTTATGCACGCGTCGGAAATGATCCGCATGGGTGCGGACATCAATATCTCCGGCAATACGGCGACAGTTAGAGGCCGCCGGAAGCTTATGGGGGCACCGATCCTCGCGTCCGACCTGCGGGCGTCCGCGTCGCTTGTTCTCGCCGCGCTCTGCGCCGAGGGCGAGACGGTCATCGAGCGCGTCTATCACATCGACCGCGGCTACGAGACGATCGTACGCAAGCTGCGTTCGCTCGGTGCCGATATCGAGCGGATCAAGTCGGATGTCGAGGAGGCCGAGCCGGCCGCAGCGCTATGAGCGACTGTATCTTTTGCAAGATCGCGTCGGGCGAGATCCCGGCAACGCCCGTCCATGAGGACGACGTCAGCATAGCTTTTAACGATCTCAGTCCTCAGGCTCCTGTCCATATTCTCATCATCCCGCGTGAACACGTCGACTCGCTTGCCGTCGCGAGCGACAGCCACAAAGATATACTCGGCCACCTGTTGTTGACCGCCGCAGAGATCGCGCGACAGCAGGGTTACGCCGACGATGGTTACCGTGTGGTCATCAATACTAACGCCGATGGCGGCCAGACGATATTTCACCTTCACGTTCATCTGCTTGCGGGCCGGCCATTCATCTTCCCGCCGGGATAGGCAACCCGCAAAGCGAAAATCGCTGTCGAATAGTGTTATGAAGCCTTTGTGTTTTCTTGTCATTGTCGCCGCCATCTTTACCGGCTCCTGCAGGAGCTGGTTCAACAAGAGTGCGAATGCCTCCGAGACGGCAAACGCCAATGCCGGCGAGTCGCCTTTCGCGAGCATCACGGACGCAAACGACGCCTTGGCCGAGGGAGCACGCTTGCTCGACGAGAACGATACGCAGATGGCCATTGCCGCCTTTCAACGAGCAATAGAGCTAAATCCCGATCTTCCAGACGCGCACTTCCAACTTGGGATCGCCTATGGATTACTTGATCTTCAAAACCAGCAGGAGGGTAACATTCTCCCCGGCGACACCGAGGCCCGAATCAAAACGCGGTCAGAAAAGGAATTTGAAAAGGCCGCCGCCGCTTACAAAAAATACCTTGCGGATAATCCAAGGGACGATGCCGCGCAATTTAATCTGGGCCGGACATATGTGAAGCTGCTGAAAGACGACCTTGCCGAGGATGCGTTTCGCGAGGCCGTTAAGCTCAAGCCTGACGACGCCGACTACCAGACCGAGCTCGGAGCGATCCTCATCAGACTCGCCAAGTACCACGAGGCGATCCCACCGCTCAAAAAAGCGATCGAGCTCGATCCGACCAACGCCCGGGCTCAGGACCTGCTCGAGGATGCTCAGGCCGGTCGATCGCGGCTCGACTATGTTTCAAACTCGAACGTCAACGCCAACCGCAACGCTAATGCGAATGCCAACGTCAACGCCAACGGAGCTGTCGGCAACTCGAACGTAAGTACGAACGGCAACACGACCATAAAGCCACCAGCCAATTCAAAGCCGCAGCCCTCGCCAATACCTCGCGAGACGCCGCGAAAAGGCGGGCCAACGGTGGACAGCAGATTGCGGCATCCAAACTAGGCGACTGCCTCAAAACTACACATGTTTTCGGCTCTAGTGTGTCAACTTGACACCCCACGGCCAAAATTGCACATTAGCTGGGTATGAATGAAGCCGAGGCCGTCCCGCTCTCACTCGAACGGCGAATGCATATGCACGATGCCCGTGAAGCGATCATCGACCGCTTGGCGCGCGACCTGCCAACGGACATCGATCTTGAACGCTTTTTAACACGGGTCGTTTCAGAGATCGGACAAATGCTAAACGCCGACCGCTGCGATCTGCTCCAGCTTGGAGATCGTCAGGAGCTTGTTATCAGCCACGAGTGGCGTAAGGATCGTTCCGTGCCAAAGAGCCAAGGCACAACTATCCCGTTCGATGCCGAGAAGCTTGCCGAGCGCTTCGATGTCACAAAACCCGTTCGCATCAACGACACGTCTAAGATCAAGGACACGACCCTCAAATTCTTTGCAAAGGCGCTCGACACACGTTCGCTTCTGATCATCCCGATCATCCTGAACGGCAACGTCCTGGGCCTCCTCGGGCTGCACGACACCAAAAAGCCTCGCGAATGGCTGGATGAGGAGGTCACATTTCTTGAGTCGGTGGCGCGCCAGCTCGCCATCGGCTATCAGTACACCACGCTCTACGTCGCGCAAGAGCAGGAGAGCCGGCGCACGAATGCACTGCTCGAGATCGCGAATATGCTCAACTCGCACTCGGCGTTCAAAGAGGTCTCAGAGGGCGTGATCGAGCGGGCGATAAATCTCGTCGGGGCGGATTACGGCGCGCTCGGTGTGTTGGATGAATCAGGTGACCGCATTTCGCTCGCGAGTTTTAAGGCGGCCGAGGGCATTAAACTTGGTAAGATCGTACGACTCATCGAGCAGCATAACAAATCGCTTGCCGTTGATACTTTTGCCGCGATCGGCGACCTACTGCGCGACGGCAAGACCGTTCGCTGGGCCGATTCACAACTGCCGCTCGCGATCAGGATCTTTTTTAATACGCAGCTTCGTGGCAAGGCGGCGCTTGTCACACCCGTAAATATCGCGGGCCGTTCGTTCGGTCTGCTTGGCTTTGTATGGAGCAAACAGAGCAAGTTTGAAGACCACGACATCGCGCTCATCGAGGGGATCGCCGATCAGATCGGCACCGCGCTTGAGCGCGACCAGCTCTCAGCCGAGGTCATGCGGCTCAGGAGCAAGTTGCATCAGCGTCAAAGTGAGATCATCGGTCAGGCCCCGACCATCAGACGCGCCGTCGAGCTTGCGCTGAACGTCGCCGACACGAGCACGACCGTCCTTGTTACCGGCGAATCCGGCACCGGCAAGGAGCTGATCGCAAATCTCATCCATTACAATTCGGGACGAGAGCAAAAGCCTTTTATCAAGATCAACTGCGGAGCCATTCCGGAGACGCTGCTCGAGAGCGAGCTTTTTGGTCACGAGAAGGGAGCGTTTACGGACGCACGCTCGCAGCGAATGGGACGCTTCGAAGAGGCAAATGGCGGGACGCTCTTCCTTGATGAGATCGGCGAGATGTCGCCATCGGCACAAGTTCGCCTGCTTCGGGTGCTGCAGGATGGTGAATTTACCCGCGTAGGCGGCAAGCAAGTTCTCAAAACCGACGTTCGCGTCATCGCTGCAACAAATATCGACCTCGAAAAGGCGATCGAAGAAGGTGGATTCCGCCGCGACCTTTACTATCGATTGTCGGTGTTCCCGATCTCCCTGCCGCCGCTGCGGACACGAGTCGAGGACATACACGTGCTTGTCATCCATTTTCTCGACAGCTACAAGGAGAAGACCGGCCGCTTTGTTTCGGGGATTTCCAAGGAGGCGATGCGTGCCCTCGTCAATTACAATTGGCCCGGCAACGTCCGTGAGCTTGAGAATGCCATCGAGCGGGCCGTGATCATCGCGTCGGGCCGGCAGATCGAGCTTGACGACCTTCCGGACGCCATCGGCAGCGCCGCAAATGGCGGCTTTTCGCACGCGCGTGAGGCGCGTGCGGCAAATGGCCAGGGACTCGCGATCGACTTCCCGTCAAGCATGGACGAGATCGAGAAACGCGTCATCGAGGCAACACTGGATTACACTGGCGGCGATAAGTCCCAGGCGGCGCGCCTGCTCAACATCGGTCGAAAGACCCTTTATCGAAAACTCGAACAATATGAGGGAGAAGACAAATAAATGAGCGGTGTCACAAAGGAATGGATCGTCTTTGGCAGTTGGGTTTTTCTTTTTTTGATGTCGATCATCGCCGAGGTCCTGTGGCTGATTCGCTCGGGCTGGACGACCAGCGGTAAGGCTACGGGCTTCGTAGTCGTGACGGATATGATAGGCGCAATCGTTGGGGGAGGCATCGATCTGGTGATCTTTTTTGTGATGTTCATGATCGTTATGGGCCCGGCGGGCCGCGGCTCCGAGGGTGGCGAAGGATGGCTCGGTCCAGGAGCTGTGGCATTGGGGCTCGTCCCACTTGTCGTCCTGTTTCTCACAAAGCGCGTCTTTCTCGGAGCCTTTAGCATTCGATCAGGCAGATCGGCGTGGATCTTTTCTCTCATCGCGACGCTGGTGGTTTTCGCCATCACGTTGATCCCGCCGTCGGCCCTCGCATACTTTCTCTAAAAGCATGGAGGTGATCGTCGGCACAGCTGGGCACATCGATCACGGTAAGACGGCGCTCGTCGGCGCCCTAACAGGGATCGATACCGACCGCCTGCCGGAGGAGAAGCGCCGCGGGATCACCATCGATCTCGGCTTTGCAGAAATGAGTGTCGGGGATACGCACTTCGCATTTGTAGATGTGCCCGGGCATGAGCGATTTGTGCGAAATATGCTCGCTGGAGCGTCCGGGGTAGACATCGTACTTCTCGTTGTCGCCGCTGGCGAGGGAGTGATGCCGCAAACCCGCGAGCATTTTGAGATCTGTCGCTTGCTTGGTCTTGGACAAGGTGTGATCGCGATCACGAAATGCGATCTCGTGGCCCCGGAGACACTCGAGCTTGCCAAGGGCGAGGTGAGGGAGCTCGTCGCGGGTTCTTTTCTGCAAAGTGCTGGGATCCTCCCAGTCAGCGTTAAAACCGGTAAAGGAATCGAGGCATTAAAGGACGCACTCATGTCAGCCGCGGTCGGGGTTAGCGGTCGTTCAAACAGGCAAGTTACCTTCCTGCCGATCGACCGTAGTTTCTCGGTAAAAGGATTCGGAACCGTTGTTACCGGGACTCTTGCGTCGGGTGCGATCTCCGATGGTGACGAGCTCGTGCTCTTGCCCGCGGATCGTCGCGTTCGTGTCCGCGGACTGCAGTCGCACGGTAGAGATGAAGGAAGTGTTGTCGCCGGTCGTCGAGTTGCGGTTAATCTCTCGGGCATCGAGCGAGACGAGATCTCTCGCGGAGACGTGCTTACCGGGAAAGAGACCCTCGTGCCGACGCCGCTTCTCGACTGCGAAGTTGAAGTGATCGCCGCCTCAACGCCGCTGCGTTCACGGCAGCGTGTCCGCGTCCACATCGGGACAGCCGAGGTGCTGGCCCGCGTCCAGGTCCTAAATCCCGCCTACGAGATCGCGGCCGGCGACACCGATCTCGTTCAACTACGGCTTGAGACTCCCGTCGCAGCTTTCCCCGGCCAGCGATTTATCTTGCGTGCCTATTCGCCCGAGATGACCATTGGCGGGGGAGTCGTCATCGATATTGGTCCGGCTAAGCATCGTCGTCGCGATGTGGAGCTTGCAAGGTCACTTCTTCACGATCTGCTGGCGTGCCGGGACGACTCGGAAAAATGGGTGACGACGTTCATCCGGACCTCAAAGCAAGGGCTTTTGGGGAGCGAGATCGGGGCGAGAACGGGACTCAATAACACTGTTCTCGACTCAGCCTTAAACGGCGCAACCGCGAAACAAACCTTAGTCAACGCTAAGGGCCGATACCTCGCTGCCGAGGCTTTTGGCGCGATAAGACAGAAGTTGGTGTCAGCGATCACCGAGTTTCATGCCGCCCGCCCACTTGAGCGCGGGATCACACGCGCAGGACTCAGCTACGCCGCATGCAATGTGCCCATTGAGGTCTTCGATGCGGTCCTTAACTCTCTCGCGTCAGAAGGCAAGGTCGTGATCGCAGGTGACGTTATTCAGCTTGCTTCGTTCGGAACACAGTTGTCGCCCGAGGAACAAAACGCGTCGGATCATCTGCTTGCCCTGTATGAGCGATCACGACTCGAGGTGCCGCGGCTCAATGACGCTCTTGTCGAGGCCGCAAACGAAAGCGGTCTTGGAACAACCGAGGTACGCAAGCTTTTTCAGCTACTAATTACAGATCTGCGGGTCGTGAAAGTCACGGACGAGTTTTACTTCTCTAGTGAAGCGATCGATGACGTCGTGCGGCGGCTCAAGGCCTATGCCGATGCGAGCAGCGAACGCCTGATCGACGTGCCTAAGTTCAAGGAGCTTGTCGGCGTTTCGCGCAAGTACGCGATCCCCCTGCTCGAATATCTTGATAGCCAACGCATCACCAGCCGGTCAGGCGACAAGCGGATCATCGTCTAATGCTCAAATTCCTTACCGCACGCTGGCAGGACCTGGTCATGGTCAATTACGAGGTCGACCCGTCGGTGTTCGCGTCGCGAGTGCCCGCGGGCACTGAGCTCGATCTCGATGACGACAGATGTTTCGTAAGTCTCGTGGGCTTTATGTTTCTCGACACGCGCGTGCTCGGAATACCGATCCCATTTCACGTGAATTTTGAAGAGGTGAACCTTCGATTCTACGTCCGACGGGAAGTTGAAGACGAGACGCGTCGGGCGGTCTGTTTTATCAAGGAGATCGTCCCGCGATGGGCGATCGCGACGGTCGCCCGAACTCTTTATGGCGAGCCATACGAGTCTTGGAACATGGGACACGCACGCAACAATTCGCTGGTCGGTTACGACTGGAGCAAGGGCGCCGTCTCGAATCGACTTGGCGTAACAGTCGGCCAGAGCCACGGCGTTCCAGGTGCCGGATCGCACGGCGAATTCATTATCGAACATTACTGGGGCTATACGGACCGCGGCAGCGGGTGCGTCGACGAATACAAGGTCGAGCATCCGAAATGGAAGCTTTTCTCCGCGGACGATCCTAAGATCGATGTCGATTTCGGCGCGACTTATGGAGATGAGTTCGCGTTTCTCACCACTCAAAAGCCATATTCCGTGCTGCTCGCGAAGGGTTCCGAGATAGCCGTTTACCAAGGCTCGCGGCTCAATGTTTAAATCCGTTCTTTGCATCTGTGCGTGTTGGCGCCGAAAATCTCTCTGTGGTCATTGGCATAGTGGCAATCGCAAAAAACTTCGCAATCGGGAAAGATGGAAAATTGCCGTGGCATTACGGCGCCGATCTCAAGTTCTTTAAGGAGATGACGATCGGTCACGCGGTACTAATGGGAGCCAACACGTGGCGCTCAATTGGCAAGCCGCTGCCGGGGCGATTGAACATCGTTCTCTCTCGTCGCGGTGACATAAAGGTGCCCGACGAGGTGAGGCTTGTTGATTCGAAGGGCGCGGCCCTCGCGGTTGCGGCCAAGCTTGAAACTGACCTGTATGTAATCGGCGGTGCGGAGGTCTTCAATGCATTTGCAGGGGATATCAACAAATGGATCGTGACCGATGTCCCGATAGATGTGGCGGATGCGGACACATTCATGCCTGCGAATTTTCTCGATGGTTTCGAGATCGAGACCAGACGCGAGCTGGGCGGCGGGTTGAACGCGAGGTTTCTAACGCGAAGCCGTACAAAACTGGTGTAAGATATTCGCCAAACCGGAGGCCAACATTATGATGGGCGGACGAAGCTGGGACGAGTGGATCGATGAGTATTCCGAAAGCCATCAGCACCCGATAAACAAGCTAACTCACACCATCGGCATTCCGTTGATCGTGATCTCGCTCGTGCTCGTGATCCCGTCATTTTTTGTATTCGGCCTTTGGCGTATCGCGCTTGGCCTTTTTGTCATCGGCTGGATCCTGCAATTCATCGGGCACTACTTTGAGGGCAAGCCGCCCGAGTTTCTTAAGGACTATCGCTTTCTCTTCGTCGGCACTCGCTGGTGGATGAAAAAGACGATCGGCGGCGAGAAAAATGCCGACCGCTAGCCCGTGCCCTGATATTTCGTCTCTCATCCTATCTTGAACAAGGCCTGCATCCTCGCTCTCGACATCGGCTCATCGAGCGTTCGCGCGGGGCTCTACGATCACTCGGCTTATCCCATTGCCCGATCGAGCGTCAGCCGGCAATGGACATTTAAAGCGACATCCGATGGCGGGTCCGAAATGGACGCGGCGGTGGCATTCGACACAATTTGTGCAGTTATCGACGAGCTCCTGGCGAAGATGGTAACGCGAAAGATCGAGATCACGCATGTCGCAATGTGCGCTTTTTGGCATAGTCTCGTCGGTGTTGATGCTGGGGACCGGCCGACTACGGCCGTGATGGGCTGGGCCGACACTCGCAGCGGCAAATACTCAAGCCTTCTAAAAGAGCGCTTCGCCGAGGATGCTGTGCATAACCGCACTGGAGCTCATTTTCATTCGAGTTTTTGGCCGGCAAAACTGCTTTGGTTGCGCAATGAGCGGCCCGCCGTCTTTACAAAAACTGCGAAATGGCTCGCCTTCAGCGATTACCTTGCCATGCATCTCGTCGGCGAAGCGGTGACCTCGATATCGATGGCCTCGGGTACCGGTATTTACGACATTCGCGAGACGAAATGGGATGCAGAGCTCTTGCGTTATCTAAAAGTGAGGGCCTCGAACCTGCCCGCAGTGGCTCGCTCCGGTGTTTCGTTTCAATTCACAAAAAATACTTTAAAACGCTGGCCTCAGCTGAAACGCGCAGCATTTTTTCCAGCGATCGCCGATGGTGCGGCCGACCACATTGGTTCGGGCCCGGTTAATAAGAAAAGAGCAAGTCTCATGGTAGGCACATCCGCCGCTGTGCGGGTCGGATGGAATGGTGATCCGCCAAAGCGCATCCCGACCGGACTCTGGTGCTACCGCATCGACGAGAGCCGCGTCATTCTTGGTGGTGCGCTGTCGGATGGCGGGAATCTTTATGATTGGTGCCGCAAGAATTTCAGGCTGCCCATCGATTTTGACCATCAAATACGCGAACGTTTGGCGACGTCAAGCTCGGTCCGAGTACAACCCTTTTTTCACGGGGAGCGAAGCACCGGTTATCGCGAGGACGCGCGCGGCGAGCTCGTCGGTCTCACTGTTTCGACTGACGGCGTCGATATCATTAAAGCCGCGATGGAGGCCGTAGCCGAACGGCTCACCGAGATCCACGCCCGTCTTGAAAAAGTCGCAAAGATCGAAACCATAGTCGCATCGGGCGGTGCCCTGAGCGCTTCGCCGCTGTGGGTCGAGATGATTGCCCGTGCGCTCGGCCGCGACATGGAGATGAGCGGCGTGACAGAAGCAGCATCGGTCGGGGCTGTAAAGTTCGTTCTCGGACTCACCGAGGAGCGATGAGCAACATCCGCGACGCGATCGAACGCAAGATACTTGAAAGTCGTCGCGTTCGGACTATCATCGCCGTGGTCGTTTTGCTCGTTGCCGCGATCCTCATCGCCCTCGCGATAAAGAAAGCTCTCACACGAGATCTCGACCTCTACGTCCTGCTGAACGCCGCGCGTCGCATTACCTTCGGCATCGACATTTATTCAAGCCCGTCGCCGACGGGTGCCTATTATCTCTACCTGCCATTTATAGCGGTCCTTTTCGTTCCGTTCACATTCGTGGCTGAGCAGGTCGCGGGCATAGCATGGACGCTCGCCTCGATTCTCCTGATCGGTTGGAGCCTGCACGCCTGGATCAAGCTGCTCGCGGGCGAGAGGTATTCGCATTTGAGCGCGTTTGAAAAGTGGGCGCTTCATTTGCTGCCTATCATCTTTTGCTTTGACGCGATTAGCTCCGAGATCGGTAACGGCCAGGTGAATTGCCTTATTTTGGCCACGACGGTCTTCGCCATACGACTCGGGCTGCGTGACAGCCAGCTCAAGAGCGGCATTCTGCTGGGGCTGGCATTTGTCGCAAAGCTCCTAAACGCTCCGGTGATCGCATATCACCTTTTTACAAGACGCTTCCGACCCGTCGTTGGTGCAGCGTTGGCCTTAGCGATTGGCATCCTGTTGCCGGCACTTTTTGTCGGCATTTTGCGCGATCTCGATTACACGAGTTACTGGCTCTCGACCATTGCATTTAACGGGGATCTTGTGTCGCACAGGTCTGGCTTCGCAGGCAATACTTCTCTCGCCGCAGTTCTCTTTCGACTGTTTAGTGACATCCCCGCGTTTGTCTCGAACGGCGTCAGCTACAGTGTGAATATCGCGACGATCGACGGATCTGTCCTGCGGTGGGCCGGGCCAGCGGTCGCCATTTTGACACTGGGCTGGCTCGGCATTTACGCATATCTTTATGGATCACGGCGGCCTCTCGTCTCTTATTTTGGCGGCGTCGCTCTCGCGTTTTGCCTGGCGCCGGTAATGATACCGATCGCGGAGCGGCCGCATTTCCTGATGTTGCTTCCAGCGTACGCCTATGCCAGTTACGTCTGGATCCATTTGAGGCTAAACGGCAAGCCGTTTTACGCTTTCTTGATCGCGGCGTTTGTCCTCTCGACACTGACCTTAAAGGTCTATGTCGGCGACTTTCTGGGCAATGCGTTTTGGACCCTCGGGGCCCCGACGTGGGCCGCGGTATGTCTTGCAGCCGCCATATTTGTCGCTGCAAATCGTCTCAAGGGCGGCGATTTGACCGCCGAAGAATAAGCTGACAAGCTATCAACTTGAGCCCCGACAAAACGACAATGACAGCGAAGACCAACCTCGATCAGCTTTGCATCAACACCATTCGCATGCTCTCGCTCGACGCCATCCAAAAGGCGAATTCGGGTCATCCGGGCCTGCCATTGGGCATGGCACCGGCAGCGTATGTGCTCTGGACAAAGTTTTTGCGGCACAATCCGCGAAATCCAAAATGGTTCGGCCGAGACCGTTTTTTGCTGAGCGCCGGACATGGCTCGATGCTGATCTATTCTCTCCTGCACCTGACCGGCTATGGGCTGTCGATGGATGAGATCAAGCGCTTTCGCCAACTGCATTCCAAAACACCCGGCCATCCCGAAAACATCCTCACGCCCGGCGTTGAGATAACGACGGGTCCGCTGGGACAGGGGTTTGCAAACGGTGTCGGCATGGGCATCGCACAGGCGCATCTCGCGGCAAAATTCAACAAACGCGGATTTCCAATCGTCGATAATTACATCTACTGCATATGCTCTGACGGTGACCTGATGGAAGGCGTGAGTTACGAGTCGGCTTCGCTCGCCGGACACTTGCAGCTTGGCAATCTCATTTACCTTTACGATGATAATCAGATCACGATCGACGGCTCCACGGATCTCGCATTTACCGAGGATCGGACGAAGCGATTTGAGGCCGCCGGCTGGCATGTCCAGGAAGTGCTCGACGGCAACGACCTGATCGCGATCGAAAAGGCCGTTAAGGAGGCCCAACGCGTCAGGGACCGCCCGTCGATCATTCGCGTTCACACGATCATCGGCTATGGAATGCCCAAGCAGGGGACCAGCAAAGCCCACTCTGACGCACCCGGGACTGATGCCGTACAAGAGACAAAGCGAAATCTCGGCTGGCCGGATAACAAAAGCTTTTACATCCCGAAAGAGGTCGCAGCTCACTTTAAGCAGGCGATCGCGAACGGCTCAAAGATGGAACGCGAGTGGAATGCTCTAGTAAAGAAATACGAGAAGACCCACGGTGACCTGGGCAAGGCGTTTCATGACATCCGGACTAATTCGCTTCCGGACGGTTGGGAAAAGAGCCTGCCGTCATTCGACGGTGTTGAGGCGAAGGCGACGCGCGCATATTCCGGCGAGGTTATCAACGGGGTCGCGGATGCCATTCCCGGTCTTATCGGCGGGTCTGCCGATCTAAAACCGTCGAACAACACCTACATAAATTCATCGGCCGACATTCAGCCCGGCTCGTACGAGAATCGCAATATACATTACGGGATCCGCGAGCACGCGATGGGCGCCGCGATGAACGGCATGTCGCTCTTTGGCAGCTTGATACCGTTCGGGGGAACGTTCCAGACGTTTTCGGATTATTGCCGGCCAGCGATCAGGCTTGCAGCGTTGTCTCACATTCGCGTGTTGTTCGTATTCACACACGACTCGATCGGCCTTGGTGAAGATGGGCCGACGCATCAGTCCGTCGAGCATCTTGCGGCAATGCGCGCGATTCCGAATCTTGCCCTCATTCGCCCATGCGACGCCCACGAGGTGCGCGAGGCATGGCGAGCGGCCCTCAAGCGCGAGAATGGTCCGACAGCTTTCGCGTTGTCACGTCAAAAAGTCGACCTCATTGATCGCAAGAAGTTCGGCGACGCAAAGGGCCTGCACAAAGGCGCGTACATTCTTGCCGAGGCTGAGACCAAGAGCGGCAAAGTGGCAGGTCCTCGATTGATCCTTATCGCCACCGGCTCGGAGGTCGGTCTGGCAATGAAGGCACGTATGGAGATGCAGTCACAAGGCACCCCGACCCGGGTCGTATCGATGCCGTGCTGGGAATTCTTTGATGCACAGCCGCAAAAGTACCGCGACGAAGTTTTGCCGCCGCGCGTGACCGCGCGTCTTGCAATCGAGGCTGGCGTCTCGCTCGGTTGGGCGAAATACGTCGGCGACAAGGGCGACATGCTTTGCGTCGATCGCTTCGGAGCATCCGCCCCGGCGGAAGATGTATTCCGAGACTACGGCTTTACGGTCGAAAATGTCGTAAAGAAAGCCAACGCTCTTCTCTGATCGTCTGTGCCCAGTCCTAGCGGGTGATGCTTCTCGACGAGACGCTGTTGCCCTCATCGAATGTATAACCTGCGGCATCTATCAACGCAGTAAAAAGCGTATACGTACCCTTCGCGCCTGATACTGTCGTCGTTGCAATGCCATTTGCGTCGGTCGTCAATGTCACAGGAACGGTCGGACGATTTGGCACTGCCCACACCATTTTAACGGTCACTCCCGCGAGCGGTTGACCGTTCTCATTGGCGACAACGACAGTGCCGACAACTCGACGCCCTGCCGGACGCCTCCATGTCATAAGCCTTATCGCCGACACCCGCGCACAGTTCGACACGCAACCACCGGGCGTGAATTCGACCTGCAAGTATGTTTCCGCAGTAGCTCCCGCATTATCCGTAACGGTCAGCTTGACCCGGTACGTGCCTGCAGTCGAAAAGTTGTGGCGAGGCTGCGATTCTGTAGAGGTCGTTCCATCGGCGAAATCCCACAAATAAGACGCGATCGAACCGTCAGGGTCCGAGGATCCCGTTCCGTCGAATTGTATCGTGATCGGTGCGTGGCCAGCTGTTCGATCCGCCGCCGCAACCGCGTGCGGCGGCAAATTGCCGCTGTTAGGTCGAGCGTCAACGGCGTACAAAAAAGCCGCCGCACTGTTTCCGGCAGTTGCGGTGTGGACGTATGCCGTTGAGCTGTCGGGCGTAAATCGAGCACGCGTGGTCACGAATTGGAATGCTCCGTTCTCCGGCGGGAGCGTCTCGCGCCACGTTTCGACGCCATTCGAGGCGTTAAATCCCACGATCGAATTGCTGGAGCCGCTGATATCACTTCCGATCACAAGGGTGCCGTTATCCGGACTTGCGACAGGATTTCCAAACGGCTCAGCGAAGTCGACCTGATACCGGATCGACCCGTCGAGGTTCACTGCGTACAAACGTTGGCCCGGATAGACAACATAGTGGATGCCGTTGTTGGCGACATCGCAGGCAGGGAAGCTGATCGAGCTGTTAAAGATGTTGAAAAGCTTCCAGAGGAGGTCACCATTAGGCGTATAGGCTAGCACGTTTGCATGCACCGTCTGATCGACCGTGCTTACATCCGGCTGCCCAAATGGCTGGACCATTTCGCCGACAGGAAAGGCCGTTCCGCCGTCTGCCGCTCGTAAGGCCCGGATGCGCGCGTTTGCATAGAAATATAATTGCAGCTGGA
>DASYKW010000217.1:0-13150 GCA_035995005.1 Pyrinomonadaceae bacterium
CGACGCCCGTCGCCGACGCTCTTGCGGCATCGCGCGAGCTCTACAAGACGAACTGTGCCCAGTGCCACAAGGACGATGGGAAAGGCGGCGAGTCGGTGGTTGATGGCAAAAAGATCAACGCCAAGGATCTCACTGGCGACCGTATGAAGAGCCGCAGCGATTCTAAGCTCTACGACGACATCGCCGAGGGCTCAGAGGACGACGGCATGCCGGCCTTCCGCGGCAAGCTCTCCGACGCCCAGATCAACGAAGTGGTGAAATATATCCGCGTCGAGCTGCAGCATGCGAAATAGACCGCATTACCGGGATAAAATGAGGCGTCTTTCGAAACTAAAAATAGTCGCCCTTGCCGCCTTCATAGCGTTTGCACCGCTCGCTCTGTTGACGGCCCGCATCAACGCCACTTCTGTAACGATCTCTGACGATATGGCTAGCCCACGCTCTCTCTACGTACAGAACTGTGCCAAGTGCCACGGCTCTGACGGCAAGGCCCAGACGCGTCTCGGCCGCAAACTTGACGCGGATAATATTACGGGCGGCGTAAGTGCCGGCAAGACAACTCGTCTTGTCACAAACGGCAAAGGAAAGATGCCCTCATTCAAGCGACGGCTCACTGCCGCTCAGATCGCGCAGATCGCAGAGTATGTAAGCGGTCTCTAATGCCACTTCAGGCATTGCGCATAGACAAGTAATAAAGAAGGCCGCTCCTTGCGAAGCGGCCTTTGTTGTTCCGGACTTGGTCTGCTTTTTATTTGCCTATCAGGCTCTCGGGCGGCAGGCGCTTGAAGAATTTTGAATAGGCGTAGGCTATTGGCTCATTTGGCTGCGTGTAGCGGTAGGCCATCTCCTGGTGAGAGACGTCACTGATCTCGGAGGCACTCAGGTCGCCGTAACTCGTGGTCACCCAATCCAGGACCCTCGTCTCCTCGTCGCTCAAGACGTTCGCATTGGCGGGGTTTGACGGCGTAAGTGCCTTCGTCTTTGGATGCACTGCGATCACTCCGTTGCCGATCAGTTCGTCAACGAGCGATGCCGCGGGGTCGGGTACGGGCCCGTAAGGCCGATTGCGATACATCGCCCCCGAGATCCCGTGCCCGCTCAAGTAAAAATTAGTAAGGTCGCTATAAAAAAGCAGCTTGTTGAGCGTAGTCCTGTAAACGTTCTGTCCGTGACCGACAAGGTATTCGACCATCGCCGTCAACTTAGCTTTTGAGAACGGACGCATCCCGACGAATACGGTTTCGTCGCCAAACTCCTTGGCCGTTGCAGCCATCTCCTCGACCGCAACCGCCTGGCTCGCGGCGGAGCCGTGCTGCATCAGCAAATGTGCAAGCTCGTGAAACTCAACACGCGATGGCGAGGTGAACATATCAAGCATGTCTTCCTCAATATGATCCAGCTTTCGAGCTACGCACGACCTCAAGGCGTCCTCGATCAGACGCTCGTCATAATGCTCGCCCTTTTCCGCGCGAAAGCTCTGTTGTACAGGACCGATGAGGGACGCGATCCGACGCGACAGGTTATCCACCGATAGGTCTTCGTTTAGCATGGTAAATTGTTAAGGGTCCGCCGATAACGGCAAGGCGTATCTTAACGGATTCGAAGGCGGTAGGTAAACAACATTCTTTGCGGATAGTCGTTTAGAAGGTGATCACGCCGCCTCTGCCACGCACCGGCCGCGACAAAGGAATCGAGACGTAGGTCTGGCCGTTAGCAAGCGTCTGCAGCTTAAGGGATACGCGAACCTCGGGCCGTGAAAAACTGTCAATTAGATGGATGGTCCGACCGATGTCGGCATTCGCGAACTGGCCAAACATGGCGGCATGAGCGCCAAACATCGCCAGCGGTCCACCCTGCGTCATGACAAATTCTCCGTCGCGGACGCCGGATTCGTTTTGGAATCCGACAACGATAGCCGATGCCTCGGCGAGCTGGTTGATCTGCGGAATGAGTGCCTCATACATGCCGATCGCTCTATCCGGATCGATCTGGGCCATGGCCGAGATCAACGACATAATGCTGCTCATCTGGTAGTTGTTCTCGGGACGATCACCGATCAGTGCGCGGGCCCTTGAAAGGAGGTTGATAGCGTATGTCCGGTTCTCATTGTTGTCCTTTCCAAACGCTCGCGACGCAAGCTGGATCAGCATCCCGCTGCGAGCATACTCAGGCAGACCATTAATGACGGTTTCAGCCTGATCGAACTTCGCCTGGGTCATCAGCCGGTCAGCATACTGCTGATCAAAATTTGCCAGGAGCTGATCGCCGGCCTCACCGTCAAAATTCTCTGCGAGCACAGCGCGAGCGGCATCTGCATTGCCCTGATTCAGCAGTTTGTTCGCGGCCGTTTCGTAGATCTGGCGGCGGTAATTCATTGGGAATTTATTTGCCGATGCGAGCATCTGATCCGGCGGCGTATCGCTCTGTATCAGTTTTTGGTATGCGGCCTCAACAGGCGGAGCATTAGCACCGGGCTGGTCTGCCGAGACGAGTTTGACCTGCTGGATAAAGGCGGGCGCAAGCTTTTCAACGTACATTGGCAGTGAGCTGGCAAAGTAGCCTCTTGCGGCAGGGTCGGACAAGTAGCTCGAGATCGCTTTTGCCAGGAGCGCCTGTACGTCGTTGGCTTCAAACTTTAGTTTCGACCCGGGGTCATTGTTGATGGTGGTGCTAAGAATCTGCGTTGTAAGCTGAACGTTCGCATAGACAGGCTGTCCATCCCTGACAAAACTCTCGTTGATCACTTTCTTTACCACCTGCGATGACATTTCGGCGGCGGCAGACAGGTCCTTTTCGGCGAGTCGCTCAAGCTGATTGTACGTTTCAGTCGACAGCGACTTGCTGAGAGCCGTCCTAAGGATCACCACGGCCCGGTCAGGGTCCTGCTCGGCGGCGAGACGGTACAGATTCTGTTCGAGATATGTCTCGTTTTGGATGAGATAGGTCGAGTTCTGATTGTAGTCGCTGATCTTTGCTGACCGTTCCTTGGAGGTAGTCATCGCCTTAACCACCTCGGGTGGGCGCGTCCGGACTAGAAGATCGAGCGCAAACGAAGCGTCCTTTTCGCCGATAGTGTTGAGGATCTGCTGGCGAAGGTTATTGCTGCCCGATCGGTCACGGTAAGGGCTCGTCGCCGGTCTTGCATCGCTGGCGTCCGAAGCGGCGAGCAGTTCGGTCCCGGCTGACTGGTACAGGCTGTGTCCGCGTTTCTGGTCCCGATCAAAAACAACTCGTCCGGCCTGTGCGTAGGCGTAAGCACGATTCTCAGCGAGCCTCAGATTGGGGATCTCGGCAATCACGTCGTCAGCCAGGCTGATCAACCGTGCCTGTTTTTCCTTTGCGGCGTCCGTATTTGCCTGCGCGAACACCCATCCCGGGATCAGCAGGATGGCGAGCAGCGGGCATAGCCTTTGCGTCTGCATACAACTCTCCTTTACGTATAGAACGTATTACCTATACAGAGTTTGCACAGAAACGAAAGGTTGTATCTATTGGCCGATGGCGGCGACCATCTCGCGGACCGCGGCGTCAAGGCCGATGAAGATCGATCGCGAGATTATGTGGTGGCCGATGTTGAATTCCGTGATCTCAGGAATTGCGGCGAGTGCCCCGACATTTGCTGTGGTCAGGCCGTGACCGGCCGCGACTACGAGACCGATCGACTGTGCGTGTTGGGCGGCGGAGCGGATGCGTAAGATCTCGGCGTCGGCACTTGCGCGGAGCTCGGACGAGTTCGCGCCGTCGGCCCAGGTTAGCTCGGCGTATTCCGCGGTGCAGATCTCGATCTGCGCGGCACCGGCGCGCTTTGCAGCATCGATCTGGGCAATGTCCGGATCGATAAAGGTGCTAACGATGATGCCCACATCCGTGAGTGCCGTGGCGGCTTTGCTGACCGCGTCAAAGTTGCCGACGACGTCGAGTCCGCCCTCGGTCGTTATCTCGTTGGCGTTTTCGGGCACGAGCGAAACGGCTTCAGGTTTGATCCGCGCAGCGATGGCGGTCATCTCATCAGTCGCGGCCATCTCGACGTTGAGATAGGTCGTCACCGCGTCGCGTAATTCCTCGATGTCGTGGTCCTGTATATGACGACGGTCGCCGCGAATGTGCACCGTGATACCGTGAGCCCCTGCCTTTTCGCAGATCGCAGCCGCATCGAGAACGCTCGGCTCGATCGTTTTGCGGGCCTCGCGAACTGTGGCGACATGATCGATGTTGACGTTGAGTCTTGCGGTCATAACGGGATTTTAGCCACGAATGACACGAATAGGAAGGACCGCGATTCGTGTCATTCGTTGCTGAGATCGTATTTTCCCTGGCGGGCGGAGCGGCGGACCGTCATTAGTTCGCTGATCATTCGTCGCGTGTCGCGGATCGCGCTTACCTTCGACCCGGCGACATCGTTCCAGCGAACAGGTATTTCCGCGAGCCGCAGCCCGTTATGTTTCGCCACAAAGAGGAACTCCGCGTCGAATCCAAAACGATCGATCTGCATCAAATCCAGCAGCGGCCGGAATTTGAGCATATTGAACGCTTTAAACCCGCATTGAGTATCGGCGAAGTCGAGGCCCGATAGTGTGCGGATGATCAGGTTGACGACGCGTCCGCCCTGTTCACGGCGCCACGGCTGGTGCGTTCCGATAAGGCTGCGATCGAGGGCACGCGAGCCAAATGTGACATCGAATTCGCCGGATCGTATCGGGTCTAAGAGCTTTGGCATCTCCTCGATCGGCGACGACAGATCAGCGTCGGTGAATAGTGCAATATCTGCCTTTGATGCCTCAAGTCCGGTCTTGATCGCGAAACCTTTACCGCGGTTTGCATCGTATCTCACTACTTGGGACGCGACGGCGGGAAACTCGGCAAGTGCCGCCTTCGCGACCTCAGCAGTATCGTCCGACGAGCCGTCGTCGACAACGATGACCTCGCCGTTTGTCCCAGACTCGGACAAGTACGCAAGAATCTTGCGCAGCGGAGCCCCGAGGCGGTCGCTCTCGTTGTAGGCGGGGATGACGATGGAAATGTCAGGCTTCACGGCAAATGGCTAATGATAAATACTTGCAATGCAATTGTAAATTTAGGATTCTCAGTCACGGTCTTTGAAGCGGGCGGATCTACGCGAAGGTTTGCTGTGGTATAGTAACGACGGGCTTTCGAGCATTTTCTATGGGTAAGAAGTTCACTCTTTTCGCGGTAGTTCTGGTGGCTCTCGGTGCCGTGATTGGCGGGCTTTTTGGCCGCATGCCCTCGCGCACTGCAGCCGGGAATGACGTTACGCCGGACCGCGTCATTTCAGATTACAAAGAAGCCCTCAAGGTCATCGACGACAATTACACCGGCGCGATAGATCACGAAAAGGTCACGGATAGCTCGATGCAGGCGATGTTGTGGACGCTTGATCCGCATTCATCGTTCTTTACCCGCGAGGAACTGAATAAACTTGATCAGGAGCAGTCATCGCAGTTTTACGGCATTGGCGTCTCGATTCTGCAGCATCGAGATGGTGTTTATGTTCAGTCCATCGTGCCGGGCACACCGGCGGATAAGGCCGGACTGCATTACGGTGACAGATTCCTGACCGTCGATGGAAAGGACGCAAAAGACTGGACAAGCCCCGAGGTTTCAAAGAATGTCCGCGGCGAGCGCGGCACCACGGTCAAGATCCAGGTCGAGCGCGTTGGCAGCACGGCTCCAGTCGAGCTCGATATCGTTCGCGGTGGCGTGCCTCTGCCATCGATCCGCAACTATTTCATGCTGCCGAATAACATCGGCTATGTCGGCCTCACCGGCGGATTTCAGCAAACGACGGGCGATGAATTGTCCGAGTCGATCGCCGAGCTTAAGAAACGCGGGATGAAGAGCCTCATCCTCGACCTGCGTGGTAATCCCGGCGGAATTCTTGAGGAAGCCGTGGCAGTTGTGAGCAAGTTCGTACCCGTTGGTCAGACGGTTGTCGCGGTAAAGGGTTCGCGCGACGGTGCTTTTCGCGATCTGAAAGCGACGGGTGGCTCGACGGAGAATTTCCCGCTCGTAGTCATGATAAACGGCGGGTCGGCCTCGGCATCTGAGATCGTCGCCGGCGCCATACAGGACTACGATCGCGGACTGATCGTCGGCAGCGACAGCTTTGGCAAGGGTCTCGTACAGCGGGTTTTTCGCCTGCCTTATGGGACGGGATTAACGCTGACAACGGCAAGATACTACACACCTTTTGGCCGTTCGCTTCAGCGTGATTATTCAAGCGGCTCGATTTACGATTACTACACTCATGGCGAGGATTCGCCCGACAACGCCGGCCTTGAGGTAAAACCCAAGCCAGCTGGCAGCCCCGTCACGGCCGCCAATGGGCGCACGCTTTTTGGAGGACGCGGCATCGAGCCCGACGTCGTAGCTCCCGCGCAAACCATTAATCCTCTAAAGGGCCGCATCAACGAGGCGGCATTCTTCTTCACGCGGCAGCTCGTTGCCGGCAAGATCGCTGGGTTTGAGAATCTGCGTGCCGATAAGCAGAGCTTCAAGGAGATCCTGCAACCAAACGAATTCGCTGCTACGGACCGGTTGTTCGACGCATTCAAAACCTTTGCATCGGCCGATGCCAAGAGCGGCCTAACAGCCGACAATATTAGCACCCAGGCCGATTACGCCCGCACCCGGCTCCGCGAGGAAATGGCGACCGCGAATTACTCCACCGAGGCAGGCGTCCAGGCGTTGCTCGAGACCGATCCGCAGGTCCTCAAAGCGATCGAGGTCATGCCGCAGGCAAGCGGCCTTGTCGCCCGCCTCGACACCGACCCTTTCAAGTAGAAATTTCCCCAATTTTGCTGCGTAAAGTAAAATAAGGCTATACACGCCTAAGGCGTTTTATTTTTTCTATGTACAAGCAGATAGGCATCCTCACCGGCGGCGGCGACGCCCCCGGGCTGAACGCGGCAATTCGGGCGATCGTCCGGACCGCGATCGGCGAATACGGGATGAACTGCATCGGTATCGAGGACAGCTTTGAGGGCATTCTCGGTGATACACACACGCGCAAATTGACGACAAAGTCCGTCAGCGGCATCCTCCCGCGTGGCGGCACGATCCTCGGCACGCGAAACCGTGGCAGCTTTGTCAAAATGGTGGATGGCTTCGCGACCTTCCCCGAGCTCCCGATCGGCGAGGCCCTGGCTAACCTCGACATACTCGGAATTGAGGCGCTCGTGGCTATCGGTGGTGAGGGCACGCTTGCCATCGCCGAACAGTTTCACAAACGCGGCTTCCCGGTGATCGGCGTTCCAAAGACGATAGATAACGATCTCGCGTCGACCGAGCTGACGTTCGGCTTTATGACAGCGATCGACATCGCGACCGAAGCCCTCGACCGTCTGCACACGACCGCCGCGTCGCACGATCGCGTGATGATCCTCGAGGTGATGGGCCGCAACACCGGCTGGATCGCCTTGCATGCGGGCCTTGCCGGCAGCGCGGACATTATCCTGATCCCTGAGATCCCATATTCTTTCGAGTCGATCGTGCGTAAGGTCAGGGAACGCGAGGCTTCGGGGTCACGATTTACAAATATCGTCGTCGCCGAGGGTGCGCGCGAGGAGGGTAAGGACCAGATGTATCAGGACGCCGAAAGCCTGCGGCTGGGCGGCGTCGGGCCCTACATTCGCGGTATCGTCGAGCGGATGACCGGCAAGGAATCTCGCTGCGTGGTGCTCGGCCATCTGCAACGTGGCGGCAGTCCGAACGCCTTCGACCGGATGCTGGGGACCAATTTTGGAGCATGCGCCGTGCGTGCTCTCGCGAGCGGCGAGACAGGCAAGATGGTCGCACTGCAGGCTGGTGAGATCGTTACTGCACCGCTGTCGGAGGCGTGTGCGAATATCAAGACGGTTCCGATCGACGGACAGCTTGTGCGGACGGCCCGCGACATCGGTATCTCGTTTGCCGCACCGCGAGATGCCAAACACGCTGAGCCTGGGGCGTTTGAGGCAAGGGTATAAGGTTTATGGAAGATATCAAAAAGAAGCTGCAAACGCAGATTGCGGAGCTGGAGCACGAGCTGAATCACAAGATACCGAAGATCATCCAGCACGCTCGCGAGTTTGGCGATCTGAGTGAGAATGCCGAGTACAAGGCGGCGAAAGAACGGCAATCCATGGTCCAGGCACGCATCAGTATGCTGCATCAGCGGTTGATGGAGGTCGATTCGATCGATATCTCAAAGATCCCGACAGACCGCATAGCATATGGATCCGATGTCGTTCTTTTCGACCTCGACAAGGACGAGAAGATCAAATATCGCCTTGTCACCTCGGAGGAGAGCGACCCGGACAATGGTTTGATCTCGACCGTCTCACCGATCGGCCAGGCGTTGATGGGCAAAGAAGAGGGTGACGAGGTTAAGGTAAAAACCCCGACAGGTTTTCGTAATTTCGAGATCAGCCGGCTTACGACGATACACGATCGCGAATAAATGCTGGAAGTCGGAGCAAGCATCGGCCGCGGCGCAATGCGTATCATCAACTCGATGGTCCGCGGTCTCGCTTCGTTCGGAGTTCCGCCTAACATTCTCACGACGATCGGCGTTGTCATCAATCTCGGATGCGGCGTCCTTTTCGGATTCGGTTATTTCTGGTGGGCGGGCATCGTGCTCATCGTCGCAAATCTCTTCGACATGCTCGACGGCAACGTCGCTCGGCTCACGGGACGCGTTACGAAGTACGGCGGTTTTCTCGACTCGACGCTCGACCGCCTGTCAGACATGGGTTGCTTCCTTGGCATCATGGTCTTTTACGCGAGATTGACTGACCATCATTCGACAATGAACGTCTTTCTCGGTGGCGTCGGAATGATCGCGTCGGTCCTCGTAAGCTATACGACGGCCCGAAGCGAGGGCCTCGGCGTAAAAGCGAACGTCGGCTTTTTGCAGCGACCCGAGCGTGTCGTCCTGCTTATCATCGGAGCGTTGTCTACGTGGAATTGGAGCTCGACAAACTGGTTCGCTAACCGCATGCCGCAGGTGCTCTGGGTGCTCGCGATCGGCTCCGTCTGGACCCTCATTCAAAGGATGATCTACATCCGCTCAAAACTGCGGGCGATGGACGGTGACGCCTGATGATCGAGCGTATTTCCCTCTATTGGCACTCGCTGAGCTGGGCCAGCGTGATCGCAGGCACCGCCGTGATCATCGCGGGCTTTGTTTTAAGCTACGTCATCGTGAGCATCATCCTCATCAAGATGCCTGAAAATTATTTCCGGTCGGATTATGAGCATCATTTTTTGTCCGATCGTCACCCGGTCCTCAGAACCGCAGGTATCGTTATCAAGAACATCATCGGCGTGCTCGTTATCATCACGGGCATAATTCTGTCGGTTCCGGGCGTGCCGGGTCCGGGTCTGTTGACGATCTTTATTGGCGTAATGCTCACCGATATTCCGGGGAAGCGGGTTGTCGAGGCAAAGATGATCGGCCGACCGGCTATCTTGTCGGCCGTGAACAGGCTGAGGGCGCGGTACAAAAAGCCGGCGCTGATCGTAGATTAGGGGATGGGTATTCTCGACAAGATCTTGGGCCGTAAGCCCTTTGACCCTGAGGCCCGGCGCAGGCAACTCATGGCGCACGGCCGCATCACCGACGGGGTGATACTCGATGCGGGCGTGAATGAGGCGGGTGAGGCTACGGTTCACTTTCTTTACACTTTGAACGGCGTCGATTTTGAGGCGTACGAGGTGTTGACGGCGGAACAACAAAAGCAAGCGGCAAAGTATGCTCCCGGAGCAAACGTCGGCATTAGATACGATACAAGAAACCAAGGAAACGCGATCGTTGAGTAGATGTTCAAGAAAATTCTCATAGCCAACCGGGGCGAGATCGCGTGCCGCGTGATCCGAGCGTGTCGTGAGATGAAGATCGGCACGGTCGCGGTCTACTCCGACGCTGACGCTGACGCGCTGCATGTGCGGTTGGCGGACGAGGCGTACGCAATCGGGCCGTCGCCATCGGCGGAGAGCTATCTTTGCTGGGAAAAGATCATTGAGGTCGCAAAGCAGAGCGGCGCGGAGGCAATCCATCCCGGCTATGGATTTTTGTCCGAGAACGCTGAATTTGTGCGTGCGGTAGTGGCTGCAGGGATCGTTTTCATTGGTCCGCCGCCCGAGGCTATGGAAGGGATGGGCGGCAAGATCTCGGCCCGCAAGATCGCGATCGAAGCCGGCGTTCCGGTCGTTCCGGGGACGACTGAGCCATTGACCTCGATTGACGACGCCAAGAAAGTCGCCGCGAAATTCGGCTATCCCGTGATGCTCAAGGCCTCCGCGGGTGGCGGCGGCAAGGGAATGCGTCTGGTTGCGGACGAGACCGAGCTAAAGTCCGCCCTCGAAAACGCCCAGTCCGAGGCGATGGCCAGCTTTGGCGACGATGCCGTCTATATCGAGAAGGCGGTCGAGCGGCCGCGACATATAGAGATACAGGTTTTCTCCGACAAACAGGGCAATCATGTGCACCTCGGGGAGCGCGAATGCTCCATCCAGCGACGCCATCAGAAGGTCATTGAGGAGGCGCCGTCGCCGATCAACTCGGCCGAACTCCGAGTCGACATGGGCGCATGCGCGGTTAAGGTCGCCGCTGCCGTCAATTACGTCGGTGCGGGCACGGTCGAATTCCTTGTATCGGATGTCGACAAGTCATTCTATTTCCTAGAGATGAACACGCGGCTGCAGGTCGAGCATCCGGTAACCGAGCTTGTGACTGGCGTCGACCTCGTCCGCGAACAGATCCGCGTAGCGTGGGGCGAGCCGCTGTCGTTCAGCCAAGACGACGTAGAGATCAACGGCCACGCGATCGAATGCCGGATCTACGCTGAGGACCCGGACGAGAATTTCATGCCATCGCCGGGCCGGATCACGCGGCTTCGCGTCCCGCAGGGCCCGGGCGTTCGTGACGATGGCGGTGTCTACGAGGGAGCTGAGGTATCGATCTATTATGACCCGATGATCTCGAAATTCGCCGTTCACGGGCGCGACCGTGCCGAGGCGATCGACCGCATGCGCCGAGCCCTCGCGGAATACGAGGTGGGCGGCATTAAGACGACGCTGCCGTTCTTTCGCGATGTAATGCGGGATGGGGAGTTCATCGAGGGGCGGCTCGATACCGGATTTATTACGAGATTCAACGAGCGAAAAAGATCGGCGGAGCCCGATGAACCAACGCTCGATATCGCCGCTATAGCCGCGGCCCTCGCCTATTCCGCGAAGACGCTGGTCATCGCGACGAAAAATGAACTGCCGCGAATCAGCAAATGGGCTCGGAGCGGTCGCGAATTGCAACTTTCAGGAAAACTATAAGGTCATTATGGAAGAATTACTAAAACACCTTCTGGGCAAGAAGATCGACGTATCGTGCTCGACGAGTGCGGCGTTTCGCGGCGATGTTGTGGACGTTAAATCAGGTGTCCTGTATTTGAGGGACGACGAGGAACGAGTGGCATACGTCGCGATCGACAAGATCGCGGTCATTTACGAATGCAAAGATCATGCGGCCAAGCCGGGATTCGTGATCTAGGGTCCGTGCGAATAAAGAAAAAGCCCGATGTTCGCGTACTGCGCGCATCGGGCTTTGTTTACTCGAGAAAAAGTTTTTCTACTCGGGATCTTGATCGTCGTCGTTAAAGCCTTCTTTGTTACCCTTAAGTTCAGCCTTTAGGGCGGCAGCGGCCTCGGGCGTGAGGCGGCGGTAGCCGACTATGCGCCCCGACCAGTAGCCCGCAAAAGGCGAATAAGTGATCCCTTTGCTCGACGATGCCTGATAAAAGCCATTCTCGTCCGCGACGATGCCCATGTGGCCGAGGTTGTTAAAGAAGACCAACGTGCCGAACTTGAACCTGTCGTCGCCATACACCGGCTCGGATTGTGACCACAGGCTGCGGGCACTCGCACGCGTAAAGCCGAGACCGGCTTCCTGAAAGACACTCCAGACAAATCCCGAACAGTCGTAGCTGTTAGGACCCGTCGAACCGTAGCGGTATGGCAGCCCGTATCGAGCCTTGATCGCGCGATCCAACCTCACGCTCGCGTCCATTCCGTAGGTCGTCCGTCCGGCTGCGGCCATAGCGGCGACGCCGTTGGCTACCGTCGAATAGGATGTTTTCTGGATCAGTTTCTGGGGAGCGGCTTGGGGAACGACGATGATCTGGTTGCTGAGAATCGGGCGTGACGAGCTGGTTGTCCGCACGGTTTCCACCGCCTGCGGTGCGTTGGTCGGCTGGCTCGACGAGAGCTTGACGACGCGATCACGCGTCTGGGCGTGCGTGGGTGCCGCTATTACCGTAAACAGTGCGGCGCATGCCGAGACGACGAGTATTCTCCTAAAATTCTTCAAATCTAAAACTCCGTTGGTCTTTTGAGAAGGGAAATAAGCGAGCGTGGAATTGCCCACCTATTAATAAAAATCTGCAACGCAGACCGTATTCCTGAGAATTCCGAATAATTCTCAATGACGACTTAAATTTTTACCCTTGATAATTAAGCGAAAGCTCAATGTAAGAATTATGGACCATAAGCAAAATGAATGCAAGCGACGTGTAAACGTTATGGAGAGTTGACGTGCGTTTTTAGGCGCGGGTCGGCCCGCGCCTTCGGTTATGACCCCGCCGCCCTTGCCTATCCTTCGCGTCCCTTCAGTTGTCTGGTATGCGTCAAGACACTCTCAATCGACGAGTCGTTCCAGTGGATGCCAATAAAAAAGCCCGAAACTTGTTCGGGCGTCTAAAACCTATTCGTTTGCCGGCCTTATGCGGAGAACGACGTGCCGCAGCCGCAGCCGCCGGTGGCGTTGGGATTCTCGAACGTAAAGCCCGAGCCCATCATGTTCGTTGTGTGATCTATCTCGACGCCATTCAGGTATTGGGCCGAGAACATATCGACAAAAAGCTTGATCCCGTGCTGCTCAAGCAGGAAATCGCCTTGGCGGGATTCTTCCTCGACGTTGAGGCTGTATTGAAAGCCCGAGCATCCGCCCGGAACCACGCGAACCCGAAGGCCGGCCGTGTCCGGCAGATCATCCTCGGCGGCAAAAAACTTTTGGATCTCGACCGCCGCCGTCTCGCTGACGGTCAAATCGACTGATGGTGCTGCAACTGCTGACATATCTTCTTCTGGTCTCCTGTAT
>DASYKW010000218.1:0-19347 GCA_035995005.1 Pyrinomonadaceae bacterium
AGACTACGGTTCCCTTGAGGTGGCCTGATTGAGACTTGTAAAGATCAATGCTCGCGGCGGTCTGGGTCAGAAAGTGATCGGGACCGCCTTCGACGTTGGTATCGAACGGGTCTCCGTGAATACCGTCGAGGTGTATTCCCGCGGCGGCCGACACGAGTCGGCCGAAGTGGTGGATCTGGAGACCTCCACACCTGCGTCAAAGCGGTTTGTCGAGGCGTTGCTGGCTGCGGACTACTATGATCCGGCCAAGATCTCATTCAACACGCGGCAGCCGCGGGCGATCGCCTCCGACCAGAGCGACCGCGAAATGACGCGGCCGCTCGTCGAGCCGTCGACCGAGCTCTATCAGGAATTGTGGCAGTTCACTCATGTCACATATGGACTTATAGGGCGAGTGTTCGTCTCTGGATGTCTGCTCGCTTACGGCTTGATCGAGGCAAGAATGCTCCTTATTATCGCGGGACTTCTTTTCCTGCCTCTTCTGCCAATGGTGATGGCGATCAGCTACGGATTCGCCGGGCGGCGACCTGGACTGGCGTTACAGGGTGGCCTCGCGCTCGTGGCGGCAGCCGCCGTGCTCGTCGTCGGCGGAGCTGCGGTAGCAGCTTTATGCCGGCCGCCCATGCGTTCCGACGATCTTGTTTCTCCGCTGATCTCTGTTTTGATATGTGCCGCGGTGGGCGTGGCGGCGGCGCTCGCGTCCGAGGATGATGCGGGTCGTCGTGAGCTTATCGGCCTCGCCGCAGCCGCTCAGATCGGAATGATCCCGGTGATGCTTGGCATCGGCCTGGTCTTTGGCACGCCGACATCCGGACAGGGTTTGATGGTACGCTCGGGGACTTTTATCGCCAACGTTGCGACCATTGCCGTCGCCGTCATTTTAACCCAGTACCTGACCGGTGTCGTTGGAAACATCAGACGCTTAAAACGCGACTAGCCCGCCTTTCCGATAGTTTCCACGCCTTCAGCGCGGCATTTCTTTAGTCACAAAAAAAGGCCGCGGTGGCAACGCGGCCCCTGCATCAATCAGGGTCAGGAATTGAGCCGGCCCGATGCAGAAAAAAGTTGGATCGGCAGAAATTAGCGGCGCCGGCGGTATCCCACAATACCCGTCGGCGCCTTTGGCGCCGTTTCAAACCGGGAGAGCCTGAAGACGGCGATCTCAAGTAGAAACTCTCTTTAACCCCTCAAGCTCCGCTATGCCGTCCTCGATCTGTCGGACGACAGAGGGATCGACGTTAGTTCCGAGTGCGACCTCAGCCTTGATCGACGCGAGGTTCTTCTTAACGAGATCCAGACCCCCTGGACGGATCTCTCCCCCCTCGCGCACAATTATCGGTGATTTCAGGCCGTGCCCCTTGGGAGCGGAGCGGCCTTGAGCAGAGGACATGGGAAAACCTCGATCGTTGGAGCGAGATTATTACGAAGCATTAGCCGCGTCTGTCAAATGCGCTACAGAAGGGCGCCCCGCCCCGTGATACTCTGCGCTCAACTGAACCCGATCACGACATTCGGTTTGCTTTAAAACGAACTCCTTGTGCCGTGCTACGCGATGCGTTAGTAACGATGCTAAAGGAGAACAATGTCCTCACTATCCGAACTCAACACTGCAAATCTAGTTTTACGCTCACTCGATGCCGACGCATGGTCGCGTCTGGGCCCCTACTTGAAACCTGTTGAACTGCCGCATGCTTTGACGATCTACGAGCCCGATCAGGTGATCGAGTATACGTACTTTCCAAATGACGCGATGGTGTCGGTGGTAAATACGAGGCGAATCGGCTGAAACAGGCGTTATTGGACGTGAAGGTTTTACGGGTATTGAGGCGATCCTCAGCGAAGAGAGTACCGCCTTGAATCGCAACATTATCCAGCTCGCCGGCACGGGGCACCGGATCGAAATCTCCATCGTCCGTAAGGAATTTTACCGAGCCGGAACCTTTCAGCGACAGGTGTTGAACTTCACGCGCGCGCTGATGTCTCAAATGAGCCAGACTGCGCTATGTAACCGCCTGCATTCGGCTGAGAAGCGGCTGGCAAAATGGCTGGTGAGCTGTCACGACCGGAGTACGTCGGACGTTCTGGACCTGACTCAGGAATTTGTCGCCCTCATGCTCGGCTCGAACCGCGTCACTCTGACGACCGCTGCGGGGCAGCTGCAGGATGGCGGCGCGATCAAATATAAACGCGGGCAGATCACCGTCATCGACCGTGACATCCTCGAGAGTCTCTCCTGCACTTGTTACTCAAGGATAAAGAGCTCCTACGACGCTGTCGCACTCGATCCTGAGATTGCATGGCTCCAAGACTCGATCACTGACGCGTGATGAGAAGGATGTTTCCGCATACGCCGGTAAGACCTGAGTTGCCAACATGTACCCCAGATTGACTTCGACTGGTGCTTCAATCACTTTGGCTATTCATCCTCAGGCTCTCTGGTTACCTCGAAGTCCATTCGCGGGTGTTATGTTTGTCACGCGGCATACAGACCCGCATCCTTACTGCGGAATATCCTTGCTAGGACATAATTTGAGAGCAACGAGGGGATTTACGGATGTTTGATTATTTGATCGTTGGGGCCGGGTTTGCCGGCAGTGTATTAGCGGAGAGACTCGCAAGCGGTTCCGATAAAAAGGTTTTGATCTGCGATAAACGACCGCATATTGGTGGCAATGCATACGACTTCTTTAACGACGACGGAATCCTGATCCATAAGTACGGCCCGCATATATTCCACACGAATTCTGCCGAGGTGTTTGACTATTTAACGCGCTTCACTGAGTGGCGAGAGTATCAACATAAGGTTCTCGCACGGGTCGACGGAACGACGGTACCGATACCCATCAACCTAGATACGATCAATAAACTGTACGGATTATCGCTCACCTCCTTTGAACTGAAAGACTTTTTTGAGAAGGTCCGCGAGCCGCGCGAGCACCTTCGCACGTCGGAGGATGTGGTTATTAATGCGGTCGGCTCGGAGCTCTATCAAAAATTTTTCCGCGGCTATACTCGCAAGCAGTGGGGATTAGATCCATCTGAGTTAGACGCCTCCGTGACCGCCCGAGTGCCGACCCGGACAAACCGTGACGACCGCTATTTTACTGATACATTTCAAGCGATGCCTCGCCATGGTTACACAAGGATGTTCGAGAAAATGCTCGATCATCCCAACATCAAGGTGTTGCTGAATTGCGACTACCGTGAGCTAGCTGGCGAAATTCCATACCAGAAGATGGTCTATTCCGGACCGGTCGATGCGTTCTTCGACCATCGATACGGCAAGCTCCCTTACCGTTCGCTGGAGTTCAAACACGAGACGCATAACACAAGCGTGTTTCAGGAAGCACCAGTAATAAATTATCCGAACGAGCAGCCCTATACCAGGATAACCGAATTTAAATATTTGACCGGACAGAAACACGAGAAGACAAGTATCGTTTACGAATTTCCACGCGCTGAGGGTGACCCATACTATCCGATCCCGCGAAAAGAGAATGCCGAGCTTTACGCCAAATATAAGGCGCTGGCCGATGGCCGCCCCGATGTTTATTTCGTTGGCAGACTGGCGACGTATCGGTATTACAACATGGATCAGGTCGTTGCTCAGGCGTTGACCGTCTACTCAAAGATCACCGGAGAGAAACGCAGGATCGCTGCGGCGAAGGGCGTCAAGACGTCGAATGTTTTGCCGCTCCGCACGCCCGTTGACATTAGCAGTAAGATCCCGTCGACCGTTGCGGGTTCGCTCTGATCTAGCCATGAACGTCTTGGTCACAGGTGGTGCCGGATATATCGGAAGCGTGGTCGTCGAGGAACTGCTCTCGACGGGTGGGAAAGTCGTAGTCGTCGACGATCTGTCAAAAGGCCATCGCAATGCAGTGCCGGACCAGGTGGCTTTTGTCGAAGGTAATATCCGCGATCACCAATTGATGAAAGAGATTCTCATCGAGAACCAGATCGAGGCCGTGGTCCATATGGCCGCCTCCTCGCTTGTTGGCGAGTCAGTCAAGCTTCCAGACAAATACTTCGACAACAATGTGACCGCTGCCAAAGCAATGCTCGATGCGATGCGTGTCACCGGCGTTAACAAGATCGTTTTTTCTTCAACGGCTGCAGTATATGGCGAACCTAAGAGGCAGCCGATAACAGAGAGCGACGCGTTAGCACCCACAAATCCATACGGGGCGTCGAAGCTGGAATTCGAACGCGAATTGCAGCGCCAAAGGGATGAATATGGCCTGGTCTTCACGAGTCTCAGATATTTCAATGCAGCGGGAGCAACGTCTCGCTGCGGCGAACAACACGATCCCGAGACACACCTGATCCCGATCGTGTTACAGGCCGCCATGGGCCAAATACCATCCGTAGGGATATTCGGAGACGATTATCTGACGCCGGACGGAACATGCGTTCGCGACTATATCCATGTCCGTGACCTCGCGCGGGCGCATGTACTTGCACTGAAGGATCTCGATGGAAGCAAGACGTATAACCTCGGGTGCGGCGGGGACGGGTATTCAGTGCGCCAAGTGATCAATGCGGCATGCGATATCACGGGAAGGAAGATAACGGAGACGATCATGGCGCGTCGCGAGGGCGACCCTGCCGTCTTGATAGCGTCCTCGGAAAAGATACGCCGAGAGCTCGGATGGGAGCCGGAATTTCAGGATCTCGGTGTCATCATCCGATCCGCCTGGACGTGGACAATTGCGCCGGGCAAGCGAGTGTCACACTCGATGTGATCCGACATGCAGAAGAGCGAAGCACCAAGCGTTAAGATCATATCGGAGCGCATAACTCTGCCCGATGACCGATACCTGATCTATTACACCTTTGAGGTCCCGAGATTAAACGAGACTCCGTCGTCTGCAAAAGTCGAAGAGCCGGAACCATCCGAACAAAATGTCTGAGTTGCGCTTCAATCCGCTTCTCGGCGAGTGGACAGCGACCGCGACCGCTCGCCAGGACCGTACCTTCTTTCCGCCGGACGATTACTGCCCATTGTGTCCGACCGAGCCGGGGGGATTTCCAACCGAGATCCCAGCCGAGACATACGACATTGTCGCTTTCGAGAATAAGTTTCCAAGTTTGAAGCGCAAGCCGAGCGAACCGGTTGTTGAGGACGACCCACTCTTCCGCGTTGCTCCGTCGCGCGGGATATGCGAGGTGATCGTTTATTCGCCGCATCATACCGCGACTCTTACGACCGAGCCGATCGAGCAGCTATACAAGCTTATTCTCGTCTGGACCGAGCGGTTTCGTGAGCTTGGCGAGCACGGGTTTGTCGACTACGTGTTTATCTTTGAGAATAAAGGGGCGGAGGTAGGTGTAACTCTCTCGCATCCACATGGTCAGATCTATGCATATCCATTCATTCCGCCGATAATAAAAAAAGAGATTGAGCAGTCAAAACGCCATCTTGTCGACACCGGCAAATGTCTGATCTGCAGCATCGTGGAAACCGAACGATCGTTCGCAGCCCGGATCATCGTCGAAAACGAGGCATTTACAGCGACCATTCCCTTCTTCGCACGGTATCCCTACGAGGTGCATATTTATGCGACTCGCCATTTACAGGCGCTCACGGATCTGACCGCCTTTGAGCAGCGATCGCTTGCCGAGATCTTAAAACAGATCATGGTCGCGTACGACGCCCTTTTCGACCGATCATTTCCGTATATTATGGCGATACACCAGCGGCCTACCGATGGCGGCGATCACGGGCATTATCATTTTCACATAGAGTTCTACCCGCCTATGCGGTCCGCCACAAAACTCAAATTTCTCGCTGGCAGCGAAGCCGGTGCGGGAATGTTCATCAATGACACCTTGCCTGAAGAAAGAGCGGCCGAGCTACGCTCCCACATAAAACCCGTTTTCTGGGGTGAGGCTTGAATGTTCGATCTTGATGCCTTCAAGAATGATTTCGAACGCCGGTTCGGATCGCGCCCGACGGTCTTCAGCGCACCCGGACGAGTGAACCTGATCGGCGAGCATACCGACTATAACGAGGGTTTCGTACTTCCATTTGCGATCGACAAACGGACGTTTGTCGCCGCGGTCGGACGCACCGACGACGTTTTCAACGTTTACACCCTGACACTCGATAAAGGCGATCAATTTAGGCTGGATGAGGCGTCGATACCGCGCCACGAAGACTGGACGCTCTACGTTCGCGGAATGGTTTCGGTCTTAAGGCGAGATGGAGCTGCGGTCGCAGGTGCGGATATTCTTATTGATTCTGAGATCCCATTCGGTGCCGGCCTCTCATCATCCGCCGCTCTGGAAGTTGGTATTGGTTACGCTCTTGCTGAACTGTCCGGCAGTACAATTGATCGCCGGCATCTGGCTTTTGCCGGGCAGAATGTCGAGCATGAATTCATCGGCGTCCGTTCCGGGATCATGGATCAATTTGCATCTGCACTCGGGCGCAACGGCAACGCTGTTCTGATCGACTGTCGCAACCTAACAACTGAATATGTTCCGCTCGAACTCGGATCGGCTATATTTGCGATCTGCGATAGTGGCGTCAAGCACAGTCTCGCGTCAAGCGCCTACAACCAGCGTCGAGAGGAGTGTGAGCGAGGCGTGGAGCTCCTGGCTGGGAAGATACCAGGTGTCACTTCGTTACGCGACGTGACTCTCGAGATGCTGCAGGAATTCGAACACGTTCTTCCCGCGTTGATACGGCGTCGTTGTACCCATGTGATCACTGAGAACAAACGCACCATTGATATGGCGGCCACACTTCGGGTTCAAGATCTGGATCGGGCCGGGAAAATGATGTATTCATCGCATGAAAGCCTGAGCGACGACTACGAAGTAAGTTGTCCGGAGTTAGATCTCTTGGTCGATACGGCCCGACGGATACCCGGTGTATATGGTGCGCGGATGACCGGCGGCGGGTTTGGCGGCTGCACCATAAATCTTCTTGACGCCGCGGCGTTCGATGAATTCAAGAGGCTCGTCACAGGAGCCTATCGCCGAGAGTTCGCGCGCGACACGGCTATCTTTACTGTTAGCCCATCCAGTGGAGTCTGCCAGGAACCATGAACCCGTGCTTCATACCGAATATTGGCTTCCGGCCGACTGCCCGCCAACGTGTCCGATCGCGCTCATCGGCGCATTCACGTAGCGCTGAAATTCGGCTACAAGGGGCGTGTCGATCCAGCGCTTGCCCTCCCGCTCGCGATTCAAGCGATATAGTCCGAGTTCGAGATAAAACTCTTCAAGAGGTCCGGTTGCAAAGCGATACCGCCAGTCGATCATAGTGAACAGCGGAAACCATGTATATCCGACGACGGGCACACCCTCGGAGCGGAGCTCCTTTATAGACGCGACTGATGATTTTAGCCAGCTAAGTCTCGTCTCATCTGATCCCACGGCGCTAGTTTCGGTGATCATGACCGGTACCTTATATCGATCATAATAGTGTCGAATAAGCTCCGAGAATCCGTCGCCCTCGGGTTCTGTCTCGCGAAAAGCTATACGTCCCCGTTTGTCCAAATAGATCTGTTTCGTAGACCACTGCGGATAGAAGTTCATCCCGAGGATATCGAGCGACACCTTGTTCTCTTGCAGATGGCGGACGTCATCGGGGGCCGCCCCGTTGCGAAGCAGCCATGAGAAAAGGAGATGATCGTGCGAGAGCGTGCCTGTCAGAAGGTCGTAGCAGATGTACCCGCGATGTGTTTCCTCACGCGCAAGTGACGCGAGATCTTCCCGAATGGTCCGCGTCAGGCCCGTCGCCTCTACATGGAACATGACCGCGTCCGGATCTACTTCCTTTATCGCCTTTACGGTCTCAATGATCCCTTTAGCGATCTGCAGCATGATACGGATGTAACCCTTTTCGCCCCGAAGATACGGCGGCCACAGTCCTCGCATCCCGCACATCAGCGCCGTGATGATCGGCTCGTTCAGCGGCGTGTACCAACGTACGAGAGCCTTATAACGCTCGGCAAAAGCGGCTGAATAGCGTGCTACATAATATGCGTAGTCTTTGTTCGCGAAGCCGCGCGCAAGCCAGTCAGGACAGCCATAGTGCATCAGGTCGATAATAGGCGTGATCTTAAGGTCCTCGACCATGTACGAGATCACATCATCGACCCAGCGCCAGTCGAAGCTGCCTGATTCTCTTTCCACGCGATACCAAGGCACTCCCCAACGAAGGGCCTGGAGTCCTAACTCACGGCAAAGGTCCAGGTCCTCCTTCCAGTGTTGGTAGTGGCCCATCAACTCGTATTCGTCGAGCGCACGGTGACCACGACGCTCTTGGGGAACGAAGGTGTCCTCTATCCCGGCGGCCCAGATAAAGTCGCTCGCTTTGTGTTTTTCGTGGTCCCAGGGAGGTGAAAAGCGTTTCACTTTCGATCCGTGATATCGATCCGTATCTACAAGATTTTAATGCATATTCAACTGACGGCAAATTTACAGAAACCCGGGAGATCGGCGCCTAGATCAGCGTATATCGCACCATGTCTAGATAAACGCTGGCCATATCGACACTGATGCGCAACTCTTCCGTTCTTGCCGTGTCATGGATCGAGCCAAGGACGGTTCCATCTAAGTACGCCGTTACCTCCTTATCGAGTGCGACAAATCGAAACTGATGGAAATCCCCCGGTCTAAACTCATCGGGCAAGGCAAGTACACATTCTCCGGAAATGAATTTCCAACCATCACGTTGTTCTATCGTTGAGCGGTTAATAGTGACTGATTCCAATCCGCAGATCGGCCCTTGGATCCGCAGATTCACGGCAAGATCGAAATATCCATACGATACTTGCCTGCTAAGAAGCGCGGGGCCGTGCGAATCGCCGATCAGGCGGAGTGAACCGTCCTCAAATGAAAACCGGCCCTCATCATTAACTTGCCACCCGCGAAGTTCGAGATCGTCGGAAACAAAAAGATCTTCAAATCCATTTGTGATCCGAAGTGTGGAGAATGCCGCTGGCCCTTTTGAATAAAGCCCAATTCCCAACACATCTGAGGTGAGCTCGCCGAGATCGTTAAACGTTTGCCCTCCAAGGGTCACGTTCACGAGCCTAGTATCGACCTCGATCAAAAGGTTGCTGAAGGATGTGATATCGAGGCCTGCAGGAATATCAAACACTTTCGAGCCTGTCCCACACGACCAGAACACATTCGCCTCTCCGCCACTGACTCCAAGGACAATGAAGGCGGCTGTACCGTCGCGCATTTTAAGGACGAGACCTGCCTCTCCGTCGGTGAACGTGTTCTCCAGTTTCAAATCGAGGCTGCATAAAAAGCTCTGGCAGTCGGTGTTGATGGTGATCTCACCAAATTCACTATGCGACCGGAGCTCGCGATCCTTTGTGCCCCATTCACCATGACCCACCGCCCATCGGCTTGTATCGAGAGCCGAAAAATCGTCGATCATGGCCGGTTGATAAGGAGCAATCTGCGATGTGAACGTCGGGCCAACAAGAAATAGCCGACCACCTCCCGCAAAATCCATCCGGTCGATCGCCATTACGCGTTCACCAGATTCCCACCGATGGTAGACACAATACAATTCTCGCCCGTTTGGACCTTTAACGACCGAATTATGTCCCGGACCGATCACGCGACCCGGCAGCGTGCTTAATACGGGCAGGGTCGTGACGCCGTCGCTAAACTGCGTCCATTCCTCGTCCCGGTCCAGATCGTCGCTCACCGCGAAGCTCACGCCATAGCTGACATTCTGCCAGTTACCGCCGCTGAACATTTCGTAGTACGTGCCTTTTCGCTTTAATACGAATGGCCCCTCGACCGTGTGCCAACGGACCCCGCCTTTTTCCTTTCGAGCCGCGTTATACACCTGCCAATCGTATTTAGCGCGGGTGACTGGGCGGGGAGCACCCTTGAGCGTATATGGGCCCAGCATTTCGTTGACGACGGTACCCGTCCCAATATGCGAATAGTCTAAAAAATCGGTTGCGTAGAATAAGTACCGACGTCCATCGTCATCCACAAATACATGCGGGTCGATCGCAAACTCCCGTGTGGTCAAACTTATTCCGGCATCGATAAACTCGTCTGTAGGATCGTCTGCGACGGCAACCCGGATGGACATCAACGTCTCGTTACCGACGCTGTAATACAAATAAAACTTGCCCCTGTAATATGTCACCTCGGGAGCCCAATAATAAGGGTCGCCGGTGTCTAGCGGGAGCATCGCTCCCGGCAACGGCTGCCATTTCACGAGGTCAGATGATCGCAAACGCGCGAAACAACGCCCATCGGGTGCGAGGCCAGTACAGAAAGCAAAATACTGTCCTCCGTATCTTAGGACGTATGGATCCGGGAAGTCGCCGTCGTAGACGGGATTCTGAAAGTCGTCTGCGGGCATTCAGCGCGAGCGTAGTCTAAAACCCTAACGAATATGTCCTTTCACGATCGATAAGCCCGCAAAGCTGGTCAAAATTCGAGGCAAAGTGCTGTTTTGTATCCGAGCTGCCGTCGGTAAGTCCGAGTACGGTAATCTCTCTGCGTCCCGAGGATGAATCCAATGTCGATTGCAGCGCTTCGCAGGACTCCGACAGGAACGCCACCTCGAGCAGAACCACATCGGGACGCTTCCGGACCGTAAAATCCGATAATTCTTCGATCGCGTGACAAAGATCTTTTGCGAGCCACGCGACATACCCGTTATTGGCCAGCCAGTTTTTCACGTCATTTCTGGCCGGAGCTTTTCTATCGAGGAGGACGACAAATGTCATAAAAAAGGATACGCCGCGTTAGCGCGTGCGGAACGCTATATTACGAAAACGCGGGGGCTCTGACTGTATTAGTGGCTACATAAGCTCAGCGCGGTCCGTATTGTTCTCTAACGGACCAAAGCTCTGATCGGAATGATGTACTGTTATCGTTTCGACTTAGGAACTGCTATGTATCGCTCTTTATTCAAAAGCTTTCTGATGGGTGGATTCGAGTGTTCTTCACATCGCCGTCGAGACGGCCGCCGCCTGGACATGATCGAAGCTACTTGCCACGACACTTTCGCAGACCGGGATTACGCGGCTATGGCTGACCAAGGCATCCTGACAGCCCGCGATGGCCTGCGATGGCCTCGGATCGAACTTTCGGCCCGGAATTACAACTTTTGGAGTGTCAATGCACAAATAGATGCAGCGCAAGAGGCCGGGATCGAGGTGGTCTGGGACCTGTTTCATTACGGATATCCTGATGACGTCGATATCTTTAGCGACGATTTTGCGAAGCGCCTGGCGGGGCTGGCAGCGGAATTCGCCGCGTTTCACATCCGGGCGGTAGGCCGCGCACCCATAGTCATTCCCATTAACGAGATCTCATTCTTTTCCTGGATCGCAGGTGATGTTGGGATGTTTTATCCGTTTGCATTGGATCGTGGGCGCGAGTTGAAGCGCAGTTTGGTGAGAGGAGCGATCTTGGCGGCCCAGGCTACCAAATCGATCGCTCCGGAGGCGACGATCGCCTCGTCTGAACCGCTCATTTTCGTCCGTGAGCGCCCTGACAAGCCCTACCTGAGGGATGCCGCTGAAAGCTACAGAACCTCACAATTCGAGGCGATGGACATGTTGACCGGACAGATCGCACCAGAGCTTGGCGGCGCCCCTGACTGCGTCGACGTTATGGGATTTAATTACTACCCGCACAATCAATGGTACTATCCAGACCGACAAATGATCCCAGTTGGCGACCCGGACTATAAGCCTTTTCGGGAGCTGCTAATCGAAGCCTCTGCCCGTTACAATGTCCCGATCTTTATCTCTGAAACAGGAACGGAAGGCGAACAACGTGCAGAGTGGTTTCGCTATGTAACGAACGAAGCCGACGAGGCTCTGAGAGCCGGCGTCGACTTAAACGGTATCTGTCTTTATCCAATAGTCAATCATCCAGGATGGGAGGATGAGCGACATTGTCACAACGGACTTTGGGACTACCCGGACGAAAGCGGACAAAGATCGATCTACGAGCCCCTCGCGAACGAGTTACGCAGATGTGATCGTGACGTTGCCGCGGCCAAGCGCGCGAACTGAGCCGGTTTAACTTCGGTTTCTTAGGCCGTCTGGGCCGCATGCGTGTCGTTCCGCGCGATCGCTTCTGCGATCCGGGCAGACATCGCCTCGAAGGTCTTGTCCCACGAAGATCGACTAAGAAATTCATCTGCGACGTGACGTCGCGGCTCACCATCCTCTTCCAGAGCTTCGGAGATGGCGACGGCAAACTCCTCGGGCGTAGCTGCTATGTTTACCAGTCCCAGGTCGCCATATGGCCGCACGACATCCGCGATCGCGGTTGAAACGACGGGTAAACCCGCAGCAAGATATTCCGGAGTCTTTGTCGGGCTTATATATCGTGTCGATTCATTCAAGGCGAAAGGCATCATCGCTACATCCCACCCTGATAAGATCCCGGGCAGTTCGTCATAGTTTTTTGGGCCAAGATAGTGGATATTTTCACGACGTGGCAGCGACGACTCTTCGATCTTTACTACGGGCCCGACCATGACAAAACTGTGGTCAGGACATAAGTCCGCAACAGCCCCGATCAGCTCAAGGTCTGACCGCTCGTCGATAACGCCGACAAATCCGATCCGCGGATGGGGAATGCTTGCCTGCTCAGGTACGTCGTACGCTATCGCCTTCGCCTTTGCAAAATGTTTAGTGTCGATACTCGAGGGGAAGCCGTGGACCGAATGGTGCTGGGCTTTCTTTGCCTCGTAGAGGCTCATCCCGCCGGTGAAAACGAGATCAGCTTTTTCGAACAGTCGTCGCTCCTGTTCCCGTAACTGGGGCGGAGCGTTTTTGAAGGCAGACAACTCATCCATACAGTCGTAAACCACCGCGAGCGGCGACAGCTTTCGACTCCAATCCACCATCATCGGCGTATAGAACCACGCGATGTAGCGCGTTATTCCGCGGTCGAGACAAAGGTCGCTGAGCTTGTCCGCAATCTTCTTCGCCGTTTCAGCTTGCGGAGAATGAAGCCGCGGAATGCAAACGAATATATTTCCCGATTCCTCCACGATATCCAGCCGTTCATCTCCATCCGTTGGCAGCGGTTCTTCAATAAAGAACACACGCCCCTGGTTCGCGAAGCGACTCATTAAATGCTGCGGACGCTGATAAACAAAGTTCCACCGCAGGTGAGAAAAACAAATAACATCAATCGGTGCTTGCTCGACTCCGGCTCCCGACAAAAAGGTTTTCATGTTGTCAGAGTTATCCATTCGATCGGACAATTCTGTCTGTTGCCTTACAAGGCCCATTATTATGAAATCAATCTGCAGCCAGAAATGGTAAAAGGAAATCACTTGGACCTGGAGCAAGGCGGCGGGATCCCTAATCAGGAACTCGGACTCATCTTCGACCCCACGGCAACCCCATGGTCGGTTTGGTCCGGCCGATCAAGGCATCCTTTTGTCATAGTTATCCCACGCCTAAGGTTGCTAGTTCCCACGTCGGCGAGCAAATGGCCCCGCGGTCCAACCGGCCCTTGCCGACGGCCTATCTTTTTGAAATGTCTGGCCCTTGAGGACACCGTCAGCCCATGACGCCGTGGCATTGTACACGCCGATGGGGCCGTTCCACTGGATCTCGATCTGGAAATTATCGACGTTGCTTGGCCATCCGGATGAGCCATTCGTCCGATAGGCCCGTCCGGTGACACTGCCCGTCGAGACGCCGTTTTTGGCGTTTGCCGTCGCTGTGCCCGTGAGCACGCCGGTGCTTGTCTGACTCAGCTTCAGCGTTACGGTAAAGCCGTTGCTCTGTCGCAGTGACCACGTCCCGCTAAAGCTGTGTGCTGGCGGCCCGTCGTCGCGCTGGGCTGCACCGCTGCCTGAAAACGCGCATATAAGCAGCAACGAACCGATGATCGACATAAACCAAACGTTTCTTTTCATATGACTCCTTAACTGGGCTCGCTTACCGGGCAATGAGAGAGCTCCTCGATTGATCGATCATCGGCCAAGACGAGTTCCGCTCACTGAAGTGCCGAGGATCGTCCCCGTGAACGATTTGCTGCCCCTATCCATTACAAATTCGCCCACGCCGACGTACTCATCCGGTCTGCCAGGCATCCTGTTAGCACGAAATATCTTGAAACGAAGGGTGCTGCCGTCGATGATGCCGTCCCTGATCAGGCCGAGCTCCGGTTGGCTGACGCTCAATTGACCCATCACCTGATTGCCGCCTTGCTGGAGCAACAACTGCGGGAACTGAAGTTTCCCCCCAACCGTTGTTTGCCAAACGCCGTGGAAGGTAGGCGCGCGTGTACCGCTCCATGTGCCGCCCGAGGTGTCATCGGGATTATCCGTCATGCTGAACGTCCCCTCAAACGAGTCGCCATCGGAGGACATCGTGAAGCGTCCCGCGCCACGACCACCATCCTCACTCCACCTGAAACGCAGCACGTTACCATTGACCGTTCCCGTTATCGAGCTAGCGTTCTGCAGCGCGGACTCCCCGCTTGTTGCCGACACTTTGACAAACGCCGTGACCGGGTCATCTTGTGATCGATACCTTGCTGACAGACCGTTCCGTCCATAGACGCCGGTTACATTCGTCCGGCGGTCGACCGACTTTAGCGTAAGGACGAGCTTTTTTCCCTTGCTGGTTACAGTGTTCCAGGTGCCGCTGAACTCTGCAGTGCTCTGCGCGTAAGCGCTCGAGGCTCCGGCTGCCATGACGAGCGTGATTACGCCGAAGATCGTGAATATTATTCCGTTTCGTCGATTCATCATTTTTCGAATCTCCCTTTAATTCGTATTTCTCTGATCACCTAATAAGCGACGAAAGTAGTCGTAGCCAGGACTAGGCGATCATCCATCAAGACGTAGGTATACATCTGACCGCGTTGGAGAACTATCTGTTGGCCGCCTTTCGGTTGTTTCATCACAAGAACTTTCTCTCGGCTGTTGCCATACTTGACCCACACATCAGCGTTAGGGTGAGCAGGCCCGGCATCCCAGGTCAGCACAAACCATCCCACGGGGTTGGACGGCAGCGGAAACACCGGCTGGCTTGCGACCAGGATCGGACCTTTGGCGAGATACCCGGCGGCTGAACCGGGTTGGACCGGGGCGTTTGCAGAGAGTCTGGATGTGAGGTTGCCTCTGGATTTGCCCGGACTCCAACCGCACGTCAGCGGTTGATCGCTATACCATGTGTCGCGATTGCGTTTGGTTGACCCGATATACGTCTCACCCGCTAGTTTTCCTGATGCGGAGACTTGGGCAGCGTAAATGAGGAGTTCATTACTATTTGCCACATTGAACCAGAGGCGGAAGTTGTCACCATCCGCTTCCCCCTCGACCTTGCTGCTCGTACCGCCACGAGATGCAGTCCCGGAAAGAGCATTACCCGACTGCGTTAAGTTGAGCCGCATAACGGTCGCCCTAGGTCCCGATCCCTGGTGGATCTCCCACTCGCCGCTTGCATCCCAGGTTCTCGAGCACTGAGCGTTTGCCGAGATGGGTAGCAAAACTATAACCGCCGCAAAGAGAACCACTCCTACTCGTAATCCCGACGTCCTGTGACGCGAGGCGTTGACCTTGGTCGCATTAAACATAGCTGTCTTTCCTCCAAATCTCTGTTTCCATCGGATCCACCCGGTAACATTCCGCGTCATAATCCGACCTCAATTTGCCACAAATCTAACTGTGGCCAGCGTGGTCCCCGCATCTGTCAGGATGTACTCGTATAACGTGCCCCGCTGCACCGTTATCTGCCGCCCGCCTTTCCCTTGTTCCACGACAAAGATTTCGGCCCCGTTATTCACCTTGACCCATACTTCCGCGTAAGGGTGAACCGGTCCGCCATCCCACGACAACCCTACGAGTCCGGTCAGAGCCCCAGGTACGGGGAAGAATGTTTGGCTCGCAACGATCCCCGGAACCTTCATTGGTGGCGGCGATGACGGCGGAGCAGGCGCACTCGGGCGGGCTTTGCCGCTACTTTTGATCGGTTTGGGCCGGGGACTCTCTGCTCCCCGTACGCACCTCATCGGCCTGTCGCTTGACCAAAGGTTGCCTTTTGCCGAAAGATCCAGATTTGCAAGGGTGGTCGCATTTCCATGGATGAACCCGTCTGATCCGATCTTGCCTAAGAAGGCCTCAATTGGGAATACGCCGGCCGCAAAGGTGACGTTTGGTCTCGTCCAATCAATACTCATACTGAAATCGTCTCCTTTGACGGTGCCCATGACTGGAACTACGTCGTTATAGGCGTGTGACTCCCCACTAACGTTGTTGCCGTTTTGCTTGAGTTCCAGAAGCTCTGTAATTCCTTTCGTCACGTTTAGAGTCCACTTTCCGCTGACGTCCCACTGTGCACACTGAGCTTTAGCGGCAGCGGGCAGCAGCGCGAGAACTACGCAGCACAACACGCCACACAGACATGGAGCAGCCCGGCGGAAATAAACAAATTTGACCTCGTTATACATATTGAATTTCCTCTCGGGCCGCTCGCATCCCAGTTCGCGCATTGCGCTTGAGCTGCTATCGGCAGCAGCACGTAAATTGTGGCCACGAAAAGAGCGCAAATTACGGGCGCACACTTAATCATCAAATTGGTTCTTTTTGCTGTATGTAACACTTGATTCTTCTCCGTGAATATCAGTGTCCTATGAGTTCGACTACGGAACGGCAAATTCAACTCTGGCCAGGGTCGTTCCGCCGTCTTTTAAGACAAATCTATAGAAGTGGCCCTTCGACAACTTCATCTCGGCGGCGGCAATTTTCGGCTGCTTGAATATGGGATGTAGGGGTGCGTAGTTTATCGAGAACGCAGGAATGTCGGCCCCGTTGTCCATCGATACGAATACCTCGACGTGAGGATGGTCGGCCCCCCCGTCCCAGCCCAGATAGACCGAAGAGAAGGGCACGTAGGGCTGAGCGATCACCTGCCCCGCGGTGATATAGGGAGGCTTAGGGGGAGGAGCCGGCTCGCTCTTTTTTACGGGGGTTTTGCCGGGCTTGATCGGGAAGACCGGCGTGCCAAAAAGGCCCTGGCCGCCCGCCGTGGGAATGCACTTAAGTACTTCCTGGCTGTTCCACGTTTGTTGGACCGTTGACTTATTTTTGTCATGGGTCTCGCCGTCGAGTCGTCCCGAGGGCAGGACCTTGGCGTTATAGACACCCGTTAGGCCGCCGGGCCAAAATATCTGGATACTAAAGGTGTTGCCACCGATCGTCCCGTCGACGGTACCATTCAGATGGACATCACCCCTATTCGTCGTATATTGCGCCTTCCCGGTAAGCACCGTGCCGGTCTGCTGCAGGTCAAGATAGATCGGGTACGTAGATCCCCGCTGAGAGATCGTCACCCGGCCCCGTGCATCCCAAGTTGAACACTGCCCTCGAACTGAGATAGACGAAAAAACAAGCACTACAGGAAGCAAAACGCCGCAAAGAAGCGACGCTCGCTTAACCATCACGTTGGTCGTTTTCGTTGTGTGTAACATTGATCTCTTCTCCGTGGTTATTCCGTGTCCTATTGATAGCGACTACGGAACGTAAAATTCAACTCTAGACAAAGTAAATCCGCCATCTCTTAAGGTGAATCTATACGACCTGCCCTTCGACAATTTCATCTCGATCGCGGGAACTTTCGGTTGCTTGAAAATAGGATGCTGGGATACAAGGTCTATCGAAAACGCGGGAATTTCAGCTCCGTTGTTTATGGACATCCATACCTCTACGTTGGGATGATCGGGCCCGCCGTCCCACCCCATAAACACAGAAGCGAAGGGCATGGTGGGTTGAGCGATCACCTGGCCAGCGGTGATGAAGGGCGGTTTTAGTGGCTCAGCTTTAGCTTTGCCGCTGCTCTTAATTGGTTTTGGCGCGGGCGCCGCGGGTTGAGCCGCGGGTTGAGCCGCGGGTTGGGCGACGGGCGGCAATTTGCGGAACACTGCGTCCGTATGCCACCCCACTATTACGTTCGGAGCGGCCTTCGACCAGGCCTCCCCTTTAAGGCTGCTAAAAGGAGTGTTGGCAAGTGTCAAGTCCTTCGCGTGATAGACGCCAACGGCGTCATGCCACCTGATCTCAACCTCGAAATGATTTATAGTTACGACGCCGGCCATGAAGATAGGCTCATACGTCTCCGACCAAGCCCGGCCCTGGACGGTGCCTCGCGAGATGCCCTGCCGTCCCGCATCGTAAGACGCCTTTCCGGTGATCTCACTGCCGATCCGCTGAATTTCCATCGTGATCGGAGACAACCCGTCTTGATGAAGGATCCACGTGCCGCCATAGTAATATGTAGCCTCGCCTTGCGTAGGGCCTTTTTGGGCGGCGATCTCCGACGAAAGACCGATCGTCAGTAACAGCGATCCAATCACCACCAAACTTGTAGTTCTCAATTTATGTAACATTTGAGTTCATCCTCCGACTCCGTCGTGCACACGCAAACGGTTTTTGTAGCGCCGTCCTCTTACCGCAGTTCATGGTTAGTTGACAGCGACGACCATAACTGTGGACAGGGTCTTGCCTGTCTTCTCCGCTAAAATATATTCGTAGGTCCTGCCGCGCTCGACCGTTTGCTGAAGCCCGCCTTTAGGTTGTTTGAGGACAAGGATTTTGGGGGAACCGTTTATCTTTACCCAAACCTGCGCGTTGGGATGATCAGGCCCGGCATCCCAGGTCAGGACCACGAACCCGACAGGCTGGTATATCGAGGTGAAGATCACCTGGCTCGCCACGATGCCCGGGACTTTCATCGGCGGAGCCGGTGTCGACGGCGGAGTCGGAGCCGACTCGACTTTGGCCTTTCCGCTGCTCTTGATCGGCTTGGGGCGCGGCGGCGGGGGCGGCGGAGAGCACTTCATGGTGCGGCTGCTGAACCATGTTGCCTGGCTGGACGGGTGATTCTGATCATACGTAGTGCCGTCGATCCTCCCTGACGGCCCAACCTTCCCGCGATACACGCCCGCCGTCCCGATCAGGACATAGAAATCGTCGCCTTCGATGTTGCCGCTGACATTGTCGCGATGAATCGCCGGGTCGCCGCCTACCACAAGAACGCCCAAGACTTTTGTCCCTCCCGTGGTCGTGCCATAACTCGACGTTCCGTTGATCGCCTTTCCAGATTGCGTAAGATCTACACTTAGGGTGTATCCGTTACTCTGCTGGATCTGCCACTCACCGCTGGCGTCCCATTGTGCGCATTGCCCATGCGCCGAGGTCGGCAGCAACGCACAAAAGGCAGCGAAAAGCAGCCCTCCTAAAATGAACATCGGCCGCCACGCCAGAAAATTGAATTTGACCGTATTTAACATTGAATCTCCTCGTTTTGTGCTGATGTAGTGCAAAGCTCATCACCCCTTAAAAGACAACGGCCGTACCCTCGACGC
>DASYKW010000219.1:0-5589 GCA_035995005.1 Pyrinomonadaceae bacterium
GTATCCGGCTGACAAAAGTGGATTTAAATCCAAGCCAATCCAGGAAGAAGTCCCACAGTACGATCGTAACGATCAGCAAAAGTGCCTCGGTGATCGAACGCGAATCGCCGGCCATGCCGTTCTGTGCGGCATCGGCGATAACTACGATGACCAAAAGGTCCGCAACGCCGATCGAGCCCGACTGCCGTCGAAATATCCGCAGGATGGCGTACATCCCGAGGTACATTATCGTCCCGCGAATGAGGATCTCAACGATCGATTCCGTCGGAACGAACATTGAGTGCCAATCGATCTCCGCGAGCATCATCATCTAATAATAAAAGAACTAACGCCGACCTTTTTTGCCTCGCTTTGAGGCGTTATAACGCACCTCAAGGGCTCGGCCAAAGGTCGGCGTCAGGTTTAAGAGCTAATATCTGTCGGTTGCCGGGATCAAGCGATCACTTTACTTCGGCCGTCTCGGCTGCGCCGCGGGCGTAACGCTTGTTAAAGCGATCGACGCGTCCTGCCGTATCGACGAGCTTCTGCTTGCCAGTAAAGAATGGGTGGCATTCAGAGCAAATCTCGATGTGCAGCTCCTCGCCGAGAGTCGATCGGGTCTTGAACGTACTGCCGCAGGCACACGTCACCGCGATCTCGTTATAGTTTGGATGGATTTCTTGTTTCATTGTTCTTCCTCCGCCGTATATAAGCGGTATTGCGGTATGAACGCAATCCTTAATGATACGTTGCCTGCGTAACTGCGGTCAAGTTTATCGCCCTGTGAGCTTTTTCTGGGCACGACTATCTATCACTTAAAGACCCTATGATATTAAAGACCCTATGATACGCAGGCTTTATGACACCAGTTATCATTCCACCGGAAAAGTCCGCGTCAAAGTCTTTAACGGCATCCTTCAGTTTTTCGAGGCGTCCGCGAATCCTCAGTCTGCTCATGTGTCGTTGCCTAAAGCGTGAATGAAATGCCAATGTCCGCCCATCCGAGGTCTTGTTTTGCCCTACGCCGGATGCGTATTCGGCGATAGCCTCCCCGTACAGTTCAAATATTGTTTTGAACGTCCGGTCGAAAGAGGCTTCCTCGCGGATACGATGCGCTACCCTCAAGTTTTCAGTGAGATCATATTTTTTTATCTCCGCGATCAGAGAGCTGACCTCGACCGGCCTTGAAAGCGTCTTGGCGCCGAAATTGAGCTTTCTGAAGTAATCAAAATTCGAAGTGGTAACCGTTTCGGCAAGGCCATTTGCATCGCAAACGATCACCGCTGCCCCGGTCGCCATGGCCTCCATCGCCGCCTTCGCTTTGGCGAAAACGATGTCATAACGACCGATAACCTTTTCGGGAGCCGTCTCTACTTTATTTAAGTAGTAGCCTATGCCGTCAACCTCTAGGCCTGCCTTCAGACAAGCGGCGCGAACGATCTTGTAGTAGTTATCGCTCTTAGCATAATTGCTGAAAACTACCGCTCTCAACGGCGTGGCAGGACGGTCCTCGCGCAGGGGAAATGTCTCGGTATCGACCCAGTTGCGTATGACCGTCGTGTTGTTGCCGGGGATCATGTTAGTAACAATTAGCCGGTCGAGGCAGTTGTGATCGACGGCTACATACTTCACCACTTGGCTATGTTTGGGCGGAATATCGCCGATATAGAAGCGTGAGTGCAGGAAGTATATGACCGGTACGCCGGGAAACCTCAAGATCGCGTCAACTGCGGGGATGAAGTGCTGAGCATGGATGACGTCCGGTACGTTGATCAGGTCTCGAGTGGAATCCACGACGCGAACGCCAGCCTTTCTGATCTTGCGGGCTACGGCTCCGATCTGCGGAGAGTAGACCTCCACATCGTGGCCGTGTCTGTGAAGCGCGATCGCCAGGTCTCTGATATACAGCTGAGTCCCTGCATAATTCTCCAGCCATATATTGGTCAGGAGTACTTTCATTCGACGCCCGCCGACCCTGGATAACTCGCAAGGAAATCCGCGAGCGGCCGAAGATGCCCTTGGAAAGTGATCGCCTCTGGATACATGCCGTTGCGGACTTTTGCCTTACCGTAACGCTCATAGTGCGGCCCGTCGCCCTTCCATCCTGTGTAGCTGGACGTGTCCTTTACGGGACGCAAGCACTCGGTTCGAAACGCGGACTCGCCATGCTGTTTGATCGCCTGCTCGATATCCACGGCAATATCCGGATAGTCTCTCACCGCCGCCATTTTCCTTTCGAATTCAGTATCGCTCAACCTGATCCGGATGCCCTCCTGATCGAGTTCCGGTGGGCAATAGTCTGGAGGACCATCCAACAGGAAGTCAAAATTGTCGATCTTCGTCTTGGCCTTTTCGGCATATATCCGTACGGCGGCGTTGATCAAGTATCGGCAGAGGTCATGTGTCGGGTTAAAGCCTTCCACGGCGTCGCCAACGACGAGGTCGATCTCATTTAGCTCAAGGTCCCGCACGATCTCGTCCACGACACCTCTTAGAGTCTGGGTATTTTGCTCTCTGATGAGCTGATAGATCTCAGGATCGCTGAAACGGCAGAAGAGACCAGACGCTCTGGCGCCGCATTTCTCGGTGAGTTTTGCAGCATCGGCGCGTTTCGATCTACCGGTCGAACCGCTGCCGTCGGTGATGATGTAAACGAGCGGGTTGTAGATCTCCAGGAACCGAAAGGCCTGTAATGATAGCCGTGTTCATGGGTGTTGTAACCCTCAAGCTTTCTTCCGCGAATTGTTACCCAAAGCGTCCTCGTACACGGCGATCCATTGCTGCGGTGTAAGCTGGCTCGCCAGCTTACCGATCAGTTTCAGTGGGAGGTCGTCGACCTTCTTTAAGCGAATACACGACTTGCCCATGTCTAGTTTTGCGGACGTGTGCCTTGGCCACTCGTTTTGAAACCACTCAAGCTGCTTGCGGTCGCCGTAGAGACACATGCTGTAGAGCGAAATGTAATTCTTCTGCGAGGCGAGACCCATATAGCCCAGCGGCAGCTTGGGGTCGCAATGATAGCCCGGCGGATACAGCTCGTGAGGCACGACCCAGTTGATCATGCCGTAACCCATGCGTTCCTCGAAGCCCTTTGGAAGATTGTCGTTCACCGCATCACGGATCGCCCACATCGCGGTCCGCCGGTCGTCGGGCAGGGAAGCAACGTATTCGTCAGGTGTTTTGGCTGTGCTTTGCATAAGTGCTCAATTTTGCCTCCAAATGGTGGTGCTCGATGCCGTAGAATGCCTTTATTCCATCGAGCTCCTGCTGAATCCCCGATGACGGCGACCGCACGCCACGCGTAGCGACGAGCATGTTGTTTTTTGGCGTATGCTCGGTCGCGACAAACTCAAATAGTTTTGTTGAATAGCCCTCACGCTCGAGCAGCAGCGAGCGCAGGCCGTCGGTGAGCGTTTCGGCGAGGCGTTCGAGCAGGACGGCGTGCTTGAGAACGTCCTTCATCATCGGCGGCGGCGTGATCTGCGGACGCAGCTCATGGTGACAGCAGGGAACGGCGATGATGAGGTCGGCTTTCTGCGTAATGCCTTTGAATATAGCGTCGTCGGTCGCCGTGTTGCAGGCGTGAAGGGCGATCAGAATGTCCACGTCGCCGGTCTCAAACGACCCGATCGTACCCTCGACGAACCGAAGCTTTTCAAAGCCGCTCGCGGCCGCAACGTCGGTGCAGGTCGCGATTAGGTCCGGACGATTCTCTACGCCGGTCACCTCGGCGTCGATGCCGCGAATGTTAGTTAGATAGTCATACGTCGCAAAGGTCAGATAGCCTTTGCCAGAGCCCATATCGACGACCTTTAGCTCTTTGCGGTCCTTTAGCTCCGACTTGTCGATCAAGGCCGCGAGGACCTCGACGAACTTATTTATCTGCCGCCATTTGTCATGCTGTTTGTCGCGCACCTTGCCCTCGTCGGTCGTTATGCCGAGGGCACGCAGATAGAAGGCATTCGGGTCGATCGGAAGATGTTTTTGACGGTCGTGAGCGGTCGCAGAGGCGGACTTAAATGTCGGTTTTGCGGTGTTTAGGCGAGATTTGCCTTTCTTGCCTATGTCGAGCTGCAGGTCCTTTGCCGTCGTGAAAAGATGTCCGCTGCGAAAGTCGTTCTCGAGAAACTTCGCGACGAGCTCGATGCCCTCGTTGGTCGCGTAATTCTTCGCGGTGTCGCGCGTCGCGTAACGGTAAACGAAGAAAAGGCGGTCGCCTTTTTTTGTGCCGACGCGGCGGATGTGGATCTTTTGCAGATGCTCGTCAGCGCCCTTATAATTGCCTAGAGTAAGGCGAACGAAAGTGCCGTCGGCGAGGCTCTCGCGGAGCGGATCCAGAAAATTGGCGACGTTCTCAAGCACTTTTACGCAAAGGTTAGCACAGATGGAAACGGCCGGCTCAAACATCGACTCAAGGCTCTTTATCGAGGGCGTCGCGTACCTGCTGCGCGAGACATTCGAGGGCTCGCCCGAGGGGCAGCCGAGTGCGTATCTCGATCGCGGCACTGGACTGTTCTCGACGCTTGATGAAGCATCGGCGGACGCCGCGTCTCGGGATTTTGAAGGCACAACGATCGCGGCCCAGACCGAGCACGCGAAATTCTATCTCGACCGGCTTTGCGAATACATAAACGGCCGCACGGAACCGGTAAAATGGGACGACAGCTGGCTTATCGAGACCGTCAACCCGGACGAATGGACTGCCCTGCAAAGGAGCGTTCGAGCAGCGTATGAACGGACGCTCGTATGCCTCGCCGCACCACGCGGGTGGAACCAAATGCAGATAGGAATGGCTATCGGAATGGTCGCCCACACCGCCTATCATCTCGGAGCGATACGCCAGATCGCCAAGACCGCAAAACAGTGAAACGCCGGCGTTCCCGACGCCTCGCATCCTACGCCACCGGTCGCTTTCTGCGGCTGCTGAGACTCAACCGCAACCTTTGGTGGCTCCTGATAGCGGCCGCGATACTTCTCACAACTAGCTCTCGCATTCTCGTCGCCTATTACCTCGCGAACGACGCACCCGGCGACGGTGTTGTCTATGCGAGGCTTGGCAAGAACATGCTTGAACAGGGAGTTTTCTCGATCGAAGAGGAAGCCCCGTACTCGCCCACGCTAATTCGAATGCCCGCTTATCCGCTATTTGTGGCGGGCGTTTATTCGATCTTTGGTCACGATAACAACACGGCTGTGCGCGTCGTGCAGGCGGTCGTTGACACAGGAACGTGTTTGATCGTCGCAGTTATCGCCGGACTCTGGGCGGAGGGGAACCGGCGAAAGCTGCGAGCTCAGTTGTGGACGTTCGCCCTCGCCGCATTGTGTCCTTTCATCGTGATATACACGGCGACGATCCTCACGGAAACACTCACGACATTTTTCCTCGCGGCGATGATTTTGACGGCGACGCTTGCTTTGCGAAGCGAACGCGTGACTCGAGCGGCGACGCTGTGGATCACCACAGGCTTGCTCGCGGGATTGTCGGTGCTTCTGCGGCCGGACGCGGGACTGTTTGCCTTGGGAATCGGACTGACGATCGTTGTAACCGGCCTGTTCTTCGCGGAACGCGAGCCGCGCACATTCGTGAGCCGGGTGCTGAGCGTCGGATGG
>DASYKW010000220.1:0-1901 GCA_035995005.1 Pyrinomonadaceae bacterium
TTAACTGGTGATAATCAAGTGGCGTAGCCCGGCCCGCAGGGCGACGCACATCGATCCGTATAGTCCGGCCGGGCTACGCCACTTGATTATCGACCAGTTAAAGGGGAATCGAGAGGGTCGAAAATTGCCCGCTCAGGAAAAGAGAGCTGAAGACCAGCATCTCATCATAGTAGAATAGCGTTCGCGGTACTACATTCTCCCGCCAAACACGTCCACGCGAAATCCCTCGCTCGTCTCCAAAGGTACACGGTGACAGATCACAAGATCACAGCGTTTGGCACGGGAGAGAAGCCGTGGTCACTCCCCGACAGCGAAATCACTCGTCAGGCGATCGGCCCCCTTCGCGGCTATGTCTATCAAATCCATCAGACACCGTCGGCACGGATCGGCCTGCGTGAGGATGACGAGCTCTATCTCGAGGTAGCTGAGGACTTTGCTCTCGTCGCGAAATCGCCCGACCAGCTTGAACAGGTGTTAAGGGCAACTCAGGTCAAGGATACTCGGGAGTCAGGGTCGGTCACTCTGAATTCATCTGATGTCCTTGATGCAATCCGGCATCTGTTTGCGTTTCAGGAGGCCAATCCCGATCGAAGGCCGGCGTTTGGGTTGGGGACGCGCCATTTAGGATGATCTAGCGAACTCATATTCCTTGAAATCGTTGGGTGTTTTTTCGCAACGTCCGGTGCTTGCGATGCCGCAATTAGCGGTTAGACTGATGCTGGGCAGTGAGGAACGATAAACATTCCGCGGAGTGGGGCTATGCGCGCCGGACGTCTGCTTGCAGGCCTGCTTATTGCTGTGCTTGTCGCTATCGTTGCCAGCTGGGGTACTTACAGACGTGACTACGTCGTTCACGAGCGAGCGGCGGAGTGGGTGGCGCTGACGCTAACTGACCAAACGCTCGCTCAGACCCGTCAACCGCAAGATGCCGACGCAGCGGTATTCTTTTCAAATGCAGTCATCGACAAGGCGTTCAAGCAACTCGCCGGCACGACGATCGGTCCAATCAAATCGAAACTCGGCGACCTGGTCGTTACGGTCGAAGATGCGCGAGTCCAGCCCGGCCTTGGGCTTACGGGAGCTATCGTCGACGTAAAGGTCGCGAGCACGCTGCGTAATCTCGCAGTAAATCTGAAGCTGGAAGGTGATCTTTCATTCCGCGGTATTGTACCCCAGGCCGACGGCAAACCGACTGCGACGGCGGAATTCGCGGTCGGCGTCACGAAGGCGGAGCCGCAGTTCAATTGGGGTTTCCTCGATATCCGCGGCCGGAATTTCTTATCGGAGGCGATCTCTTCCGGCCTGATGATCGCTCTCGATAATCATCTTACCGTCGCGTTGCCGTTTGAGGATCGTATAAGCTTCAATACGGGGTTCAAAAGCGATACGACCATTAAGGCCCCTGACGGTACCGTCGCGCTCAATATGAGCTTGCCCGGCAAAGTCCTGGAGCAGCGTTTCTCATTTTCTGCGCCCGTTTTTCTACGCTCGGGCGTATGGCTTCTGACCGCCACCTCGACCTCAGGTCAGGGGCTGGTGCGCCCACCGGCCGTTCCTGATCTTCAGCCTACAGACCTTGAAAGCCGGATCGCTACGTTGAGAGAACACGTCTCAGGTGGGACCAAAGACTGGGAGCAAGAAAGCGACTTCGTATTGCTCCTTAGCGGAAAAGCTTTGGTTGGCTTTGTCGGTAAACTGAGCGAGCTTCCCGAAGTGAACCGGACCGTCGTTGTCCACTCAACCAGCGTCACGGGACACCTCGTGGACAACGAGACCATCTTGCTCGAACTACCCGATGCTACCGATATCAATGCCACCATGACCGTCGGGCCGCCTAGTGCGGTGTGGACGCCAGCCAAAGGCGTGGCGCTTGCTACCGATTTGCGCATGAATCTACACGC
>DASYKW010000221.1:0-3067 GCA_035995005.1 Pyrinomonadaceae bacterium
AAAAGCGCTCTTAACTTCGTCGATCCACCTTTTGACCTGCTGCGCCGTCGGTCGCCGGCATTTGCGGGGCGTCTCGTTCGCCTGTGCGGAACAAATAAACTCGACCTGCGCGGGATCCCTGTTATCTATCAATACGAAGTAGTCAGCATCGACTTGACGCCGTTTGCAGCCGGAGCCGACGTTTTTCCCGACTGGTCCACCACGACTATACGGATCACCGACGGTCAGGGCAGGCTAGCCGCAGAAATTGATAGCCTATCATTGGATGACGTCAGACTACTTGCTGGCAGTCATTCGATAGACCTGTCTCTCCCGGAAGGTAAGTGGCAGGTGGCGTTGGTTACGAAAGGGAGAGAAGTATTTCAGACCCGAGTATTTAGGGTAAAGAAGGGGCGCTCACAAGTCATCGTCCCGATCCTGACCACATGACGCGGACGCCTTAGACTCACTCACCACAATTCTCTATACTTTGATTTGAAGCGGCCTCATGCCGCTTCGCTTGTTTATGGCCTTTTGGCGTAGGAAAAAGGAAGACCCGTTCTCAAGCTCGGTCTTGGGACTCGATAAATCGATCGAGGAGCTGCAGGCCCAGGAAGCGGCGGTTGAACGCGAGATCGGTGTCCGGTTTAACCGGGCCATTGAGAAGACGCGCGACTCGATAAACACTCGCCTCGATACGATATTCGAGGGCCGCAACACGATCGACGATGCGTTTCTCGACGAACTCGAGGAAATGCTTATCTCGACCGACATCGGCGTCCCGACGACCGTTCAGATCATCGACAACGTCCGCCGCGGAGTCTCGCGTGCCGAGATCAAGGATCTCGACGCCCTAAAAGCCGCGATGAAACGCGAGCTTCGGGGGATCCTCGACCACGCGACCGAGCGAGGCGTGGCCGATGAGCGAAGCGTTGACGAGTCGATCAAGCCCTACGTCCTGATGGTCGTTGGCGTAAACGGCGTCGGCAAGACAACTACGATAGGCAAGCTCGCCCAGCGGATCCGCACCGAGGGCAACGACGTTCTAATTTGCGCGGCGGACACGTTTCGAGCCGCTGCGAGCGATCAGCTTGAGATCTGGGCCGAGCGTGCCGGCGTACAGATAATTCAACAAAAGCAGGGGACCGATCCCGCGGCGGTGCTTTTTGACGCGCTGGCCGCAGCCAAGGCACGCAATTCGGACGTTCTGATCGTCGATACTGCCGGCCGGCTCCACAATAAAGCGAATTTAATGGCCGAGCTTGAGAAGATGAAACGCATCGCCGCGCGTGAGGTCCCCGGGGCACCACACGAGACGCTTCTTGTCATCGATGCGGTGACGGGCCAGAATGGACTCGAACAGGCGCGGCAATTTATGAAAACCGCCGAGGTAACCGGTGTCGTGCTTACTAAGCTCGACGGCACGGCGAAGGGCGGCATCGCAGTCGCCATCGCCAAGGAGCTCAACCTCCCGATCCGCTACGTCGGCATCGGCGAGCAGGTTGACGACCTAATGGTCTTCGACGCCGAGGCATATGTGAATGGGCTGTTTAATTGAGAGGAATGCCATGCGTATCTTAGCGTCGGTCGTTGTTTTGCTCGTTGGGCTGGTTGCGACGGCGATTGGGTGCAGTTGCAGGGTGACTGATCCGAAACTTGTCTCTTTGGCCGATTCGGTGACGAAGGAGCTGCGGGATGCTGACGTAGTTTTCGTGGGGAAGGTTACATCGCTCCGGTTTTCAGAAGAGATCGAGCATCTCGGCTCACAGACCCGCTATGCCACCTTTAAGGTCCTCCGCTCGTGGAAAGGTCCCGAAACGGGCACGATTGAGATTTTGACTGGGAATTTATGCTGTACGTGCGGCATTCCGTTCGACGTTGACGACGTTTATATTGTTTATGGGTACGCAGGGGGTGATGGCACCTTTTCCACGAATGTTTGCTCGCGATCGAGCAAGATAAAACGTCACCGCGATCCCGACGAGAAAATTCTTGGCAAATCTCGCAGTCCGAAAAAGCAAAGATAACGTGTCAGTCGACGAGAAGCACCTTTCCGGAGCGTTAGAACTCGCCGCGCGGGGAGTTGGACTTGTCAGTCCAAATCCGCTTGTCGGATGCGTTATCATCGACACGACTGGAAACGTCGTCGGCGAGGGGTTTTATCGCAAAGACGAAGTTACGCATGCCGAGGTGATCGCTCTTAAACAGGCTGGCGAAAAGGCCCGCGGCGGGACTGCTTACGTCACTCTCGAACCTCACGCCCACCACGGCCAAACTCCGCCATGCACTGACGCACTCATAGACGCTGGCATTGCCCGTGTGGTTTGTCCTATCGACGATCCGAATCCCCTCGTGTCGGGCCGCGGATTTCAAGGTCTTCGCAATGCCGGCATTGAAGTCGTCACCGGCGTACTAGCCGACGAGGCAGCGCGACAAAACGAGAAGTTCATTTGTTGGCACAAGAAGCAGCGACCATTCGTTCATCTCAAGCTCGCGATGTCGCTCGACGGGCGTATCTCGCTCAACAACAGTGTCTCGACCGCACTCTCGGGAAACTCGGCTCTCAAACGTGTTCACGAGTTACGTCACGAGCACGACGCGATCCTCGTCGGCGGCAACACTGCCGCAGTTGACGATCCGGGCCTTACTGATCGAAGCGGCAATGAACGACGGCGACCGCTCGTCCGGGTCGTACTCGATAACCGCCTTCAGATCGCTGAGACTGCGCAACTTGTCACGACGGCGGGCGAATTCCCAACGCTGGTCTTTACGAATTCTGGCGACAGCGAAAAGATCGAGCGGCTGCGCGTCGCCGGCGTCGAGGTTATAGTCTCCGATCTCGGTGCTCGCGACTTGAGCGGCGTTCTCGCCGAGATGAAGAGACGCGATCTTCAGAGCGTTCTCATTGAGGGTGGAACGAAGGTAGCAGGGGCTTTTTTGGATAGTCACCTGGTCGATAAAGTGACATTCATCTATGCGCCGCTGATCATCGGGGGGCACGATGCGCCCAATGCCATCGGAGGCGTAGGGCCAACGTCCATGGCAGATGCGGTTCGCTTACAGCACGTTACCGTGACCGAGCTGCAGG
>DASYKW010000222.1:0-12149 GCA_035995005.1 Pyrinomonadaceae bacterium
GCCTGACGACAGCGTATCTACTTGCCAGGCAAGGTGAGAATGTCACGGTCATCGACGATGGCCTCATCGGCGGCGGGGAGACGTGCCGGACGACGGCGCACCTCTCAAACGCGATCGACGACCGCATCTATCGCATCGAGCAATGGCACGGTGAAGACAAGGCGAAGCTTGCGGTCGAGAGCCACGGGCGTGCGATCGAGAAGATCGAAGAGATCGTCGTCGCCGAAAATATCGAATGTGGTTTTCGCCGGCTGGACGGCTACTTATTTGAGGCCGACGAAGGCGGCGAGGATGACCTCGAGAAGGAATTCGAGGCCGCGCGCCGATGTGGTCTTAACATCGAGTGGGTCGACGGGCGATTTGGCCGCAGTTTGAGGTTTCCGCAACAGGGGCAGTTTCACGTTCTCAAATTTCTTCGAGGGCTTGCGGATGCTATTGAGCGTCGCGGCGGAAAACTGATCTCAAACACGCGCGTTACCGAATGGAGCGGCGGCGATGCGCCCGTGGTTACGACTAGCTCCGGAAAGATAGACGCGGGCAGGATCGTTCTCGCAACAAATTATCCGTTGATGAGCAAGATGTTTGCCCAACTGCCGGCGTATCGCACGTACGCGATCGGTGTGGAACTGACGGAGGCGATCGAGCCGGCTCTCTTCTGGGACAATGCCGATCCATACATTTACGTCCGCACTTTTGACGAGGACGATCGGCAGATACTGATCGTCGGCGGCGAAGATCACCGTACCGGACAGGAGAACGACGGTCAGGTGCGTTTTGAGAGGTTGCTGTCATGGGCACGAAAGCATTTTTCGGTCTCAGGCGACATCAAGTTCAACTGGTCAGGTCAGTTCATGGAGACGCACGACGGCCTGGCATTTGTCGGACAGTACTCCGACGATGAGCCAAATGTTTTTCTCATCACCGGCGATTCAGGAATGGGAATGACGCACGGCACGATCGGCGGAATTCTTGTCAGCGATCTCATCCTCGGCCGCGCGAATCCGTGGGTCGATGTCTACAAACCGTCGAGGTTGGCGACGCAGTCGATCAAGGAAGCCGTACCGGAGATCGTATCGTCGACGTTGCCATATAAAGACTGGATCACGCCGGGCGATGTCGACTCGGTAAGCGATCTAAAAACCGGTGACGGTGCTGTCATTCGCGACGGCCTGAAAAAGATCGCCGTCTATCGGGACGACAAAGGTGACCTACACAAACGCTCGGCCGTTTGCACGCACTTAGGGTGTATCGTCAGATTTAATTCGCTCGAGAAAACCTGGGACTGCCCGTGTCACGGCTCCAGGTTCTCGACCGACGGCAACCCGATAAACGGGCCCGCGATCGTTCCGCTGGGCGAGATCGAGAGTTAGAACTGGGAGAACGCCTTGACGAAGGGGTCCGGTTTGTCGAACCGGAGGTTCACACCTCAGGAGCGTTATGTTCTTGGGATCGACAACTGTGGAAACAAAGCACCTACCGTGGACTCCCAACTAGATCAAAACCGACAACATCATTGGTCAGGGTCACGGTCCGATTAGAGAACAAATATCGTTTCGCATCGGCACTCACGACATACGTTTGCCCAGCAATGAGCCCGTCGAACTCGTAATTTCCAAAGGCGTTCGTCAACCCTCTTAGCGGCTGACCTTCCCTTACACCTACAAGTACCGCAGCTCCATTGATCGGCTGACCGCCGGCCGTCACGACCCGGCCGGTGATCGAAACGGCGCCAGAGACCGCAAAATTGTCAAATTTGTAGATGGAGTACGGACCGTAGGCGTAGAGCCCTTCTTCTGTAGCATTCATGTAATCCGTTGCGATTATAGCAATGTCTGCCGTGCCGCACCGAACGCGGATCTTTGCATCGGCGAATTCAGCGCTCAACGTTGTGCAGTTCGCTCCGAAGGGCTCCGTTGCGACCCGCTCGATCTGAAAGCCGACCAGCTCATCGACGTAAAGGTAGCCGTTGAGCGTAAAGGCAGACCATCCATTACCAGCGTCTACGCTGCGAAAGCGGAGTCCGGTTTCCGCCGTTCCGACGCGATCAACCGTCACCTTGCCGTTCGATACCCGTCCACGAATGCCGTCGCAAACCAATCCGCACCCGCCGGATGGGCCTGATTGGCTTGCACGACAAATGGATAACCCGACCACGAGCGCTGTCCGAGCTCAGTCTTGCCAATACTCGGTATGCCGACAATAGTCGTGTCGTAGCGACTAAAAGAGTCGAAAACGGCGACGCCCGCTGGAGGAGGCTGAGGGGACTCCGGTAGCGGCCGGGCAAGATCGTCCTCCCGCCTCGTCGGGTAGGTACGGTCCATTACACATTTTGGCAGCGGCAGTGAGTTGTACCGTTGCCCAACGAGCCCAAAAGCCGCTGAATAGAAGGCACCCGGATGTCTGGCGCCGGTATACCCGTCGGACTCGTCCGCGATGGTTGAGCCGCACTTTGCATAGTCGGCCAAAAAGCTGGACTTAACGACGGTGCTTGTGTCGCCGATCGCTTTCTGGTTACGAAACGAGATATCCGGTACGAAACCATGTCCGGCGTAGATGCCGTACCCCTCAAAGATGCGGACCTGCCCGATCATTCCCGTAAAATTCAGATGGTCGCTTCCCCCGATAAATAACTCTCCGCCGCCCGGGTCGTCCTGCTCCGTCGCGGCGATACGCTGGCCTGAGAATGGCGTTTGACTTTGCGGTACACCATCAACAAAGGTCGTAATGACGTTGTTCTTCAACTCGACCGAGATCATATGCCAGACGTCTGCGGTCAGCACGCCCCCAGAGCCAAAAGTGATGAGGCCGAGACCGCCACTAGCCTGGCGGGAGAAGATATTCCCGGTGATCGCGTAATGTTTGCCGCCACCCTGCACGCCGAGGAGGATCGCATGACCTCCTCCATAGCCCGTCGATATGACATAGCCAAGCCTGAGTGACGGATCTATCTTGATCCACGCATCGACCGTAAACTCATTCGCGAGATAGGTGTTCGGGGTGCCGTCGTAAGGTTGGTAAAAGTAGCCGTGGCTGACGTGCTGCTGTCGGGTTCCGTCAAACAACATCTGGGCCTGTGCGCTGAAAATTGCGACTAGCAACAAACACAGCGTCCACATCATTTTCTTCACGTTAGTAGCTCCTCAACGACGATGTCGGAATTTGTGTAAATGCAGATTTCGCTCGCGATGCGAAGAGCCTCCTCAGCGATCTCACGGGCTGAGAGGGAGGTGTGTTTCATCATAGCCCTTGCGGCCGCCAGAGCATATGGTGAGCCCGAACCGACGGAGAGAAGACCGTCGTCAGACGCTATGACATCGCCTTTGCCGGAGATCAGGAACGCATCCTTCGCGTCGGCGACAATGAGCAACGCCTCGAGATTGCGCAAGTATTTATCAGTGCGCCAGTCTTTAGAGAGCTCGATGGCGGCCCGCTCCAACTGACCTTGGAACTGCTCGAGCTTTGTCTCAAAGCGCGTGAGCAGTGAGAATGCATCGGCGGTCGAGCCCGCAAAGCCGGCTATGATATCACCGTTTGAAATGCGACGAACCTTTCTTGCGGTGTGCTTGATCACGGTCTCGCCGAGCGTGACCTGCCCGTCGGCTGCCATAGCGGTCTTATCGTCACGCTTTACGAGCAGGACGGTGGTAGATCTGATCTGAGGGTCTGACGCCATGTGTAAGATATTCTCACGCCAAAGACGGGTCGCCAAATTGACATAAACCTCTGATTTAGCTGAACATTAGGGTTTATGGCACGTCGTCCGCGTATCGGCATCACAATGCGTCTTGAAATGGAGACGAGCCGTTTTTATCTCGGCCGCGATTACTCTGAGGCGATAGAGGCGGCCGGCGGAATTCCTGTCCACATTGCCTTGATACCGAAACTCGAGTACATCTCAGCTGTGATGGACGATCTGGAGGGTGTTTTACTGCCCGGCAGCAATACGGACGTGGATCCGCACCTCTACGGTCATGAGCCGCATCCAAAACTTGGAACCGTCATTCCCGTCAAGGACCAGACCGATCGCCTGGTTCTGGACGAGATCGAGAGGCGAAAGATGCCGCTCCTAGCGATCTGCTACGGTATGCAGGCCCTCAACGTCCATCGAGGAGGAACGCTTGTCCAGGACATCGAGTCTGAGGTGGAGAATTGCCTAAAACACGAGCAAGGAGCTCCCGCGACACGTGTTTCGCACGGAATAACCGTCGACAAGGAGGGAATTCTGGCACGGATCGATGCCGTCAGGAACTCTGCGGCCTCGGTTCGCGTAAACTCTTCGCACCACCAGGCGATCGGCGAGGTCGGACGAGACCTGATAGCGACGTCCTGGGCGAAGGATGGTGTTATCGAGAGCATTGAGGACCCGCGGGACGAGCGATTTGCACTTGGAGTGCAGTGGCACCCTGAGCTTCTTACGGGTCACGATGAGCCTTCACGAGAGATCTTCAAGCTTTTTGTGGCGAAATGTTCGGAGGACACCGTAAGTGACGTGGCGTCAGCCGCTTAGCGGCCATAGATTCAGTTGTGAAGTGAATTTAAGAAATCACTTCAACTGATCTCGCAACTTGCGTGAACACAGATAGTTAGACAAGAAACTTCAGGCGGTATCTAGAAGCAATATTAATGAATAATCCTGTAATAGTCGGAGCACTTGCGTGGCTCTTCCCGGGCGCTGGTCACCTGATCCAGGGCCGCATTAAGCGCGGCATCATCATCTCTGCGGTGATCTGGATAATGTTTGTAATCGCGATCGTCAGCGGTGGGGCACATTACCCGGGATTCGACTTTAAGGACGGGATGCTGCTTTATTTGCTTAACGTCTTTGCCCGCTTCGGTAACGGTCTCGGGGCGATAGTGAGTCTGATAATGGCGGCTAATCCGTCAGCAAATGTAGCGGCTCTGGCCACATTTGAATACGGCGGCCGCTTTCTCGAGGTCGCAGGCCTCCTCAACTACCTAGCGGCTATTGACGCCGTCGATATCAGTCTGGGGAGGAAGAAATGATCCATTTTCTCTACCTCGTGGCTTTTGCATTCTTTGTTTCGGTCGCTTTTGGCGTGTTTTCGAGCGGCACCAACCGCGACCGTATTTTCTACGGACTCAAGACCTTTGCGCAGTTCGTGCTGGTTAGCCTCGTGCTCGCGTGGATCCTCTACTTCATTCCCTGGTAGTTAGTCGTGTGAATGGCATTGATCGAGACGGATAGCCTTGTTCTCAAGTGCTACAATCTGGCCGAAGCGGATAAGATCGTTGTCCTGTTGACGCACGATCACGGCATCGTACGGGGCGTTGCAAAGGGAGCAAAACGTCTCAAAAGCCGTTTTGGCAGCGGTCTTGAGCCATTTTCCGAGGTCAGAGCAACATATTATCAAAAAGAGAACAGCGAGCTCGTCTCGATCCAAAAGATCGAGCTCGTGCGCTCGAATTTTGCGGCCGCGAGCGATCCTGAGTTCCTGCAAAAGTTCTCGTATCTCGGCGACCTGATCGTGTCGTTTCTGCCGCCGCATGATCCTAACGAGACGCTCTATCGGATGGTCCGGGCATCGATCGACGCAGCCGTTGCGGATCATGGATCGCTTGCCGCGATCGGCATGTATTTTGAATTGTGGCTGCTGCGGCTTGCCGGCTATCTGCCCGACTGGAGCCGATGCGACCAGTGCGGGCGGGTTCTTGTCGCTGATGAGGAAGCCAATGTTCAGGCGAATTTTCACCTGCTCTGCATCAACTGCCGCAAGGCCGCGTCAAGTCGCGTTCTCGATGGCAGGGCCCGAGAGGCTGTCTCGCAGGCAATGAAGCTCGCTCCCACAGCTTTTGCTGCGACGGTGACCGACAGTCCAGAGTTACTGACGACAGTTTCGCGGATATTAAGGGACATCATCTCGCATTCGATCGGCCGCGAGATCGCGGGAGAGACTTCTCTTACGCTCGGAGCCAATTCAAGCAAATGATCGGCCTTGACAGCCAAACAAAACGCGTCAGCCTGCTTGTCAGCCGATATCTGATGGCGTCGATCCTGCCATATTTCTTCTCGGCATGGGCGCTGCTCACGGTTGTGCTTTTCGTTCAGCAGGCGAGTCGCTACGCAGATATCTTCTTCGGCGTGAATATACCCGGGAATCTTGTCTGGCAGCTCGCCGTCGCTCTGCTCCCAAATGTAATAGCCTTTACTTGTCCCATGGCCGTCCTTGTCGGCACGATCATCGGCCTCACAAAAATGCAGGGCGACAGTGAGCTTGTCGCCATTCGTGCCTCCGGCGTCGGCAACATGCAGATCGCCCTGCCGATCGTGATCCTCGGCCTCCTGCTGTCAGGTTTTGCATTTCTCGTCAACAGCCGAGGCGTGCCGATCGCGGCTTCGCTTGTACGAAGCGTCGCGATCCAAACCGCCCTCAAAAAACTGGAATCTCCCATCCAACCCGGCGTATTTAATACAGAGGTCGCAGGCTACACGATCTACGTTCGTTCGGGCGATATCGAGACCGGCCGCTGGCAAAATATTTTTATCTATAACGAGGACCGTGCGAAAAATGCCGCTCGGCTGATCACTTCGCACTCCGGCCGCATCGATGCAACCGATCAGGCATCCGAGCTCGTCCTCGAGAACGCGTCCGTGACGACGCTGCCGCTCATTCCGGGAGAGGGGAAGTATGTGACCGAGAGCCTAGGTGATATTAGGCTCGCGATCAAAACGCCTCGGGCTGACCTCGTCAAGAGACTCACGAGCACACAACTTGCTCCCGAGGAACTGGGCCTTGCCGAATTGTCCGAATACGCGGCTGCCGCGGACCGCACGCCGCGTGAGAGGGCGGAGGCCCAGATCCTGCAGCAGCGCCGAATTCTGCTGTCGATCACACCGCTGATCTTCTGCCTGCTCGGTACCGTGATCGTACTGAGGATAAATCGCGGGGGCCGCGGGTTTGGCATTGCCCTGGCTCTGAGTGTTTTGGTGCTTTACTACTTTCTCGCCTTCGCGGGGGAACAACTCGCCCGTACAAACTACATTTCAGTATGGCTCGGCGGTGTAATACCGCTCGTTGGCAGCGCCGCGGCATTTCTATGGTTCAACTTTTCGAGTCGCTCGGACGGACTCCTCCGCATCGGGGATTCGATCGCCCGCGCGTTTACACGCATAAAAGAGAAGCCACGAAAACTCCGCACGCGAGACGTCTTTGTCGACCTGACGACCGGCCTTCGCGATTTCGACATCATACGCAATCTGGTCACGAATTTCCTCCTGACGGTCGTCTTCCTGATCGTCATCTTTCAGATCTTTACGGCATTCGAGATGTGGAAATTCGCCGGCGTCGTCGAGGGCGGCGTTTGGATGCTAGCGCAATATCTACTCTACCTCTCGCCGTCTACATTCCTGCAGGTCGCCCCGGCAGCTGCGATGATCGCAATCCTCGCAACCTACGTCATCAAGTCGCGGCAGAATGAGATAGTCACATGGACCTCGGCAGGGCAGAGTGTCTATAGACTCTTGATCCCGTGCTTTCTGCTCGCGATGCTGTTGGGCGTTTTTAACTGGATCTTACAGGAATCCATTCTGCCGTCGAGCAACGTGACGCAAGACGCGATCCGAATGCAGATACGTAACAAGGGAGTGCCGCCGGACGCCGTTCCGAGACTCTGGATCGCGGACGGCGATCGGATCTATTCTTATAGAAATCCTGCGTCTGATAACGACAAGCCGCAGGCGCCAGTCGGCGATACCAATACGTCCGCGTCTGATAACGAAAAGCAAAGGGTTCCTTCCTGTCTCGGTTGCCTTGCTGATCTCTCCGTCTATCAATTTGGCACCGAGGGAAAATTGCAATCTGTATACCGCGGCGAGAGGGCGGTTTGGGAGGATGGGAAGCTCCGGTTTATAGCGCCGGTCGAGCGAGACGAGCTTGTCGATGGAAGGATCGTGACAACCGCTCAGCCGGGCGGGGAATTCGTCGAGTCGGTGGATCCTTTTGTGGCAAATCGTGATAATCCAGCGCATATCGACACGTCCGGTCTCAAAAAGCAGTTGGCAGCCGCCGCGTCCGATGCCGAGCAGCGAGACCTCGCTGTTTCGATACAGCTCAAATATTCGACTGCGATATTGCCGCTTGTGATCGCTTTATTCACCGCGCCTTTTTCGCTGAGCCTTGACCGAAAAGGGAAGGCCGCAACAGTGGGGTACGCCGTCGGGCTGTGGCTGGTCTTTACGAGCGTGGAAAAGGTGTTTGAGCAGCTCGGCATCAACGGGTATCTCGCGCCAGGCCTTGCCGTGTGGACGCCGCTCGTCGTCTTCGCCTTCCTGGGGATCTATCTATTGTCGCGGGTTAGGACGTAGCATTACGGCTTTTCGAACATCAACTTCTTACCCGGATAATCTATCGTCAGAACGTAATCCTTCAGAAAGACATTTCCGATATTGACGTCCCAAGGAACATCGTCGTGGCCTGTCCCTTTGCCAAAGAACAAGACCGCAGGCTTGGACACCGTTATCGATCCGATCGTTAGACTTGTAAGCGTCCCTTCGCGATTTTCGAACGCCCCGTTATAACCGACGGATGTGCTCACCTTGCCTTTCGCGCTGCCTCGGTGAGGCCAAGGCGCTCGACGGCTTTTGGCGCGAGTTGGAATCCTCCGCCGGAGCCCGTATCGAGATTCGCCGTCAACCGCTCACCATTAATAAGCAGCCCGTCGATTAGGACGTTATCCCGATATCGGAATGACACCGTTGTACTTCCCGCAGTTGGCGGCGGCATCTTGTCCAAGAAACGCACAACGCCGTGGGGATAATCGAACTGCACGATCCGTTTATTCAGAAGGCTGTGGCCGAGAATGCCGTCGATCTGCCTGCCCATCCGTTCACTGATCTTGGAAAGGTCTATCGCGGCCGCGGCGACGTTATTCGCGGTGAGGCCGCCGAGCTTGACCATCGTTAGTTTGCACTCAAAAGCGGGATTCTTGTCGGTCCCGCCGCCGCTGCCTTGATGGCCTTTTGTCGAACGCTTAACGCCGATCTTTGCGGCGGTCGCAAGGTCTATCGCCGACGGGTCCGTTCCCGTGTCGAGCATCATTGTCAGCGGTCCCAGGCCGTTCACATCGACATGCACGAGGACCTCGTTCTTGTACAACTCGAACGGAATTTCGATCCCTCTGACCTGGGCCGATATCGGACCGCTACAACTTAGGAGAGCGACAATTAGTGCGAATCTCGGTCCTAACTTCATACGGGCGACATTGTGACAGGGAAGTGCCAATTCCGAAAGCCTGCGATAGACTCCTAGAGACCACAAGGAAACCGACGACTGAGAGGGAACTCTATGAGGATGCTTCTTTATGCAGGTACGTTCTTGATGCTCGTGGCCTGTGCGGCGTTTGGGCAGACCGAGCTGTTTACACCAATGAAAGGCTCGGCTACACCCGAGTATCAAGAATCCGGCGATCATGGTCGGTGTCTGGTTTTTGGAACTCACATCGTGATCGCGGCGCCGAGCGAAGACGGCGGCGAGGATGTCAGTGTTTGGAATCGCAAAGGTACAGCAAAGGGATCCGCCGCGTGCGTCTTGGGGACGAACCCGCATTTCACTATCAAGGATTCGGACAATAACTCGTTCTACGGGATCTCGGCCGTCTACTTTTTTATCGATCAGGGCACGTCGGCGGGCTCGCGGACGTTGGCGGTTTACAAGACCGATTCCGGCGACGAGGTAACAAGCGTGGACTATTTTGGTAACGGCAGCGACCCTCGCATCGAGGCAGCGAGATATCTGTACTATGACGCTCCTTCAACGCGCAAGGGCCCGATCTCGACCTGCAAGGAGGCCGCAAAATGGAAACGCCAGGGCGGCGGCGTCGGCTGGGTGCAGGGGAAAAAGATGGACCTCGACACTCAAAAAACTGTGAACATCGGTGTCCTTCGTTGTGTCTATGAAGAGTAGGCTCCGGAGTTAGTCGATACGTTCGTCATCATCATCGCCCATCCGTTTTAATAAGTTTGTTGTGCGCTCCGTGACGCTAAAGGGCGATGCTGCGAGATCGTCGGTCTCGTAAAATGACCGTGCAGGCTGTAGATACTCCGTTCTCGTCGCTCCCAATTCCGCGGGACCTTCCTTTGCCGCAAGCTTCTTATATCCACTTGCCTGAACGAACCGCGAGATCGCTCCCGCGAATACCACGAGCGCAAGTGTCAGTGGGATAAGGAACCACAGTTTCTCACCGGACGTCATCATGATCGCGGTAACCACGAGAAACGCCAGTCCGGTCAAAATGCCGCGCACGCCGCGGCTGTAGAGGATCACCGACCTCTCGGCAAGGCTGAACTTTGAGCCCTTTACCTTACCTTGCAGAGACGCCAGCACGCGGGTCAACTCGGCGCCGCAACCGCGACAAAACTTCGTCTCGTCGCCATTCTCCAAACCGCATTTTGGACAGAACATATCGAGGATACGTCTTCCACGCCGAAACAGTTCCCGCATCGTATTACTGAAGACAAACGACGGGTCCCTTTGCGATAATCTGGAGTCATGGAAAAGCGAACGTTGGGAAGGAGCGGTCTTGAGGTTTCGACGCTTGGGCTTGGGTGCATGGGTATCAGCTACGGTCTTGGACCCGGACTGAGCACCGAGGAAGGCGTAAAACTCATCCGCGCGGCCGTCGAACGCGGCGTAACATTCTTTGACACGGCCGAGGTCTACGGGCCGTGGGCGAACGAGAAGGTCGTCGGCGAGGCGCTCGCACCGTTTCGCGATGATGTCGTGATCGCGACAAAGTTTGGCTTTAACATCGATGATGAGGGAAAACAGCTATCCGATCCACCGCTAAACAGCAGGCCGGGGCGGATCCGTGAGGTTGCCGATGCGTCGCTCAAGCGGCTTGGCACGGACCGCATCGATCTCTTTTATCAGCATCGCGTCGATCCCAGCGTTCCGATCGAGGACGTCGCGGGCACGATCAAGGACCTCATCGCGGAAGGAAAGGTGCGGCATTGGGGATTGTCGGAGGCCGGCGTCGAGGTCATTCGCCGTGCTCATGCAGTTGAGCCGCTGACCGCTTTGCAGAATGAATATTCCCTTTGGTGGCGCGAGCCCGAGGACGAGATCTTTCCTGTCCTCGAGGAGCTCGGCATAGGCTTCGTTCCGTTTAGTCCGCTCGGCAAGGGCTTTCTGACGGGGAAGATCGACGAGAATACTGAGTTTGTCGCGAATGATTTTCGCAACACCGTCCCTCGTTTCTCGGCCGAGGCGCGCAAGGCAAATCAGGCGCTCGTCGATCGCATTAGTGGATTTGCCGCGAGCAACAACGCGACGAACGCCCAGATCGCCCTCGCCTGGGTCCTCGCACAAAAAGAATGGATCGTTCCCATTCCGGGCACGACAAAACTGCATCGTCTCGAGGAGAATCTAGGCGCCGTAAACATTGAGCTGACCGCCGACGACCTGCATGAGCTCGCTAGTCTGACGTCTCAAATAAAGGTCCAGGGAAACCGCTACAGCGAGGCTGGCCAGAAGATGATCAATCGATAACTCTGGAGGCCGAGCATCCCTGCTCGGCCCTGGTTTTTTCTATCTGGATAAACTCGAGATCGATGCACGAATTTGCGGAATGGGACAGCTTCTATCTGATCGTGGGCGGGGCCGCAGGTGCACTCATCGGATTGCAGTTCGTCGTGCTTACGCTTATCGCTGATCGTCGACGCGGAGCTTCGCCCGAGGCTGGCAGGGCATTCTCGACACCGACCGTTCTGCACTTCTCGGTTGTACTGTTTTTGGCCGCATTTATCCGCGTCCCGTGGCCGTCGATAACGCCGCCAACCATCATCGGTGCGGTTGTGGGTGCCGGCGGAGTGGTTTACATCCTAAAGGTCATCCGAGAGATCCGCGCCCAGCATACGTACAAACCTGTCCTCGAGGACTGGCTGTTCCACGTCGCTCTCCCGCTCGTCGCATACCTCACGCTCTTCATCTGCGCACCCGTCGCCCTATACAACACGCGCACCGCGCTCTTTGGCGGAGCCGCCGCGACGCTCACCCTACTCTTCACCGGCATCCACAACGCTTGGGACGCCGTCACCTACCACGTTTTCGCCAAACCGGCTGAAGCTAAAAAGAAGAGCAAACCGTGAGAGCTGCCCGCGATCCGCTATCTCCTTTTCACTATTCACTGTTCCG
>DASYKW010000223.1:0-16759 GCA_035995005.1 Pyrinomonadaceae bacterium
GCGATGACAAGCTTTTCGCTGCAGACGATCCCGGCCATCCTCGCCGACTACGACTTTTCGCAATTCGGCACGATCGCTGACATTGCCGGCGGCTACGGACATCTTCTCGGCGCCATTCTAAAGCAGTACCCGGAAGCTAAAGGAGTTCTTTTTGATCTCGAACCGGTCTTGGAAGGGGCTCCGTCGATGCTCGCATCTTACGGTGTTGCGGACCGCGTCGAGATTGTCGCGGGTGACTTTACCGAGGTGATACCGGTCGAGGCTGACGCTTATTTGCTCAAGCACATCATCCACGACTGGTACGACAACAAGTGTCAGACTATTCTCGGCAACATCCGCGATGCGATGCCCGACGACGCAAAGGTCCTGATCATCGAAGGCGTCGTCCCGCCGCCGGGAGAGCCGCACTTTGTAAAGTTCCTCGATCTTGAAATGCTGATGCTACCGGGCGGAAAGGAGCGAACTGCAGCGGAATTCGGGGCGTTGCTGGGCAACTCGGGATTTAAGCTCGAGCGCATAATTCCCACGCAATCGTCCGTCTGCATCATCGAGGCTACGAAGGTATGATTCTGGTTATTACCGCCGACAAAAAAGGCCTCGCTAGTGAGAGGCCTTCACTTTTTTTGTAATTCAGCTTATCTCTTTGGGCTCTGATAGCCCTTGCGGTTCGAGATTTTAAGCCTTTTTTGCTTTTGGCCTGCAACGGTCACCGTGAGCTTGTGGTATTTGCCGTCGAGTTCGTCGGGATAAAAGCCGATAACATACTGACCCTTTACTTCATCGCGGACCTTAGACATCAACGATGAAAGATAAGCCCGATTCCTCGCATTGCCGTCGTAGCTGTGACCGCCGGTGGTTTTAGCAAGATCCGCGACGGCTCCGCGGTCAATGTCATTCGTCTCGCCGGCCCGCAGCGTCTCGCGTCGGCCGCTGCCAAACATGTCGGAGTATGAGAAAAGACGTTGATTTGTGCTGCTGAAAGTCACAGCGTACACGGGCAAATTCACCGTACGAAGCTGCGCCTTCAACTGCTTGAACGAGTGCTTTGAACTGTGGTCCGCACCGTCGGTCAAAACAAGCAGCAGGCGTTTGTGGTTCCGCGCACCGTTCATCTTGTTCGACGCTGCAAATATAGCGTCGTACAGTGATCTTGCACCGGTATCGGCCTGCCGGCGGATCTGGTCCTCGGTCGGGACGAAATCGGTCGTCAGGCTCCCTCTCTCATTAAAGACCGTGACAAAGTAATCGTCACCGCTACCAAGTCGTTCGGTGAACTGCTTTAAGGCATCGAGAACAGCTCGTGACTCGTCTGTCGTCGCCGGATGCATATCGTAAACGATTCCAAAAGAGACAGATGCAGCCGCGTCCGAAAAGGTCTCTATCTCCTGGGCCTTGCCGTTGTCCGTTAGCTTAAAGTCCCGCAGACTCAGCCCGTTTGCGGCATTGCCTTTACGATCCTGCACCGAGACATTGAGTGTAACGAGGTTCGTCGCAACACGGATCGTGTCGTCCTGAGCGGCGGCGCCGACCGCAAATAGAAAGATGGCGCCGATCACGCGAATATTCTTCATAGGATTCACCTGTGCTTGGTACGACTTTAGAAACTAAGCCTAAATAACGAAACACCGCCGATGTTTGTTTCGTGACAGATTTTTGCGCTCTCCGCGAGGGGTGCTCCTGTGGGTTACTCACCCTGTGCTAATCTTTCCACACAGTTTTCCGTATTATATCTCAAGCTCATCGGTCGGACGCCGCAAAAGCCCGACGCCTACATACCTATGCGAATAACCATCATTTTGTCGCTCGTCCTCGCCCTTTCTGCCTCTGTCGTCGCTCAGCAGCCGACACCGCCCGCTGCTCCGGCGAGAACGCCGGAGGTGCCTAAGCCGCTCGATACCAAGATGGACGAGCCGCCGGTCGTATCGCATCATTCGATCCGCGTCGGCGGGCGTTCGATCGCGTATACGACGACGACCGGCTTCATGCCGCTCAGGAACGCTGTCACGGGCGACGTCGAGGCACGGATCTTTTTCATGGCGTATACGATGGACAACGCCCCGGCAAATCGCCCGCTAATGTTCTCGTTCAACGGCGGTCCCGGCTCGGCGAGCGTATGGCTTCATCTCGGTGCACTCGGACCGCGACGCATCAAGATGCTCGACGACGGCATGCTGCCCCCGCCGCCTTACGAGATGGAGGACAATCAGGCGACATGGCTTGCCGATACGGACCTCGTGTTTATCGATCCTGTGGGGACTGGCTACTCGCGTGCGGCCAAGCCTGAGCTAGGCGCAAAGTTCTTCGGTCTCGATGGTGATATCGCGTCGGTCGGTGAGTTTATCCGACTTTACCTCGGCCGCAATGAACGGTGGATGTCGCCATTGTTCCTAGTGGGAGAGTCGTATGGAACGACGCGAGCATCGGGACTGTCGAACTGGCTTTTTGACCACGGCGTCGCGCTCAACGGCATCGTTTTGATCTCGACGGTCATGAATTTTCAGACGATCCGCTTCGCCGACAACAACGACATGCCGCTTGCTCTGATACTGCCAAGTTATGCGACGACCGCATGGTATCACAAGAAACTTTCGTCCTCGATGCAGTCCAAGAGCGTCGTTCAGATCGCTAAAGAAGCCGAGGATTTTGCGATGAATGAGTACGTGCCCGCGATGATGCGCATCGATCATCTGACGGCGGCTGAACGCTCGGGGCTGCTCGATAAATTTAGCTCGTTTACCGGATTGAGCAAGGATTTTATTGAGAGGAACAATTTCCGTGTCGATCTGGGCGAATTCAACAAGGAGCTTCTCCGCAGCGAACGCCGCACGACCGGCCGTCTCGATAGCCGCTTTACGGGAATCGACCGCGACGCCGCGAGTGACAATCCCGACGCCGATCCCTCGATCAACGCTATTCGCCCGCCCTACACTGCCGCATTCAACAGTTATATTCGCGGAGATCTGGGCTATAAGTCGGATGTTGAATATTACATCCTGGGCGGCGGCATCAACGGACAATGGAACTTTGGACAGGACAATGGCTACGCGGATACCAGCCTCCGGATGAAAGATGCAATGGCCAAGAATCCGTACATGCGGATCCTCATCTGTCAGGGCTATTACGACATGGCGACGCCATTCTTTGCGGCCGAATACACCGTCTCCGCAATGAACCTCGATCCGTCATTACGCAAAAATATCGCGTTCGAGTACTACGAGGCCGGTCACATGATGTATATCGACGTTAAGCAGCTCAAAAAGCTGCACGATGATGCAGCAACATTTATTGCAAGCTCCGTGAGGAAGTAACGATCTACTCACGACCGACCGGCCAGACGACGAAGTCGACGATGTCGCGCACCGTCTTTTTACACTGCGGCGAGTAGGAACGTTAGCCACGAATCAACGCGAAAGTACTATTCGTGTCATTCGTGTTTATTCGCGGCTAAATTTTTGTCCGTCATCACATCGACCGCGTGCGCGAGTACGGGTCGGATCACCTCAAAACACTCCTCGACGCTATTTCGTGAGCCGGGCAGGTTAATTATCAGCGTCTTTCCGCGAATCCCGCAGACGCCACGAGAGAGCATTGCCATTGGCGTCTTTGCGGCCGTTTCGCGTCGCATCGCCTCCGCAAGGCCCGGGGCCTCGCGTTCGATCACGGCTCGCGTGGCCTCAGGCGTATTATCGCGAGGTGAAAAACCGGTGCCGCCCGTTGTAAAGATCAGATCGGCGTTTTGCCTTTCGGCGAAGGCATGGAGAGTGTTTCGCAGATCCTCTAGCTCGTCGCTTACGATCAGTCGCTGGATTACTTCCCCACCCATCGCCTCTATTAGCTCCGCGAGTCTGTCGCCCGATGCGTCGGTCTCTGCTGTCCGCGTGTCACTGACCGTGATGATCGTTATTTTCATAGTCATTAGGCGGCCGTTACCTCTATGGCTGCAAGTCTCTGCCGCCTACGGCCATACAGGACGCTCATCAGTACTCCTGCTACGACGAGGGCCATTCCAAGCAGCGAACTTATTCCCTGAGCTTCACCAAATATTATCCATCCAACTGAGATCGCATAAACAAGTCCCGTGTAGTTTACGATCGCGACGCTAGCCACGCGTTCGCTCTGTAGCGCGCGAGTCAGAAAGACTTGTCCGAGCTGCGAAAAGATCCCCACCATCAAGAGAAAAAGCCAGTCAAGCCCTTGCGGCGTCTGCCAGTAAAAGAACAGGCTTATCAGTCCGACGACCGCTCCGACCGCCTGAAAGTGGAAAACGACTGTCAGCGGATGCTCACGCCTACGCAGGCTGCGGACGAGATTGTATGCCATTCCCGAGCAGAATGCCGAAATGATGCCGAGTGCGATGTAGAAAGGCGATATGCGATCATCTACCCGCTCGATCACGAGCACGCCGCAAAATGCGATCGCGTAAAACGCGAACTGCGGGAGCGAGATGCTTTCCTTGAGGACGAATATCGCGATCGTGGCCGTAAAGATCGGCGAGAGATATTGAACAGTCTGGGCCGTGGCGAGCGGCATGTTTTGCAGCGTCAGAAAGAACGTAAACAGCGCGGTCGTGCCAAAGAGCCCGCGAAGCAGCAGCATTCCGTGATTCGAGCCGACGATACTCGCCTTTGCCCGCCGCAATCCGACAACGCAGATCGTGGTCGCGACGATGCAGCGAAAGAAAACGATCTCCATCGCCGGGATATGCCCGACCTGCTTTACAAATGAATTTGCAAGAAAAAAAGCGAGCGTCGACAGGAACATCGCACGCACGCCGGGTGTGAGGAATTTTGGCGGACCTTCCAAATCGGGATCCTATTTCTTTCCGCAGCCGCAATCGTCGCCGCAGTCACCCTTTGTGGAGAACGACTTGCGCTTTTTCACCAGTGAACTGCCCGTAAAGAACAGAGCTACCCCAACGATTGCGAGAACGACTATCAGTTGAAAGCTCATTTACCCAAACCCAAGAAATCTGCCGCCCTGGTAGGTCAGAAACGCCCCGATATAGGCGATAACCGTCATGTAGGCGAACATAAATATTGGCCAACGCCACGAGTTGGTTTCGCGCCTGACGACCGCGAGAGTCGACATGCATTGCATCGCCAATACGAAGAATACCATTAACGTTAGTGCCGTGAGAGGCGTCCAGGCCGGACGTCCGTCGTCGGTCTTTGCATCGCGCACGGCCGATACGAGCGTCTGCGATGCAGCGTCCTCGTCCTTGCCCACGTTGTAGATAATGCTCAATGTTGAGACCAGCACTTCGCGTGCGGCAAAGCTCGCGATCAAGGCAACGCCGATCTTCCAGTCGAATCCCAACGGTCGGATCACAGGTTCGATCGCATGACCGAGCTGACCCGCAAAACTGTGTTTGATCTGCTCGGATTCCCCGGTGACGACCTGAGCAGTCAGATCAGAACCGGTTGTCGGTTCCGTATAACGCGGGAAGTATGTCAGCGCCCAGAGGATGATCGAGATGGCGAGGATCACTGTGCCCGCCCGCTTCAAAAAGAGCCATGCCCTCATGACCATATTTTGAAACACTGTCCGGAGATTCGGCAGCCTGTATGGAGGCAGCTCCATCAGGAATGGAGGCGGAGGTGCTTTTAGGACCGTCCTTTTAAGAATGAACGCCACGATCACCGCTACCGCGATCCCAAGAGCGTACATCGCCAGCATCAGCAGCGCTCCGACCGAGATAAATCCTAATACGGTCTGTCCCGCAAAAAACGTCGCGATCATCAACGTATACACCGGCAAACGGGCCGAGCAGCTCATGAACGGGGCAATGAGGATGGTCGCAAATCTATCGCGGCGGCTCTCGATCGTTCGAGTGGCCATAATGCCGGGAATGGCACAGGCAAAGCTGCTCATCAGCGGGAGAAAAGCCTTTCCATGTAAGCCCACGCGGCTCATCAGCCTATCCATTAGGAACGCGGCGCGTGCCATATAACCGCTGTCCTCGAGCAGCGAAATAAAAAGAAAAAGGAGCAGGATCTGCGGCAAAAAGACGACAACGCCGCCCACGCCCGCGACGATGCCGTCAGCCAAAAGGTCCGCGAGCACGCCGGGCGGCATATTCGCTTTCACGGCGTCGCCCAAGGCACCGAACCCCTTCTCCAGAAGGTCCATCGGCAGACTCGCCCACGAGAAGATCGTCTGGAAAACCACCAACAGCACCAGGATCAAAATGGCCAATCCGAAGAACCGGTGAGTCAGCACGCGGTCGATCTTTTCCGATATTAGGTGCTTTTGATGGTCGCTGTGCCAGACCGACTCTTGCACGACCTCGGAGATGAAGTTATACCGGGCAAAGATCTTGCCCTGCGGGCCGGAATTTGGGGTTTCCTCGTGATATTCATACGGGATCTGCGGTCTTGTGCCAATCGCCTTTAGGACCGCTTTCGCAAGTTCTCCGCGGCCACGCGCCGTCTTTGCGGTAACGGGAACGACCGGCGTCTTGAGAAGCGTCGAGAGCATCTCGACATCGATCTGGTGCTTTTGCTTTTCAAACACGTCCATCATCGTCAAGGCGATGACGACCGGTACGCCAAACTCGAAGATCTGCATCACGAGGTAAAGATTGCGTTCGAGATTTGTCGCGTCCACCACCGCGACGATCACATCCGGCTTTGGCACGCCGAGCTGTTCACCGGTGATAACCTGGCGGGCGATATGCTCGTCGAGCGATGTCGCGTCGAGACTGTAGAGGCCCGGGAGATCGATCAGTTTTGCGTGCTTGTCGTTAAGGATCCACGGGCCCTCTTTGCGTTCGACGGTCACGCCGGGATAGTTCGCGATCTTTTGGCGAAGCCCGGTAAGAGAGTTGAAAAGAGTGGTTTTGCCGGCGTTGGGATTACCGGCGAGTGCGATCGTAATATTCGAGAGTGCTGCGTCCATCGGGGCCGACCTTCCGGCTAGCAACTCACCTCGATCGCGTCCGCTTCGCTCCGACGCATCGCGAGGCTGTATCCGCGAAGCCGCACCTCCATGGGATCACCGAACGGGGCGGTCTTTATTATCTCGATACCGATGCCTGGAATGACGCCCATCTCCATCAGCCGCTGAGTCGTGCGGCCATTGCCGAGGATAGAGACGACGCGGGCCGTCTTACCGATCGGAAGCTCGGTGAGCTTAATTACCTTGGTAAGGCTTGAGGTATCCATAGGCTGATCACCCGAAGAAACAGTCTAATCTAAATGAAAGTCATTTTCAATTAGAAAGGAATAGTTCGCCGTAAACGCGCGGCCGACGATGTATTTTTATTTCTTGATGAGATCAGCCTGCAGAGCTCCCGCCGTATAGCGAACGGGCACGCGACCGTCGGTCATGCTGAGCCAGACCTTGGGCGCAAGCGAGTCAAGCTGAGCGTTCCCTGTTGTTATGGAGATCATTTGCGCGAGTACTTTTTGTCCGTTGACAGTGATCTCCTCGGCCTTTGAGGGACGAAGAGTAAATATGTACGGACGGTCCTCCCAAAAAACGGCGACGCGCGTATCGTTGATTGGGCTCGAACGGTCAAGGCTTGGCGAGAGATTGAACGAACGCAGTGCGTAGATGAGCGACAAGAGCGTGTGCGTACCAACCGGACCGTCGATCGGTTGCGCACCCGGAACCGTGATAAGCCCTGTTCGCTGATCGATGGTCACAGTTTGGGTCAAGCCTTTTAGCGTGGAGCTGAAGCTTGACTCGACACTTCGAGGTTCAAGCGTCTCGGGATCAACAAGTGCCTGTACATGGTCGCCAAGAGTGAGGAGTCGACTTCCCGGCTCGACCGCGGTCACGATGGCGGTCAGAAACAGCGTGTCGTCTTTGCCGACAAGCTTGCGTTCCTTTGCGGCGGTGGTGATGATCCCCGCAGGCTGGCCCGCCGCGGTGACACTGTAATCCAAACTCTCGCCAATCGAAAAATTGAGTTCCGGCGATAGAGGCAGATTCTCGACGTACGGTGTTGGGCTTGGCGTCGGTCGCGGCGTTACAGGGGCGACCGGTGTGGACACAGGCGTCGGGGTCGGAGCGACGACAACGGCAGGCTGGGCCCGGCTGATCGCCGACAGAGTGACCCTAAACTTTGCCTCACCAATGCTGAATCTGAAAAGTACGGGGACGCGCTGCTCGTCAGTAGAAAATGCTACGGTGAAGTCCTTAATGTTATGGGCTGTCAGGTATTCACTCGCTACCGGACAAACAGCCGTATCGAATTCCCCGGCATCGGTCCGAACGTGATCGCTCTTGGCAGGCCTGAGCGTGACCGTGTATAACTGCCCGTCCTCGAAAAGCTGGAAGGTCCCCGCCGCGACATTTGAGCGCGCTTTGTAAATAAAAGACGAAAGATCGTGTCCGGTCGCCGGTGTTGACAGAAAGTTTAGGATCGTCTCTTTAGGGATAGGGCCGTCGCTTTTGATCTTATCGATGTACACCGGCAAGCCCGTTTCCGGGGAAATGAAGGTCGTCCGACGCTCGTCTAATAGAAAAAATGCGGCGCTGAGGAGATCGAACGTCTTGACCTTCAAACTAAGCTCGATGACGTCTCGGCCGCTAAGCTGACCCGTCGAGACGGTCTGCAACTCTAGATAGCCTGCGTTCTGCAGCTTGTCTACTGAGATCGTGTAAGTAAGTCTCTCGCCAATGCCTCGCCGATTGGCGGACGTCATCGCAGGCTGCGCCTGATTAACGCCCGCCGAAAGCGCCAAAAGACTCAGCATGAGTAAAACAAATGCCGTCGATCGGTGCTGCTTCGATCCATGAGAGAGATTCACTGCAATGCCTCCGCATCCGCAATAAGCGCCTTGAGGGCCGCTCCCCGATCCGCGGCTTCGAGGATTGGCCGGCCGATGACGACGTAGTCCGACCCGTTAGCGAAGGCTTCGCCTATCGTAGTTACACGTTTCTGATCATCGTTTGTTGCACTTGTAGCTCTTATTCCCGGTGTAACCGTCAGAAACGCGGGATCCTTGATAGCAGCTCTGATCATCCCGACTTCCCGTGGGGACGCGACCACTCCGTCTAAACCCGCCGCTGCTGCAAGGCCCGCAAGTCGAACGACCTGCTTCGCCGGCGGTCCGACGATACCTATCTCGCTCAGCGTCTCATCGTTTGAGCTTGTGAGTACGGTCACTCCGATGATCAATGGCTTCGCCGATGAGTTTCGCTCACAGTATTCACTGACCTCACTTATGCACCGACTCATCATCTCGCCGCCGCCCGCGGCATGAACATTGAACATCCACACGCCGAGTTCCGCAGCCGCGATACCGGCCTTTGCGACAGTGTTTGGAATGTCGTGAAACTTGAGATCCAGGAAGATACGATGACCCGAGGATGTCAGATCTCTAACAAGGTTGGGCCCGGCAGCCGTGAACAGATGCATTCCGACCTTGAACGCGCCCGCGATCCCTTCCAGATCGCCGATGACGCGACGCGCCTCGATCTCGCTTGAGACGTCGAGAGCGACAATTATGCGCTCGCGTGCACTTGTCGGGCGCGGGGCCATCGCGGCAGAGAGATCCATTATCAATCGAGATCGAGTGGGTTTCTGTACGGTGTGCCCTCGTCTGAATCAGCTCGTTTCATCGCCTCGCGAAACTTCTCTTCCAAGAGACGCTCGCGGTCCTTCATCGACGACATTTCCTGAGCAAATATTTGGTCTCGCTGCTCGTTCTTTTTTGAGAGCTGCCCCTGCAAGTCTTCGAACGAGCCGAGCACCTTTTTCTTATCCTCGTGACCGAGAAGCGAACCCGTGGCAGCATCTACCGTCAGTTTCGATTCGCAGCACGGACATGTGATCGTGTATCTATCCATAAACACGCAGAATTATACATCAACGGCAGGCCTATCTTGCCTGCAGTGCGATCTCCATTAACGCCTGCGTGGATGCGGTAACAAGGCTTGCAACCTTGTCTGTCCTTACCTCGCTGGTGCGGCCGTCGCGGAATGTGAATTTCAAGATCTTGGCCTTTTCATCGAGCCAAACAGCCTCAACGCGAGCGAGCCGAGGATGGGTCTTAAACACCCGTATCTCGATCGCCTGTCCGGCGGAATTCATAGTCGTGGCGGTCTGCGAGTTCTCTGCCCCAGCCCGATATTGCAACGATGCTACAGGCCCCGCCGTGGCCCTGTTAGAAGCCAAAGCGAGCTTTCGACGCAGCATCTCTTTGCGAGCATTGAGAGGCCTCGCGTTTTCATTCCCACTCGCGTCCGTTTCCGCTGCATTTGCTTGCGTGGTCGGTTCACTATTGCTCGAGGTGTTCGCCGCTGGAACCTGTCCAGGTTTGGACGCGATGTCGGATGAATTACGCGGCGTCTCCGCAACCTGACTCGAGCAGGCCGCCGTGAGCAATATTAAAAGGCCGAGGATGGAATATCGTCTCATCGTATCTCAACAATCTTAGATGTCAGGTCGGCCCGGACAGATTCCCACTCAGAATCGATGATGCTGAAATAGACAGAATGGCGGTACTGCCCGTTCTCACGGATCATATGATTACGGAGCGTACCTTCCTCAATGCCGCCAATGCGCTTGATCGCTTTTCGCGAGACTTTATTATTCGAGTCCGTTTTAAGCTCGACGCGGACGCACTTCCATACATCGAAAGCGTGCGTAAGCATCAGAAGCTTCGCCTCGGTGTTGATCACCGTTCGCTGAAATTCCGGATTGATCCACGTCCAGCCGATCTCGGCCTTGCGATTTTGGGTGTCGATATTTCCGAACCGCGTGGAGCCGACCAGCGTGTCGGTCTTGCGGTCGATCGTGACGAACGGCAAGGCTATGCCTTTTGCCTGGTCGGCGAGAGCGGTGCGCAGATAGCGCTCCATGTCGGCCTCGTCTTTTACGATCGCCGTGGTCCATTGCCACAGGGCATCAACTACTCCGGCCTTGCACAATGCCGGCAGATGATCGACCCGCATCGGCTCGAGCCGCACATATTTGCCTTCTAATACAACTGGTTCAACATTCATCGGGTAGTAAAAGGATAACAAAAAAGCGGGCCGATCTGCTCGACCCGCAAACTCAACAATTGGAGTTTATCAAATGTCGTAGTACATCGAAAACTCAAGCGGATGCGGCCTCAAACGCAGCGGCGTGATTTCGTTGTCACGCTTGTAGGTGATCCACCGATCGATTAGCTGGGGTGTGAATACGTCGCCCTTTAAGAGGAATTCGTTATCCTTCTCTAGTGCATTGAGGGCCTCGTCGAGGCTGCCGGGCAGGCTTGGGACGTTCGCCAATTCCTCAGGCGGTAGATCGTAAATGTCCTTATCGAGCGGCTCGCCCGGATCAATGCGGTTCTGAATGCCGTCGAGACCCGCCATCAGCAGTGCAGCGAACGTCAGATACGGATTGCACGAAGGATCGGGCGGACGGAATTCAAGCCGCTTTGCCTTAGGCGACTGCGAGAACATCGGAATACGCACAGCGGCCGAGCGATTGCGGGCCGAATACGCGAGATTCACAGGTGCCTCAAAGCCCGGAACGAGTCGTTTATAGCTGTTCGTGGTTGGTGCCGCAAACCCGACAAGCGCCGGAGCGTGCTTGAGAAGGCCGCCGATGTAGAACTTCGCCATCTCCGACAGGCCGGCGTATTGGTCGCCGCCAAACAAAGGATTTCCGTCCTTCCAAAGGCTCTGGTGACAGTGCATTCCCGATCCATTGTCTCCATAGAGCGGCTTGGGCATAAAGGTCGCCGTCTTGCCGAACGCGTGGCACGTGTTCTTGACCACGTACTTGAATAGCATTAGGTTGTCGGCGGTGTGCAGCAGATTCGAGAATCGAAAATCGATCTCGCACTGCCCGGCGGTCGCGACCTCGTGATGATGACATTCGACCGTGATACCGACTTCGCCTAGGGTCGAGGAGATCGAATTGCGAATATCGATCAAGGAATCCAATGGCGCACACGGCACGTAGCCTTCCTTTCCGCGAATGTGATAGCCGTTGTTCAGGTCGCCGTCGCCATTGCGTCCGCTATTCCAGTGGCCCTCTTCCGAGTTGACCATATACCCGGCGGAATTCTGGTCGTTGTGAAAATGGGCTTCGTCAAAGATGAAGAATTCGGCTTCGGGCCCAACGTTGATGGTATCGGCGATGCCAGTGAATTTCAGATAACTCTCCGCCCGTGTGGCGACCGAGCGCGGATCGAGGCCATACCCCTCCTTCGTGATCGGGTCGACGGCGTTTGCGATCAGACAAAGCGTTGTCTCCTCAGCAAACGGATCGATCCAGAACCGCGATGCATCGGGAACGAGCAACATGTCTGACTCGTGGATAGCAGCCCAGCCCCGGAGGCTCGACGCATCGAAGCCAAAACCGTCCTCAAAGCTGTCCTCCGACAACATGTCTATCGGAAAAGTCAGGTGATGCCAGGCGCCCGGTAGGTCCGTAAACCGTACCGAGACGAATCTCGCCTCCTGGTCCTGCGCATATGTAAGTAGGTTCTTCGCGTTCATTCTATCTCCTCAAAATGGTCTTCTGTTTCAAAAAACTTTGATGGATCGGGGTGATCGACAAAAGAGATTCTACGAAGGCGCCCGACCGAGCGCTACCAGCGGTGAGAAATAAAATGTGCCTCGCTGTTTCTTACAAAACTGTAGGCTTTTCGGCATGCACCTGCTTGACATGCCCGCCCTAAGAGGCACTTGACGTAAACCTAAGACGGAAACGAACGTACAATAACCGGGTCTAATCAAAATTCATTCTTCCTGGAGGAAATATGGCGATCTTTCGCATCCTTTTGGCTCTCTTGCTGCTCACCTCGACGGTCTTTCTGCAGACACGCGGCGTTGACCTGTCCGACATGGACACCGGCGTTAAGGCGTGTGACAACTTCTATGATTACGCCAACGGGACCTGGCGAAAGAACAATCCGATCCCTTCCTCAATGCCGCGTTGGAGTCGGAGATGGCAGGCCGGGGAAAAAGCCAAGGACCGGCTGCGCGAGATCCTCGAGGAAGTCTCGGCAAAAGGGCCGTATAAGCCGGCATCGATCGATCAGATCGTCAGTGATTTTTATAAGACATGTACGGATGTTGACCTCGCAAACAAGAATGGCGTCGCTCCGATCAAACCTATGCTCGCCGAGATCGACAGTGCGAAGGGAAAAGCGGATATCGAGCGGATCATTGCCGAGCAGGCTTTGATAGGGATGCCGTCGCCCTTTGGGTTTTTCGGAGGCCAAGACAATCACGACCCGGCGAACGTTATCGCACAGGTCACGGCTGGCGGCCTCGGCTTGCCTGATCGCGATTACTACACAAAGTCCGAGCCCAGGTTCGCGGAGGCCCGCGAGAAATACAAGGCCCACGTCACAAAGATGTTCACGCTCGCGGGCAGCTACGACGAGAGTGCGGCTGCCGCGTCGGCAAAGATCTTTAGCTTTGAAACCGATCTAGCCAACGCATCGCTGGATAACGTGGCGCTTCGCGATCCGGCGGCGACAGACCACAAGATGACCTTCGCCGAGCTGCAAAAGCTCACGCCGGCCTTTGATTGGGCGACGTTCTACAAACGCGTCGGCGTCAAGCCGACAGCTCTCAATGTATCGGAGCCGGAATTTCTAAAGCAGTTCAACAAGATGCTGACGAGCACGTCGATCGCGGATTGGCAGGCGTACCTAAAATGGCGGGTGATCAACACCGCATCGGACACGCTCTCGATGCCGCTCGTCGAGGCAAATTACGCCTTTTACAATGCTTATCTATACGGATCAAAGGAGATGAAGCCGCGTGCGACCCGCTGTGCCGAATCGAGTGACAACTTGCTCGGCGAAGCGGTGGGCAAGAAGTACGTGGAAAAATACTTTCCGCCTGAGGCCAAGGCCCGTATGACGGAACTTGTAAAGAACGAGATCGCCGCGATGGGCGAGATTATTAAAGGCCTCGAGTGGATGAGCGCTGAGACCAAGCAAAAGGCTCTGGAAAAGCTCGCGACCCTTAAGCCCAAGATCGGTTATCCCGACAAGTGGCGAGACTATAGCTCGGTAAGCATCGGTCGCTCATCACACGCCGCAAATGTTGAGGCTGCTGTAAAATTTGCCGTGCGTGACAACTTCGGGCAGATCGGCAAACCGGTCGATCGCGAACGCTGGGGAATGACGCCCGCCACCTCAGACGCACAATACAATCCGCAGCTAAACGACATCACGTTCCCGGCCGGTATTTTGCAGCCCCCGGCATTCTTCCTAGATGCCAGCGATCCGATCAACTATGGTGCGATCGGCGTTGTCATCGGACACGAGATCAGCCACGGCTACGACGATCAGGGTGCGCAATATGACGCTCAAGGAAAACTGAACAATTGGTGGGGCAAGGACGATCTCACGAAATTCCAGGCAAAGGTCGCGTGTGTTGCCAGCCAGTTCGAGGGATATTTTATCGAGCCGGGCATGCATCACAACGGCAAGCTGGTGCTTGGCGAGAGTATTGCCGATCTAGCGGGCGCAAAGATCGCATATACCGCCCTCAAGATCGCCGAGCGCAATAAGACGCTGCCGACTATCGACGGCTTCACGCCAGATCAGCAGTTCTTTATTGCATGGGGACAGTTCCGCGGCGACGCGACGCGGCCGGAGACGCAGCGAATGATGATCCAGGGCGATCCGCATCCGATCGCGAAATTCCGCGTCATCGGACCGCTGTCGAATCTCGTGGTCTTTCAAAAAACGTTTGGATGCAGTGATGGATCGGCGATGGTCAGGCCGGCTGCGGAACGCTGCGAGGTGTGGTAGGCAGGATCTCGCCGATAAGGTCGTAATCGTGGGCCTCGGTGATGCGGACATCGTAGATGCCACCGATCCGGGGCTCAAGGTCTTCTGGCATGTCGTTGATCAGAATGTACCCGTCGATCTCCTGCGTCTGCCCCTCGAGGCGCCCTTGAAATAGCAGATCGGACTCCTGGGACAAGCCTTCGAAGATCACAGGAAACGTTTTGCCGACCTTGGCCTTATTAAGCTGACGGCTGATCTTCGCCTGCTCTTTCATCAGGCGATTTCGACGCTGGTTCGCTATCTTTGGGTCGACCTTGTCAGGAAGGTCATAGGCTGCAGTTCCTTCTTCGTCGGAATACGTGAACACGCCGACGTTATCAAAGCGGCAGTTGCGGACAAACGCCATCAGCTCTTCAAAATCTTCGTCGGTCTCGCCCGGGAACCCTGTAATAAATGTCGTTCGGATCGTGATCCCTGGAACGCGTTCTCGAACGCGCTTGATCAATCGCTCTAGCGATGCGCGGGTTCCGCCACGCTTCATCAGTTTTAGAACATTACGAGACGCATGCTGCAAAGGCATGTCGAGGTACTTAACGGCCTTCGGCGCCTCGGCGATCGCGGCGAGAAACGCATCCGAGATGTGTGTCGGATACGCATACATTACACGGACCCATTCAAGATCCTCGATCTCGCCCAGCGCACGGATCAGGGCCGCAAGGGCGTCTACCTCACCGAGGTCCTCGCCATACCGCGACGAATCCTGAGCGATCAGCACGACCTCTTTAACTCCGTCCTCAGCTAGATTTCGAGCTTCCTCGATGATCGAACCAAAACGCCGCGAACGAAAACTTCCGCGCATTCCGGGTATCGAACAAAAGGCGCACGGCCGATCGCAACCCTCGGCGATCTTGATGAAAGCCGTGTGCGACTGAGTCGCCCGCATACGTGGCGTGTATTCGTCGTAGAGATAGGTGGCCGACTTATTGCCGATCCGCGTGATCGTCAGCTGTTTAGCGTCGAATTTGTCGTTGGCCGCGTTGAGGATCTCGTTGACCTGCGAGGTACCGATAAAGGCGTCGACATCAGGCAGCTCCTTAATTAAATCGTCGCGATAACGCTCTACCAGGCAGCCGGCGACGATAACACGCGAGGCCCTTCCCTCGTCCTTTAGACGTGTCGCTTCGAGGATCGCATCAACGGATTCCTGCTTAGCCGACTCGATAAAGCCGCACGTGTTCACGACGATCGTATCCGCCTCGGCCGAGTCGTTAGTGATCTCGTAACCCGCCGCGGCGAGCTGGCCCATCATCACCTCGCTATCGACGAGGTTCTTCGGGCATCCAAGACTGACGAATCCTACCTTCTTCATTTCGCGAACCGCAATTATATCAACAGAAAACAAGAAAGACCTGCCCAAATCCTGAGCAGGTCCTTCTTGAAATAGATCCGGCGACTTCCTACTTTCCCACAACTGAAAGCTGCAGTATCATCGGCTCCAGTAGGCTTAACTTCCGTGTTCGGGATGGGAACGGGTGTGACCCTACCGACAAAATCACCGGAAAACTTGCGATCTCAAATTCGAGATCTAAAATTTTCAATCGACCTGATCTCTGATAACTGAATACATTGCTTATCCCTACACGTTGCTTTTTCCAAATTTGCTTGTAATAAACAAGATTTATGGTCAAGCCTTGGGACAATTAGTAATGGTCAACTAAGTACATTACTGCACTTACATCTCCATCCTATCAACGTGGTGGTCTTCCACGAGTCTCACTGGCAATACTTATCTTAGGTCTGGCTTCACGCTTAGATGCATTCAGCGTTTATCCATGCTCCACATAGCTACCGAGCGGTACCGCTGGCGCGATAACTCGTACACTAGAGGTGGATCCATCCCGGTCCTCTCGTACTAAGGACAGATTCCTTCAATATTGCTACGCCCACACCAGATAGGGACCGAACTGTCTCGCGACGTTCTGAACCCAGCTCACGTACCATTTTAATCGGCGAACAGCCGAACCCTTGGGACCTTCTTCAGCCCCAGGATATGATGAGCC
>DASYKW010000224.1:0-23041 GCA_035995005.1 Pyrinomonadaceae bacterium
AGACACCGGCAGTCTAGCGGTGCCGACCAACAGCTCGCTCGAGGCCATGATCATAGACGAAGATAACCAGGAAATGCTCGCAGCGGCCCGCCGCATACCGAATGCGCCAGTCGTTCAGCTGCCTGACCAAGCACCGCAATACGTACGGACCGATGCAACGTCTGCAAATCAGACGGCAGCCCCCTCCACAACAAATGTCTCTGTCCAGAGCTCTGGTCCTGAGCTTAAGCCGATCGACAACTCGGTCAAGACGCTCCAGTTGACGCAGACCTCCGACACGTCCGCTGCGACGGCTCAGCCGGCAGAGATCAAGAACGACGCGGTCGCAACAAAGACGGACGCCGCGGCGAATCCGGTCGAGATGACCTTTGGCATCGCGCTCCCTGACATGCGAACCGGTGAGAAGATCAAAGTTCCGGTGATGTTGACGGGAACGGGAACGCTAGCATCCGCGGTGATCGGGCTCAAATTCGACGACAAATCTGTAGCGATCCGATCGGTCAGTTACGGCGACCTGTTTGGCCTTACGGCGAATTCCGCAGCCACTCCATTCCTTAACCAGAACGGCAAGATGTATGTCTCGCTCACATCTAAGGATGCTGTCGCGGTAAACGGGATTCTCGCCTACATTGAGATCGAGGCTCTCGTTAACGGCAAGCCGGTCATCACGTTTGACCGTGACGTACTCAACCTACTTGCGGCTGACGGCAAGACGGTCGGATTGAAATTGAAGGACTAAGGTGTCGGCTTTTAGACGCACAGACACGAGCTCGCGGGGCTTTACGCTCCTCGAGCTCGTCATCACTTTGACGGTGCTTGCGATCCTTATCATGGGGACCATTCCGATGGCCCAGAACGGCGTGAAGCGGCAGAAGGAAGTGCGGCTGCGCGAGGCCTTGAGAGAAATGCGGTTGGCGATCGATGAGTTCAAACGCGACACATACGGCGCGTGCGTTGGGCAAGGCGCCATCAATAGCGTGAATCCGATAGCAAAGGCGGGCCGTGCAGGCCAGGTTCCGACCGATCCGCGTAGTCGGGTCGTGATCGATGATTGCAAGATATTCGATACGGACAATATCGACCGTTATCCGCCTGATCTCGAGACACTTGCGAATGGCGTCAGCGTCAAGCCGCGGGGGGCTAACCTTACCGGCGGCAGCGGCATCAGCGGCGACAGCCCGCAGGCAACCGAGCTGAATCAGGACAAGGAGATCATCAAGGTCTATTTGAGAGAGATACCTATCGACCCGATGACGGGTGAAAAGGACTGGAAGCTGCGTTCGTCCTACCAAGGCGCCGACTCGGATAATTGGGACGAGGTCAACGTATTTGACGTAAGGTCCGCGTCAAAGGACGAAGCGATGAATGGTGACAAATATGCGGACTGGTGATCGAAAGTCGAAAGTCGAACGTCGAAAGGCGCAAGTGCAGAACGCTTCGCGAGCCCTTCAGCACGGATTTTCTCTACTCGAGCTGATGATCTCGATGTTCATCCTGATCATCTTGCTTTCGGTCGCCGTGCCGACGTATCAGCGCAGCGTTCGTCACGCCCGCGAGACGGTACTGAAAGAGAACCTCTGGCAGATGCGCCGGGCGATCGATCAGTACACGGCAGATAAGGGCAAGCTGCCGCACGCTGTCGACGATCTTGTTGAGGCCAAATACCTGAACGAGAAGCCCATTGATCCGATAACTGACAATACCGATTGGAAGGAGATACAAGGTGACGATACGAATTCGGCCGACGGCGGGCAGGGGATGACGAACGTTCAGAGCCTCGCCGAGGGCACCGACACCGAGGGCGTTGAGTTCGGCAAGTATTAGCATGTCATTACCATTTACCCAGCCAAATTATCCGAACGCAGCTTTAGGGATCGAGTCGGACGAGATCTCGGCCGTCGCTCTGGAAGGCGGCCGCGGACAGTATTCCATCAAACAGGCTGCATCGGTGCGGCTCGCACCCGGCGTGCTAGTGCCGAGCTTTACCGATGCAAACATAGCCAACCATAGTGAGTTTGCTTCTGCATTGACTGAGACGGTCGAGATCGCGGGGTTACTCAGCCAAAAACGCTGGTCCGTTACGCTGCCAAGCGCAAGCGCTCGGACAGCGATCCTGTCGCTGGAAAGCGAGCCTGCGTCAAAGCAGGAACTGGACGAGATCATCGATTGGAAGGCGGAGCAGACGTTCGGAGCGCCCGCCCTGGAGATGCGGCTTGCGACGACCAAGATCTCGTCTGACAAAGATGGTCGTTCACGCTTCTTTGTGACGGCCGTGCAGCTTGCCGTGATCGACGAATTCGAATCTCATTTCGAGAGCCGTGAGTGGAAGGCCGGACTAATCCTGCCGCGGGCTGTCGGCGAAGCAAACTGGCTCATGGGCGGCCACGATGGCGGCGATTCGATGCTGATCAGCGAGAGCACCGACGGGTTTATCGCGCTGTTGCTGCGCGGCGATGAGCCGGCTGTGGTGCGTTCGGTAACGTGCTCGCCGGCTGAGGTCGAGGATGAGATCTATCGGCTTGTGATGTTCTACAACGACCGCTTCGGCGCGACCGTTGGCGGTGCCACGCTCTCGCGCCTGCTTGTCCTGGGTCACGAGATGGCTCCGGCGAAGGTCCAATCGATCGCGTCGGAGGCCCTCGGCCGCGCCATTCGCGTGCTCTCGTCCGACGATGTCGGTTTGTCACTGCCCACGAGCGGGCTGGATTTCAGCGATCTTGCCGCACCGGCGGGTCTCGCCGCGTTGGGGGTTTAGTGAGGCATCGAAGACTGGTGTCCAAAAGGCCATCGCGGCCTTTTTCTTTTGACCCCGTGCACGCTTGCACAATGAAACAATTTCTATAACACTACGTAATTATTTCCAGCAGATGACAGCCCAGGCTTTAATACTCGACAGCGTACGAAAGCTGACTGACGGCGAACTTATCGTCTCGGCGGTTGCCGGGCGCAGTGAGCCATTCGAAGAGCTTGTCCGCCGTTATCAGCGGCCGATAACAGGCTATGTCTTTAGAATGCTGGGTGACTATGAATCGTCGCTCGACGTCACCCAGGAAGTCTTCATAAAAGTTTACAATTCGCTCACAAAATACAGCTCCGAGTACAAGTTCTCGACCTGGCTTTACCGCATCGCTCACAACGCAGCCGTCGATCATCTCCGCCGCAATTCCGTGGTTGCACACAGCCTTGAGGCGGAGAACGCCGACGGGACGTTTGAGCTACAGATCGAGTCTCCAGGATCGACGCCGGAACAAGAGCACGAACGAAGCGAATGGCGGACACAGATCGAGATGGTCGTCCAGCTCTTGCCTCCTGCATACAAAGATCTGATCCTGCTGCGGCATGGACGTGATCTCAGCTACGACGAGATCGCAGAGATAACAGAGCTGCCGCTTGGGACGGTTAAGAACAGGTTATTTAGGGCGAGAGAGATGATGCGTGAGATCTTTATCGAGCGAGGATTTACAGGGTTCTCTAAATAATGGTTCAGGAGCACGCACAACCGACGCACGTCACCTTTGACGATATTGCGGCCTATATCGACGGCGAGCTTGCGGCGTCGCGCGAGATGGAGCTGGAGATGCATTTCGGCAGCTGCCCTGAATGCACGTCTGAGCTAAATGATCAGAAACAGCTACTACGCGGCCTCGATCTGAGCTTCAAGGCTGAGGCCGAGCTTCAACTGCCTCCGGATTTTGCAAAGATCGTGGCTGCTAATGCGGAGAGCACCGTCGCGGGCCTGAGACGGCCTCGCGAACGTTTCAACGCACTTTTTATCTGCCTCGGCCTGGGCCTGTTTGGTTTGATCGGTCTTGGAATAAGCCCAGCTAGGTCATTTGGAATACTTTCGACAACGATCGTGCAGCTGCAGGCTGTAGTGGAATTTATAGGCCGCTTATTCTATTCCTTTGCGGTTGGCCTGGCGGTCATAGTTCGAACTATCACCTCACAATTTCAAGCCGACATTGCGTCAGCTCTACTTCTCACGTTTGTCGTGGCACTCTTCGTTCTCATGTCGCGAAAGGCTTTGCAGCGGACATTTAGGTTCTAGGGTGTTTCCTACCGCCGTGAATACTGAGACCAGAAATACTGGCTTTGCCCTTCCGGCCCTTGGTTGGTTGGTCTCGATGATGGTGCTGTGCGCCGCACTGCAGGTTTTTGCAGTGGTCGTACTTGCTCACCCCGAGATCTCTACGTCTGAGGACGATTCGACGGTGATCGTTAACGATGCGCCTGACCAGGACCTGCTTGTTTTCGGACGGTCTGTTCAGGTGACAAAGGCTGCGAAAGGCGTTCTTGCAGTAGGCGGTGACGTCATCGTCGAGGGGCGCGTCGAGGGTGATGTTGCCACCATTGGGGGCAATATCATTCAGAAGGAAGGGGCTTACATTGGTGGCAACGTCGTCGCCTTTGGCGGAACCTATAGACCCGAAGCTCAGGAGCCACTACGAGCCGCCGGTACCCAAACGGTAATGTTCGACATGTTCGCTGATGAACTGCGCAACTTTGGCCAGCATCCGACACAGATACTTTCTCCAACCTGGTCCCTGGCCTTTGTCGCACAGAGAGTCGTCGTCGCCCTGATCTGGTTTGTGATCACGCTGGTATTTACGACGATCGCCCCTGGGGCCGTAGGACGCGCGGTCGCCAGATTACACCTGTCATGGTTGAAAATGGGTGCTCTTGGATCTGGCGTTCTGGTCGCCGGATTTGCGTTGGTGATCGCAAGTGTCGCCATCTTGCCTAACTATTTGTGGGGAACGCTAGTGGGGATGGGCTCGATACTTCTCGTCCTCAGCTTTACGTTTGGAAAGGTCGCCTTGCAAGTAAGTACCGGCAAGCTGCTGCAAAAATACATTCTCTCGGAGCGGAACCGCTCGGAAACGCTCGCGGTCCTGCTCGGCGTCGCTTCGTGGACTATCCTTCTCTCGCTGCCTTACGTGTGGCTCATCGCGCTCTTTGCAGTGTTCACCTTCGGCATCGGTTTGATCATCACGGGCCGCACCTCACCCAAGTGGCAAACACCGTAAGTCTAACCTTCACGCAATTTTACATAACTTTACAATAAGCGTTAAACCTGCCTGATAGAATTGACGTCTTACTCAAGGAAAGGCAACTTTTCGAGATGTTTGGGCGTATAGCCACTAGCTTCGATCAATAGGTGCAATGATAAAAAGATCTACCATTCTGGCTTTTTGTGTGTTCGTCTTCGCTGCCGCTGCTTTTGGGCAAGGAACGGACGCGAGTATCAAACCGACGTACGTGCGCGGCGATGTCGTGTCAGTGGATGCAGGCAAGATCGTCGTAAAGACGGACACCGGACAATTTGCCGGTTCGCTCAGCGCTACGACACAGTACAAACGGGTACCGCCCGAGAATCCCGACCTCAAGGCTGCGGTGGCAGCAACTCTCAGCGACATCGGCGTCGCCGATAAAGTGCTGCTCAGCGCACTGGCGGCAAAAGAGGGTGGATTTGCTGTGCGAAGCGTTTACCTGATGACCAAGGCTGATCTTTCGCAGAAAACAGCGAAGGACACTGAGGCATGGCGAACACGCGGCATCTCGGGCAAGGTCACAAGCGTGAAGCTGGAGACCAATCAGATCGTCGTTGAAACCGGCGGGATGATGAATAAGACAAGCATAACGCTGACCCCAAAGACAGACGCCAAATTCTTGCGGTACGCTCCCGACTCGGTTAGGTTTGCCGATGCAAAGCTGAGCTCGCTAACAGACGTCAAGCCGGGCGATGAGATCCGCGCTCTCGGCGATAAGAGCACTGATGGAACCACTTTTACTGCAGAAACAGTGTTGAGCGGCGGTTTTAGACAGACGGCGGGCACGATCAAGTCGATCGACGCGGCTAACAAAGAGGTCGTGATAAAGGACATCGCCGGCAAGGACGTAACGGTCTCATTTGCGAATGCAGTAATGATGAAACGCTTTCCGCCTGAGATGGCAGATCGCATGGCCGCGATGCAGGGGGGCGGTGGCGGTGTAATGCCCGCTGGCGTCCAGGTCATCCGTCCCGCGGGACAGCCAGGAGCGATCCAACCTCCTGCGGGGGCAAATGCCGCGGCTCCTGGTGCTAATGGTCCTCGCCCCATGGGCGGGGGACGTGGTGCCGGCCTTGGCGACATGATCGATAAGCTGCCGAGCATGACCGTCGAGGAGCTGAAGGTCGGCGATATGATCGGCATCCTGACTAGCGGCCCCGTAACCGCAACGCAGAAGGTGAGCGCGATCAAGCTGATCGCCGGCGTCGAGCCTTTTCTCAAAATGGCCCAGATGGCCCAAGGAGCATCCGGAGGACGTACACCGGGCTCACCGAACTTCAATATTCCAGGCCTCGACGGCGTCAGTTTTCCGTAACGATCTTTAACGGGCCGGATCTTTTCGGCCCTTAAAACTTAATAGGACCCCTATCATGAAACTCTTTAGATCCATTTTGATAATTGCGCTGTTTGTAGCCGTCTCTGCGGGGACGCTGCTCGCTCAGGGCCTCGGCAGCATCGGAGGGCAGGTGACCGATTCGCTTGGCGCCGTCCTCGTCGGGGCAACCGTCACGGCTGTCGCCGCAGACGGTAAGCAGAAGCAGGCTGTCACGAACGCGCGCGGCGAATACAACGTGCCCGGCCTTGCTCCCGGAAAGTATACGGTGAAGGCGATCGCACCGAAATTCGGCCTTTATGAGAACGCTGACGTTGACGTTGCAGCGGGCGAAAAGACCGACCTCATCGTTGTCCTGACGGTTGGCGGCGTCCAGGAGAACGTCGACGTGAATACCGGCGACACGATCTCGACCGACCCGAACGAGAACAAGAATGCGACGGTGCTCAAGGACAAAGACCTCGAGGCCCTACCGGATGATCCAGACGAGCTCGCAGCGGCCCTGCAGGCGATGGCAGGTGCCGCGGCCGGCCCTGACGGCGGGCAGATCAACATCGACGGCTTTGCCGGCGGCCGCATGCCTCCGAAGGAAGCGATCCGCGAGATCCGCATCAATCAAAATCCATTTTCGGCTGAGTATGACAGGATCGGATTTGGCCGTATCGACATTCTCACAAAGCCGGGCTTTGACAAGTTTCGCGGCTCGGCCGACGTTCGTTTCAACGACGAAAGCCTAAACTCGCGGAATCCATTTGCTCTAAACAGGGCACCGAGCCAGACGCGTAATTTCGGCGGCTATTTGAGCGGACCGATCAGCGCGAAAAAATCCTCGTTCTTCCTGGATTTCAATCAGAGCTCGAATGACCAGAACGCTGTGATCGGGGCCGACATCCTCACGTCCGCGGGTGCATTCGGCCGCGTCGATCAGGAGGTCCGCGTGCCGTCGCGTCGTTTCTCGATCAGCCCGCGTATAGACTTTGCAATCAACGACAAGAACACGCTTCAGGCGCGTTACAGCTTTTCGCGTAACACGTCAGAGAATCAGGGCGTAGGAGGTTTTACCCTCGCGTCGCGTGCGACCGAGAGCACCTCGACACAACACACCGTGCAGTTGACCGAGTCGATGATCATCAATCCAAAGACGGTCAACGAGACTCGTTTCCAGTACGATTTCCAGGATCGTGAAACAAATGGCACGACCGCGGGCCCTGGCGTAAACGTTTCCGGAGCTTTCTTTGGCGGCGGCTCGCAGATCGGGTTGAATTTTAACCGGTCAAAACGTTGGGAGTTGCAGAACTATACGACCACGTCCCTTGGCAAACAGTCGCAGCATGCGATCAAGTTCGGTATCCGTATTCGTGGCGTAAGGCTCGAGGATCGGTCGGAGAGTAACTACGGAGGAACATTTACCTTTGCCGGCTTTGCAGCGCCCGGTGGCGATGCTTGCGATCTCAATACAGACCTTTTTGTCTCGTCCCTTGAGCAGTATCGCTGCAAGGTCCTCGGCAACGCGGATCCGAAGTATAACCCGACCCAGTTCTCGTTGACGTCGGGAAATCCGATCGCGACGGTTTCGCAGATCGACTATAGCCCGTTCATAACGGACGACTGGAAGGTACGGCAGGATCTCACGCTTAGCTTCGGCTTGAGGTACGAGAACCAGACGAATCTTCACAGCAATTTTAATCTTGCACCGCGCTTCGGCTTTGCGTGGTCGCCGGGGGCCGGCGGGGCAAAGGCACCTAAGACGGTCTTTCGCGGCGGCGGCGGCGTGTTCTATGATCGCTTCGGTGAGAATCAGACCCTCCGGGCCCGTCGTCAGGACGGCGTAACGCAGATCCAATATCTCGTGACCAATAATCCGGCGATACTCGGCCAGTCGGTCTTTAGCGCGAATGGCACCGTGACCAATGTACCGACCGCTACGCAGCTCGGTACGGTCGTGCCGCTTTCTAGTATTCCTTATCGACTGGCAGCCAATCTCGAAGCTCCATACTCGATCCAGGAAGCGGTCAGCGTCGAGCGTCAGCTCGATCCTCGAACCGTATTGAGTGCCACTTATACTCAGTCGCGGTCGCTGCACACGCTGCGGGTGCGAAACATCAATGCTCCAGTATGTCCGACAATACTTGTCTGCCCGGTAGGCCTCACACAGGCCCAGATACAGGCTCGCAGGCCCGATCCGACACAAGGCAACGTTTATCAGGCCGAGTCGAGCGGTTATGCCGACACTAAGATGCTAATCCTGAATTTTAGAACGACGCTGCGGGCCAAATATACGATCAACGCGGGATATACACTAGGAGCGGCAAACGGTGACACCGACAGCCTCAGCAGTCCTAGATTTGTGGTCAATACGGTCGGGTTCCCGGCGTATAGCTACGATCTTACCAACGAGTACGGACCGTCGGCATTTCTCCCGAGGCACTCGATATACCTCGTAGGATCGCTTCAGCTGCCTTGGGGCCTGCGAGCAAATCCAATGATCATCGCGAGCACGGGACGCAGATTCAACATCACGAATGGCGTCGACACGAACTATGATTCATTATTTTTCGAACGGCCGACGTTCGCACAGCTAGGCACTCGCTGTAACGAACTAGGGTTGACCGCCTCTTTCTGTAATGTCGGAGGCGTCGCGGATCCTAACGCGGTCATCCCACGTAACTATGGCAAAGGGCCCGGCACGTTTATCACTAATCTGTCCGTCAACAAGACTTTCGGGTTTGGTGGCAGTAAACCTGCGGTAGCATCGAACCAAGGCGGTGGCGGCAATGGGCGAGGCAACCGTGGCGGTGGAGCCGCCAGAGGCGGCGCTCCAGGAGGTGGTGGACCGACCGTGGTTGCAGCGGGCGGCGGAGGCGGCGGACCGATGATGATGATGGGCGGTGGCGGCGACGCACGCAAACCGTACCAGTTGACCGTCGGCGTCAATGTCCAGAACCTTTTCAACACCGTGAACTTCAGCAATCCGGTAAGTTCATTGTCCTCGCCATCATTCGGGCAGTTTAGGTCGACAGGAGGCGGGTTTGGACCTTTTGGCGGCGGCGGCGGCTCGGCAAACCGCAGGATCGACCTCTCGTTGAGGTTTAGCTTCTAGGGCTTTTCTTATACAATTCAACGGAACTAACAGGGGATAGAAACGTATATGTTTCGTCCCCTTTTTTACAGGAGTTTTCTATGAAAAGATCCGGTTTCACTTTACTGCTCGTTTTCTTTTTAACACTTGCAGCATTTTCGCAGAAGGACCCGCCGGCCGCTGTCGTCTCGACGGTTGCGGCTGATAACGCGGTCGCTCTCGAGCTCGCAAAGAACGCCGTCGTTGCTCACGGGGGTGACAAATTCAAGCAGATGAAATCTGTCGTATTAAAAGGAACTGTCGATGTAAACGTCGGTAATCAGATCCAGACGGGCTCGTTCTCGACTGCTATCAGCGGCAATATGTATTACTTTGAGATCTCGCTGCCGACCCAGGCGGTCAAGCAGATCTTTAACGGCGAGCAATTGTACGCCAGCGTTCCGCAGTTCATGATCCCGCCGCCGACTAGCGTCGGATTTGAAGTCCTGGCAAGAGTTGGAGACGCCGGATACTTGGTGACAAAGCACGGCGACGACAAGAAGAAGGGAAAGGGCTTTCGGATCACGACGCCCGACGGCTTTTACACGGATTTTACGGTCGACGAAAAGAGCGGGCAAATAAATGGATTTCAGTCATCGTTCCTTTTGCCATCAGAAATAACGGTGACCACCTCGGCCGAGATGTCCAGTTTTCAAACCGTCGATGGCGTCTTGTTGCCTAAGAAGTACTCTCAGCGTTTCGACTTCGGCGCGATGATGGCGTATGCGACCTTTCAGATAAAAGACACTAAGGTCAATCCTCCGATCGATGCTACGGCCTTTGCGATCCCGAAGTAATTATTCCCGGGCGGCGAACCGGCTGGTCTTCCACCACTCAACGGTTCGCCGCAATCCTTCCTCCAATCCGACGAGCGTCTTGTAATCGAGGCATTCTATCGCGCGGCGATTGTCGGCTTGTGAATCCTTTACATCCCCGCGGCGGGACGGCTGGTGGTCGGCGCTGACATCGGTCACTTTTGTGATCGGCTTGAGCGCTTCGAGCAGTTGATTGAGAGTTACCCGCTCGCCGTTCGCGACATTCATCGTTTCACCGATGCCTTTTGTTGTTAGGGCCGCGTTGATATTTGCAGCAACGACGTTGTCGACATAGGTAAAATCTCTCGACTGTTCGCCATCTCCAAAGATGACAGGCCTCTTGCCCGACATCAATGCATCTATGAATCGCGAGATCACCCCCGAATACATCGAGCCGGGGTTCTGGCGAGGTCCAAAAACATTAAAATATCGCAATGAAAAAGTCTCCAGACCATACACGCTATTAAACGCTCGGCAATACAGCTCGCCTGCAAGTTTTGCTGCGGCATAAGGCGACAGCGGATCCGGTCGCATCGTCTCGACCTTTGGCAGCGTCGCCTGATCGCCGTACGCCGAACTTGAGGCGGCGTAGATAAAGCGCCGTACGCCCGCCTCACGGGAACGGACCAGCATGTTGAAGGTGCCTCCCACGCAAATGTTGTGGGTCTCTGTCGGATCATCGACCGAGCGGGGCACGCTTGGCAGGGCCGCTTCGTGGAAAACTACTTCTACGCCTTCCACCGCTTTCTTCGCAGTCGCCTCGTCTGTTATGTCACCTTCGATAAAGTCAAAATCGCCGCGGATCTCGTCCAGATTCTCCCGAAAGCCGGTTGTGAAGTTATCAAGGATGGACACCTTAGCGCCCTGCCGGATCAGTTCGCCCGCCAGGTTAGAGCCGATAAAACCGGCGCCGCCTGTTACGAGTACTTTTGATGTGAGTGCCATTACCGGATTCTAGCGGCCTACGCCTATATACTCAAAGCCAAGAGCTCGCATGTCCGCCGGCTCATATATGTTCCTGAGATCCGCGATCCGCGGAGCATTCAAAAGCCCTTTTACCTTTTCCATATCGAGTGCTCGAAACTGATTCCACTCGGTAACGATCACCAGCGCATCAGCGCCCGTCAAGGCGTCATATTCGTCGGTCGCATATTCGATATTCGGCAGGCAATGCTTTGCCTCGTTCATGGCGACTGGGTCGTAGGCTCGTACCGTGGCTCCCTTTCTCACCAGAGCCTCGATGATCTCGATCGCAGGCGACTCACGCATATCATCCGTCTCGGGCTTAAAAGATAGACCTAGAATGCCGATCTTTTTGCCGGTGAGATCGCCGACAAGCTTTTCGATCTTGGAGATCATCGCTTCGCGCTGCCGGTGGTTTGCTTCGATCACCGCGTCGACAATGAGGCTTTCGACCCCAAAGTGATCCGCAACGGTCGTGAGGGCGCGCGTATCTTTTGGAAAGCAAGAACCACCATAGCCGGGTCCGGGGTGCAGGAATTTGCGGCCGATCCTATTGTCCATTCCCATTCCGCGGGCGACGTCGTGAACGTCGCAGCCGATGGCATCGCAAAGATTAGCTATCTCATTGATGAATGTGATCTTTGTCGCAAGAAACGCATTCGCGGCGTATTTGATCAGCTCGGCTGCCTCGAGTGAAGTGATAACTATCGGCGTCTCGATCAAATAGAGTGGCCGGTAAAGCTCCTTCATTACGTCGATCGCACGTTCCTCATTGCTGCCAATGACAACGCGGTCAGGGCGCATGAAATCGTCGATGGCCGCGCCTTCGCGCAGAAATTCAGGATTCGATGCTACGCCAAAATCGGTATCAGCCTTTAAATTCGCCTGGACGAATTCGCGCAGCCATTGCCCGGTTCCGATCGGGACGGTCGATTTTGTCACGAGAACCTTGTAGCCATTCATCGACTCGGAAATGTCCTTGGCTGCCTGACGGTAAAAGCTCATGTCCGGCGCGCCATCTTCTTTGGGCGGGGTGCCGACCGCGAGGAAAACTACGTTCGCCCGCTCGACGGCGGATCGAACATCCGTCGTAAAGCTCAGACGATCAGCGGCAACGTTCTTCTCGACGATCTTGTCGAGGCCGGGTTCGTATATGGGGATTACGCCGCGATTTAGTTTCTCGACCTTTTCCCGGTCTACGTCGACACATGTGACGTCGACGCCGAACTCAGCAAAACAGGCACCCGTCACAAGGCCGACGTATCCGGTACCGATAACAGCGATATGCATACTTCAAAAACCTGGAAAAAAAGGCAAAAGTAAGCGGGTCACGACGAATCATGACCCGCGGGATCCGAATTACTGGTTATCTTAGCGACTCGGGCTGACGACAATAACATTGCCGCCAAAGTTAAAGTCGTTGTCTTCGCGAGTGGCAAGCCAAATACCAATGCCTGCTCCCGCAGCCGCGAGGGCGATCCACCATGCACCACCGGTGACAGCGGGTCCCGTATTGGTTCCCGGACGGAGGCACGGGCCACAGCCGGTCTGAACGAGGCTTCCGGCAATGGCACTGCTGCCTGCGGCGACCTGTCGATCGTTTGTGCCTTCACGCATGGTTACGACACCGCTCGTCGTTTCGAGGTGCGTATGCGAGCATTCAACCTCGAGAGCGAAATTATTCGCGTCGGCTGCGTTAGCGATAAACGTGGCGCTTTTTGTAGTAGCGGTTACAGCAACACCACTCGAGGACGAGATCCTCACACGACCTGCATCAACCATGGCAACGACATTATTCGAGCCAAAATTGAGTGTCATACTTGAATCGGCGCCCATCTCGACGCGGCCAAGCTTACCAAGGCTGACGATGGCGCTTGAATTTGCACCGGTCGTGATGACCGCGCCCGAAAGGACGGTGGCATTGGAGACAGCTGCCTGCCCATTGACAGTTACCTGACCGGTAACAGCGATCTCGGCGGCCGTATCGATCGGCATAGCGAAAGCGGCCATCGAATAAACACACCAAACCGTTGCAAGAACGGTGAGCGTTACGGTTCTACGAAGAATATTTTTCCCGAACATTATGAGTAATCTCCTCCTGAGTCAGTCCTTTCGAAGTCTGGATAATAATACCCCAAACAAAATAAAACAAACAACCCGTCCTAACGGACGGGACTTGTTGGCGTGTCGTCACCCGACACGACCACGGCAACGACCACAGCCGTAACCGTTACCGCTGTGACGATAGCGGTTATTTCCCACCAAGTCAGACCGGCATAACGCCTTGGCGCCCGTTTCGAGGCCGATGCGGCCGCATCAGCGGTTTCCCCGGCATTGACCTTAACAATTTCGCCCGCAGAATTCTTTATATTGACAGACTCGGGAGCATTAATGACGGTAACGCTTCCTGCTGAAAGGTCCCCACCAAGATCGTTGGTAAGAACATATGTCGAGTTAGGGGCCAACGAGATCTTGCCGGCCTTGCCAAAATTCACTACGGCGGTCAGGCCATCAGGCGTGACGATCGTACTCGGAGCGAGAACGGTTCTCCCGGTCGTTGCCGAGTCGCCGTTAACAAGCACGGCCTTGGCGTCCGCGTTTGTGCCGCTGACCGTCAATTCGCCGGCAAGGGCCGGGCTGGCAAGGACGGTCATCGAAGTGGTCGCAAAAACAGCCGTCACGACTGCAGTCGTGATCGATATTTTAACCCATCGTTTGATGTTCATAGACTTCACGTTCACCTGCTCCTGGAAACGGGTTAAGAGTAACCTTTACAAACTTTTACACGAGTATCCGCTCATTGTCAATAAATCACCGATGTCGAACCCGTGTTTCGAAGCCAAATGGATTGGCTAAAAAATCAAAAAACAGAGAATTGGGATAATGGTATACCAACTTTCCAGCAGTTGCAAAGGAATTTTCTTCAAAAAGATCAAGTTATTGGTCACCATCATATCGAGTGCGGTAAGACATCGCCAATTTTGCACCGCACGGAGTTTTCTGTTGTAATGCCGATGTTCACGAGGTTTAAAGAGGAGAATGAATCAATGCGCCTGATCGCTTTGTTCCTGTCCATAATTCTTACATCGATCTTGCTGGTGGGTTGTTCAGGTAGTGCTAAACCTGCGAAGCTGCGGATCGGCTTTGCTATGGACACCCTCAAAGAGGAGCGTTGGCAGCGCGACCACGATGCGTTTGAGGCTGCGTGCAAGCGCTCGGACGTCGATTGTGTTATCACGGTGGCTGACAACAAGGCCGATAAACAGGCGAACGACGTGGATAATCTCCTTACGCAGGGGGTCGATGTGCTTGTTATCGCACCGCATGACGCGACGCAGGCTGCGTCGATGGTCGACAAGGCAAAAGCGCAGGGAATTCCGGTGATCAGCTACGACCGGCTCATCAACTCAGATAAGATCGACGTATACATCTCGCACCAAGTCCCCGTCATCGGCAGGAAGATCGCGGAGTACGCGGTACAAAGGGTTCCGAAAGGCAACTATGTGATGGTTTATGGTGCCTCGACCGATAACAACGCCGTGATCATGAAAGCCGAGCAGTTGAAGGTGTTGCAGCCCGCCATCGACAGGAAGGACGTCAAGATCGTGGCGGACAACTTTGTCACCGACTGGCGGGCGGATGAGGCAATGCGGATGGCGGAAAATGCTCTGACGCAGAATGGCGATAATATCCAGGCTTTTGTCGTGTCCAATGACGGCATGGCCGGCGGCGTGATCTCAGCGCTGCAGAATCGCGGCCTCGCCGGCAAAGTCCTCGTGACCGGCCAGGACGCCGGCCTCGAAGCGCTGCAGAACATTGCGGAGGGCAAGCAGACGATGACCGTTTACAAGCCGATCGTCCCGCTTGCAGATGCGGCGGTCGAAGCCGCGATCAAACTGGCGAAGAAACAACCCCTCGATACAAAGCCATTTCAGAATGATGTGATCAAGAAGGAAGTGCCGTCGATCCTGCTCGAAGTAGCCACGGTGGATAAGGGTAACCTTATGACAACTGTTATTAAGGACGGCTACGCAAAGTACGAGGACGTCTATAAGAATGTCCCTGAGGCCGATCGTCCGAAAAAGCAATAAAAACCCTAAAGATGAGCGACGTTGTTCTCGCCGTCGACCTTGGCGGAACGAATGCAAGGATGGCAGCTGTCGACAAAGACGGCGGCGTTTTGCATTTGTCGCGACGTGAGACGCCAAGTGGCGTGACTGGCGATCAGCTCGCGGACCTGTTTTTGGAGATGGCCGGGGAGTGCGAGACGGCGACCCGCATTAAATTCGCGGCGATCGGCATCGGCGTTCCTGCTAACGTAACCCCCGATGGCGTTCTCCATCATTTGCCCAACATTCCAACTCTTGAGGGATCCGATCTGCGGGCGCAGGTTTCGATGCGTTTTGCGATGCCGTGCGTGCTCGAGAACGACGCTACGTCTGCGGCGATCGGCGAGGCATGGCTCGGGGCAGCGAAGGGGATCGACAACTGGTTCATGATCACGCTCGGGACAGGGATCGGCGGCGGCGTATTTGTAGACGGCGAGCCACTTCGAGGTCCGGACGGCGGGGCTGGGAAACTGGGTCATATCTGCGTCGAGCCCGACGGACATTCTTGTGGCTGCGGGAGCCACGGCTGCATTGAACAATATGCGTCGGCAACCGCTCTAGTTCGGATGTCTCGTGAAGCCGGGCTGGAAGTCGAAGATGCACATGCGCTATACGAACGCTTTTTGAATGGCGAAGCGATAGCGGCCAGCGTCTTTGCAAAGATGGGCCGTTATCTCGGCATCACGCTCGCGGGATTGGTCAACACATTCAATCCGGAAATGATCGTTATCGGAGGCGGCGCGTCGGCGGCGTGGGATGCTTTTGTCGAGCCGTTAACGCGCGAGGTCAAGGCTCGTGCATTTACCGAATCTGCGACGCGTGCAAAGATCGTGCGGACCGCGCTCGGTGACGATGCTGGCATACTCGGCGCGGCGAGGTCGGCGTTTCTCGCGATATCTACGAAATAACCTTTCTTCCGCAGAAATACGTAGAATACGAATATGCTCGATCGCCTTACTAAGACGATAATTATTGGCTTTTGGCTTCTCCTCATAACCGCGGCGGCGATTGCGCAGGTAGGACCAGTAACTCGGGCCGAAACGCTTCGCGGTACGATCACGCCCGAACGTGAATGGTGGGATGTGCAGCATTACGACCTCTCGGTGCAGTTCCTGCCCGATACAAGGTCGATCAAGGGCTCAAATGTCATCACCTTCAAAAGGCTCAAGGCAGGCAGCAAGATGCAGATCGATCTGCAGATGCCGTTGGCCATCACGAATATCATCCACAACGGCGTGGAATTAAAGTTCGAACGCGAGGGTGATGTCTACTGGGTCACATTCGATAAGGAGGTGCCCGCCGGCATCGAGGATAAGATCTCCATTTGGTACGAGGGCCATCCGGTCGAGGCCAAAAATCCGCCGTGGACGGGCGGCGTTCAGTGGGCTCACGACGATCTTGGACGTTGGTTCATCAATACGAGCTGCGAGGGGATAGGCGCGAGTATCTGGTGGCCCAACAAGGACATCGGCTACGACGAGCCCGATCGCGGTATGAATATCAACATCACGGTTCCCGATGACCTCGTCGACGTGTCGAACGGCCGTCTCATCGGCGTCGATCATGATGTCCAGTCAAAGACAAAAACTTTTCACTGGCAGGTCAAGAATCCCATAAATAATTACGGTGTCAACGCCAACATCGGGCATTACGTCTCATGGACCGAAAAGTATCCGGGCGTCGCCGGCCCGCTCGACCTGACATATTACGTTCTCGATCACCAAAAGGCGGCGGCGATGCGGCAATTCAAGGAAGTACCGCGAATGATAAAAGCGTTCGAGTACTGGTTTGGTAAGTATCCGTTTTATGAGGATGGCTACAAGCTGGTCGCCGTCGAGTATCTAGGGATGGAGCACCAGAGCTCGGTAACTTACGGCAATTGGTTTATGAACGGCTATCGAGGACGAGATCTCAGCGGCACGGGCGTCGGACTGAAATGGGATTTCATCATCGTCCACGAATCGGGCCACGAGTGGTTTGGCAACAATATCTCGATGAAGGACGCCGCCGATATGTGGATCCACGAGGGATTTACCGCGTACTCGGAAACACTTTTTACCGACTATTACTGGGGTAACAAGGCGGGCGACGATTACCTGATCGGCACTCGCCGGAATATCCGAAATGCGGCTCCGATCATCGAAACCTACGGTGCCAATCGCCAACCAAACGACACCGATCAATACTACAAATCAGCCAACATGCTGCACACCATCCGCCAGGTTATAAACGACGATGCAAAGTTTCGCTCGATCCTCACCGGCCTGAATCGCGACTTTTACCATCAGACGGTAACGACGCAGCAGATCGAGTCAGATATTTCGCAAAAGTCGGGGATCGACTTTAGCAAGGTCTTTGACCAGTACCTCAGGACGATAAAGATCCCGCGTTTCGAGTACAAGATCGATCAAAAAAAGCTCACATTCGAGTGGAAGAACGTCGTCGACGGCTTTGACCTGCCGCTCAAGGTCGCGATAAACGGTAAGGACGTCTGGCTCAAGCCAACCGATCGCTCACAGGCGATCAGCTATTCGGAGCCGATCAGGACGGTCATCCCCGACCGTAATTTCCACGTCGATGCGAAAGAGTCTAAATAACTGACGATTGACTTGGCACCCGGCCGTCGATAAACTTGAATCAACGTGGTGAGTTATTGCGACTTGCGGCCACGGAAAATAACCCGCTAAACAGCAAGAGTAAAACCTGAATTTATCGGAAACTCTGTGCTGTAAGCGGCGCAGAGTTTTTGTTTTATGAGCCAGTTCCTCCAGCTTCTAAAAGAAAAGATCATCGTCTTTGACGGTGCAATGGGTGTGTCATTGCAGGCCGCCAATCTGTCGATCGACGATTGGGGCGGGCCGAACTTTGAGAATTGCTCCGAGAATCTACTTTACACTCGGCCTGATGTTGTCGAGGCAGTGCACACCAGCTTCCTCGATATCGGCTGCGATGTGATCGAGACGAACAGCTTTGGCGGCAGCGAGGTCGTCCTTACCGAGTTTGGGATCGCCGACAAGACCTACGACGTAAACAAGAAGGCAGCTGAGCTGGCAAAACGCGTTGCCGACGGCTATACAACCAAAGACCATCCGCGTTTTGTCGCCGGCTCGATCGGTCCGGGAACTAAGCTGCCGACGCTCGGACACATCACGTATCGTGATCTAAAGGACGCATATCGCGAACAAGTCCGCGGACTGATCGACGGCGGCTCGGACGTTCTGATCGTCGAGACCTGCCAGGACCTTTTGCAGACAAAGGCCGCCCTTGCCGCGATCTTCGAGCATTTCGAGAATCACAAGCTTCGAATTCCCGTGATCGCACAGGTCACGATCGAGGTTTTTGGCACGATGCTTAACGGCACGGAGATCGGAGCAGCTCTGACGGCTCTCGAACCGTACCCAATCGACGTTATAGGCATGAATTGCGGCACCGGGCCAAAGCACATGACCGACAGCTTTCGGTATCTGTGCGAAAACTCGCCGCTGCCGGTCTCGATCCTCCCAAACGCAGGCCTGCCCGAGGTCAAGGACGGCAAGCAGCATTATGACGAGTCGCCCGAGAGCTTCGCGGCGCAGGTCGAACATTTTGCAAAGGACTTTGGCGCGAATATCGTCGGCGGCTGCTGCGGCACAACTCCCGAGTACATCAAGCTTCTTGTCGATCGCCTTGGCAGCCTTTCACCCAAACAGCGTGACGCAAGGCTTGCTCCGTCAGCCTCGTCGATCTATTTTCAGCAGCCATACAGCCAGGACGCGTCGTTCCTGATCGTTGGTGAGCGAGTCAACGCCTCGGGCTCTAAGAAGATGCGTGATCTGCTCGACGCGGAGAATTGGGACGGCCTCGTCAATCTCGCCAAGTCTCAGGAAAAAGAGGGCGCTCATATCCTGGACGTAAACGTCGATTTTGTCGGTCGCGATGGCGTTGCCGACATGCACGAACTGGCGTTCAGGCTTGCGACTAACGTCAAGATCCCACTCATGTTCGACTCGACAGAGTGGGAAAAGATGGAGGCCGGCCTTGAGCACGCCGGTGGCAAGTCGATCCTTAACTCGACCAACTACGAGGACGGCGAGCCGCGATTCCTGAAGGTGCTTGGGCTTGCCAAGGAATATGGTGCGAGCGTCGTGATCGGGTTGATAGATGAGGTCGCTATGGCGAGGACGGCGGAGGATAAGATTCGGATCGCTCGCCGGGCTTACAAACAGGCGACCGAATACGGACTTCCGGGGCATGACATTTTCTTTGACCCGCTCGCCCTGCCGATCTCAACCGGTATCGAGGAGGATCGCAAGAACGCCGAGCAGACCATCGCCGCGATCAAACAGATCCGCAAGGAGATGCCCAAGGCGAACATCATCCTCGGCGTGTCAAATATCTCGTTTGGGTTGAATCCCGCAGCGCGCGTCGTTTTGAATTCGGTCTTCCTCCACGATTGCGTCGAGGCCGGCATGAATTCGGCGATCGTCAATGCGTCAAAGATACTGCCGCTGATCCGTTTTAACGAGCACGAACTCGATACGGCCCGCGATCTGATCTATGACCGGCGAAAGTTCGACGGCGACGTCTGCACTTACGATCCGCTGACGGAATTCACGACACTTTTCGAGGGCAAGACCGCGCAGTCGATCAAGACCGATATCACAACGCTGCCAGTCGAGGAGCGACTCAAGCAGCACATTATCGAGGGCGAGAAGATCGGTCTCGAGGACTCGCTTACTCAGGGCCTCGAGAAATATCCGCCGCTCGACATCATCAACAACATTCTTCTGGACGGGATGAAGGTCGTCGGCGAGCTTTTCGGCTCGGGCCAGATGCAGCTGCCATTTGTGCTGCAATCGGCCGAGGCAATGAAGGCCGCGGTAAAATTCCTCGAACCTTTTATGGAGAAGGTCGAGGGCTCGAACAAGGGCGTTCTGGTGCTCGCGACTGTAAAGGGCGACGTGCATGACATCGGCAAAAACCTCGTCGATATTATCCTGACAAACAACGGCTACAAGGTCGTAAATCTCGGCATCAAGCAGCCGATCGACGACATCCTTCGCGCGGCCGAGGAGGCGAATTGCGACGCGATAGGCATGAGCGGCCTGCTCGTAAAGTCGACCCTCGTGATGCGCGATAACCTGGAGTTGATGAATGAACGCGGCATCAACGTGCCCGTCATCCTCGGCGGCGCAGCCCTCAATCGACGGTATGTCGACAACGATCTGGTTCCTCTCTACAATGGCCAACTGTTTTACGCCAGGGATGCGTTTGACGGGCTGCACGCGATGGACAAGCTCACGAGCGGTGAGTTAGGAGAGTCACCAGAGGCAAAGGCCGTCGCGGTAGGGGTGTCAGAACCACGAGGCATACCGACCCCGCCGACGGCAACGGACTCGGAGGACCTTGTCGGCGAGGACGCAAAGCTTGGCGTTGAGGCTGCGCGCGTTTCTACTCGAGCGACTGGAGACACCACACACACGACGCCGTCGGCTGTGACGGCGGCCGATGAGATTCCAACGGCACCGTTTTACGGCTCGAAGGTCGTTGAGATCAAGGACCTCACAAAAGTTTTCGAGTTTATCAACGAGACCGCCTTGTTCAAGGGGCAATGGCAATTTAAGCAGGGAAGGAAGACGCCTGAGGAATATCAAAAGATCCTCACGGAAACCGTCTATCCCAAGTTCGCTGAGATCAAGGCAAAGGCGATTCGCGACAAGCTGCTCGAAGCGAAGCTCGTGTACGGTTATTTTCCCTGTAACTCTGCAGGGAACGACCTGATCATTTATCAAGACGATGGCAAGACCGAGCGGATGAGATTTACCTTCCCGCGGCAGCCCATCGATCAGCGCGGCGGTAAGAACCTTTGCCTAGCCGATTATTTCGCCCCGGTCGATTCAGGAAAGAACGACGTCGTCGCATTCGATCTCGTAACGATGGGCGGAAGGGCGAGCGAATATTCAGCTGACCTTTTCAAAGCGGACAATTATCAAGACTACCTTCTTTTCCACGGCCTGTCGGTCGAGTCCGCCGAGGCGCTTGCCGAACTTTGGCATCAGCGTATACGCCAAGAGCTTGGTATCGCAGGGCAAGACGCACCGGAATTGGCCAAGCTCTTTCACCAGGGTTATCAGGGTTCGCGATACAGTTTTGGCTATCCCGCGTGTCCGAATCTCGACGACCAGGCGAAGCTCTTTGAGCTCCTCGAGCCCGAGCGTATCGGCGTCGAGCTTACGGACGAATTCCAGCTCGATCCCGAGCAATCGACCTCCGCGATCATCGTCCATCACCAGGACGCGAAATACTTTAACGTAGAATAGTCCTCCGATGAGCGACCAGCCGATACAGCGCGCCTCAACGGCACTTGAGCCCGTCGAAGGCGGAGTTCTTGTACCAACACGCGAGCAGCTCGCGCCGCTCAGTACGACGGAGCGCAGCGGCTTCTGGCTTGCGCACCGGATGAATCTCGGCACGTGGAAACGGCTGATGACCTTCCTCCAGCGGCACATTGGCTCACTCTGGATCTATCTCGCGACCTACAATTTGATGAATGTCTTCGGCATTGAGAATGTCGAGGAGAGTGATGCGACGCGGCCCGTTGTCCTCGTTGCAAATCATCGCTCTTTCTTCGACATGTACACAGTGTCGAGCGTTATATTTAGGCGGACGCGGCGTCCGTTGAGTCTCTTCTTCCCCGTCAGGGCAAAGTTTTTTTACGACAGTCCGATCGGCTGGTTCGTGAATTTTGTCATGGGATGGTTTTCGATGTATCCGCCGTTCTTTCGCGAGGCGAGAGAGGCGAAGAAACGCGATTTCGACAAATACTCTATGCGGCGTCTGATCGAGCTGTGCACTGAGACCGGTCCGAATATGATCGGCTTTCACCCCGAAGGAAAACGCAATCTCACCGGCGGTCCATATGACATGCTGCCGGCACAGCCCGGCATCGGGAAGGTCCTCTATGGGTCGCATCCGCAGGTGATACCGGTCTTTATCGCGGGCCTCGGCAACGACCTTCCGAAGCAGATCCTCGGCAACTGGACCGGTGGCGAAAAGGTACGTATTTGGTTTGGCGAGCAGATCGACCTCGACGCGTTTTACGAAAAGACCGATCGACTCCGCACGCACAAGGAACTCGCCGATCATCTCATGACCAAGATCGCCGAACTCGGCGAACGCGACCTGGAATGGATGTCGTAATGCAGGTGACTTTTAGCCGCTCGTACTAACCCTTACAATCGATAGAGATGGAAGGAACAGCTGTAACAGAAAACGGTTCCGCTCGCGTCGAGATCTCGAACAGCCGCCGCTGGCTCATCACCGTTGGTGTGATGACCGGAATGGCTATTGCGGCTCTCGAGGCAACGGTCGTAGGTACGGCCATGCCCACGGTGATCGCGAGCCTCGGGGGAATCGCGCATTACAGTTGGGTATTCTCGGCTTATCTGGTGACATCGACCGTGACCGTCCCCGTATGGGGCAAACTCTCGGACCTCTATGGCCGGCGTTTGTTATACCAATGCGGTATTGGCGTGTTTCTGCTCGGCACCGCGCTATCAGGCTTCGCCGGGTCCATCCCGCAATTGGCCAAATTCGCTGACCCGATGACCCAGCTCATCATCTTTCGAGCTATTCAGGGTCTCGGCGCCGGAGCACTTATCCCACTCGGAATG
>DASYKW010000225.1:0-8221 GCA_035995005.1 Pyrinomonadaceae bacterium
CTTCTTGCCGCCGGCGAGATCCTGCGGCTCCCAGTTCGCCCTGTCCTCGAGACGAGCTTCGGCCGGGAAGTACTGAAACGTGAACGAAATATTGCTCGTGAGATCGATGAGCTGAAACGTGCCGGCCATTACGCTCGCACCTCCGCTCTCTTGATAACCTTGGCCAGCTTTCGTTCGAAGATCCGGGAATGGTCCTCGAGCATCTGGGCGAACTCGGCCTTGGCTTTATCGTCCGCGCCGTGGATCACTACGCTCGGCGAGTAATTGACGGAGATCGTTGTCGGCCGGCCGGGACCTGCCGTTTGACGATCGGCGCTGCGAAGGCTCTCGACCTCGTTAGTAAGATCGCTCAGAAGGCCGTGACCGGGTTCTTTGTATGCGCGTTTCTTCGCCGGCGTGATCGTGTTGCCTGCATGCACATAGGCCCAGCCGTCGCGCTCGATAACACCGCCGACGGCGTTTGCTGGTCCACCGAATAGCGGGTTTTCTATGCCCGGAGGGGGCGGTGAACCAAACGGAACCGAAGGAGTTGCCGGGGGGCGCCAGCTGAGTAGCTGTTCGCTGACGCTTTGAAGGCCTCTGGCCACGCCGTCGGCGGAAACGAATATGTTATTAAGCGCGCCCGGTAGCTTACTCGCCGGCGGGTACATATCGGTAAAGCTCGTGATCATTTGGTCTACGGGCGGCTGGATGGTGGTCGGCAGCCCGGAGAAAAGCTCGGCGGTACCGGCCATCGGCTGCTGCAGCGAGGAGAGACTTTCAACAAAACTCTGCGACTGCTGCTGAAATAGAGCAGTGTTAGCCGTGTTTTGCTGCTGGGCTTTTGCCGCGACCTCAAGCGCTTGCAGCAGCGGCAGTGCTTTTTCGTAAACCTGTTCTTTTGGAAAAGCTTTCTGGGCCGACTGCTCCAGCAAAGATGCCTGGTCCTTGGGCAGGTTCTTGCGGATGTTAAATAGAAAACCGGCCATCGCCGACGGATCGCTGAGGGCACGGTTCTTGGCCATTACAGCCGCGGTCTGATCGACGCTAAATAACCCACTCGCCCCTGATGTGAATTGATTGCCTACACGCTGTTTGTTTCCTAGCCATCCTGGCGAGGAGCGGTTACCCCAGAGATCTTCCCACGAGCCTAGACCCGTCATCTTGCCGAATCTGTCAATCCCTTCGGCATAAATGTTGTCCGGTACTAGGTTTCGCCAGCCTAGCCGTTTCTGTAGTGACGGGCCGCCGTTGAGAGCCTCAGTCAGCTCATTTTGAAGTTGATTGAAATCGTCGAATATCTCCTTCCCGCGATTGATCGTCGCGGCCGTTTGCGTCTTGGCCTTTGGATCCCCCGGCCCCAACTTCCAGCCTCCGGAATAGTCTCGAAATTGTTGGTCCCGTGTGACCTGTGCCACTCTCGCCCTTTCCGCTCCTGCTTCGTAGTTCTCGATCGACTTCGCGATCATGGCTTCGAGTCCGACGATAGAGGCGATCTGTAGACCGACCCGGATGGTTTGGGACCCTCCGAGATTCGACAACGCTCCCTTGAGTCCGCCGACCTTCTTCTCAGCCGTAACTATTTGGCTCGTAAACCCAGCCACATTTCGCGTCGCGGTTGGTATTGCAGAATTGACCGCAGCCAAATTCGCGACCAGCCCTTCTCCACGCGAGAATTGCGACACGAGTTTGAACATCCGGACGCCCGTGATTAACATGCTCAGGCCGGAATAGGCGGTCATGGCCAGCGATCCCATAGCAAGGAACTCGACGGCGTACTTCAACAGATCAGGATGGTTCTTTGTAAATTGCTGGAGAGTGCCTGCGATCTCGTTAGCGCCCTTCGCCGCCAACGTAAGTCCCGGCAGCATTTGCTCGAATACCCCGACCTCGAGATTCGTCAGCGTGCCCTTAAGGGCTTCCATCTGGTTGTTAAAGGTCGTCGTCTTCATGGCGACTTTGTCTTCCATGTTGACGACCAACTGTTGTTGCTCCTTGAACTTTTTCCAGCCTTCGATGCCTTCGGACGTAAACACATTTGCGGCAGACATACCGCGAAGGCCAAATATATCCTCGAGTGATGACGAGCGATCTTTATCCGACAGCTTGTCGAATTGTTTCATCTGTTCGAAAACAGTATCGAAGCCGGCAAAGCTGCCTTTCTTATCAAAGAAATCGAGCTTGATGCCAGTGGTCTTTTCGAGGTCCTTAACCTTGTCGGCGTGCTTCTGGTACTCGCTGAAAAAGTCGGTAAGCATCGTACCGGCGATCGAGCCTTTCATGCCTTTCATGCCCATGAGCCCGAAGAGCTGCGACGTCTCCTCGGCCGACTTCAGACCGGTGATACCAAGAGACGCACCGGCGCGGCCTTGGAAGTATTTCGCCGCCTCAATCAGGTCCTCGGCTGTCTGACCGTGCGAGGTGAAGATCCTCGACATGACGTCAGCTGCAGGTTTGAATTCATCAGGCTTGAGCTTAAAGAGATTCCCGAACTCCGCACCGGCGGCAGCGATGTCCTTCGGCAACGCATTGTTAGCAATCGCTAGGTGTGCAAAGGCTTCACCCGCACCGCCCAAGATCGTCTTGAGATCCAGGCCGTTCTGTTTGAGGACCTGCATCTCCTCGGCGAAGTCGGCCGTCGTGCCAGGCAGCGCGTTGCCGAGCTTTACGGCCAGGGCCTCGGCACCGGCCATGTCCTGTGCGAGCTTGTTGAAATCGGTAGCGCCATCCTTGCCGGTCTGCGCGATCGTCGCTCGCAGATCCGTCATTACGCTTTGGTAATCAGCAGCGGTATCGATGCCGTTCTTGAGGAGCTTCAGGCCGGCTACGCCGAGTCCGCCGATGGCGAGATCGCGGTTCAGGTTTTTGCGGATCTTCTCGAAATCCGAGGCAAACTTTTCCCCATCCTTGCCGGTGGAGCGCAAGCGGGCTCCGAAGCGATCGAGACCGCCGGACGCCGCGTCCTTCAGCGTCAGCAGAATGGCTAATGTAAAGGCCTCAGATGCCATCTAATTACGCTCTTTTGCCAGCTCCTTCAGAGTTTTCGCGTACGTCAGAATTCGTCCCATCGGTAGATCCAGGATCTCGTTTTCCGACATCCCCGTTTCCCGACGAAGTATCAGCACCGCCTTCGCCATGCCGCTCTCCCGAAACTGCTTTTCCCTGGACTCGAAACATGGCCTCCGCCAACTGGCCACCGGTCCTTAACAAATAGAGATCTTCGGCATCCAGGCCGCTGAAGTTTGTGAGATCGATCGGACCGTCGACCGAAGCAGCTTCGTTCTCGCTGGAGATCCGGGTGATTCGTCGGCCGATCATGAAGCATTCGCGGCCTGTTCCGGTCAGCCCGAGCGTGTCGGCCTCAGCCTCATCTCGGCCGGTCGGTATACGGTTCATCTCGACCACGTTGTACATCGTTCCGTCGTAGTCGAAACCGAAACGCAGCTGCACGACGTTGCCGGGCTTATAGTTCGCAGCCCGGCCGTCACGGCTAAGCTCGAAGAATTGGTCCACGCCGGCATTGAGGTCCTGCCGATCGATCGAATTGAGACCGAGCAATACGTCGAGCCCGACCGGCATGCGGAGCTTCCCGAACGACGTGATCACGCGCCGCCGAATAAGATCTGTGTATTGGGTGGGGTTCTGGCCCTGCGGGTCGCTGTCGAGGAGAATGAGGTCGCCGCACTTCAGACGCTTGCCAAACGTGACGTCCTTGTGGACGACGCCTTTCGCGTCGGTGTAGCCGAATATGAGTGTGATCTTGTGTTCGATTCCCATTTTTGAGTCCAAAAAGCACCGCGGGCGTAGCAGCGGACGCCAGCGGTGCTTTTCGTATCGCGGACCGGCAAGTGGATCGGTCCGAGAACCCTGATGAACTTATGATCGGGCTCGCTGCTCATGCCCGATCACGAGGCCCATTGGCCGCTTGGATCCTTAGCCGTCGGTATCGGCGATGATGTCGCTGGGCTGCAGCTCGACCATGAAGTAAGCTGCGTCAGCACCGTCGGCCTTGTTGTCGCCGGGCTTGTACGACTTAGGCACGCAGTCGATCAGCTCGTGGATCGAGTGCGGCGTAAAGCCGTCCTCGCGAAGCTGGATCACGCGGAACGATCGCTTCTCGGTCGTCAGCCCCTGCGAGTAGTCCTGGAAGTACCGGCTCAGCTCGCGGCCCGATGAGTTGATCGCGACGGCGTGCTTGATCGTGACCGGCTCGATCTTCGATTTGCCACGTGAATAGACCGGCAATGCCCGCGTGCCCACCTTGATCTCGACCGGCTCGTGCGTCAGCCCGACACCCGTGACTTCGGTGGCCTCGAGGGCGGCGACGCCGTCGAACTCGACAAGAAAATGTCCTGCATGTGTGCCTTGCATGATTAGTTAGTACCTCCATTCAAAACGCTGAGATCCTGGCCCAGCGGTACCGAGTCGATATTGATGATGACCTGCTCGGCGGTAGGGCTGAGCTTTACACCCATCTGGACATGAACGCGGCCCTGTGCCAACTCCTCAGGAGGGTTGTTCGACACGTCGGCCGTTACGACAAACGCCTCGGCCTCGGTCTTGCCGTAGAACGCTCCGTCGCGCCAGAGAGTCCGGAGGAAGTTCGCTCCCGAGGCCTTTAGATCGCGGAAGAGTCGACCGGTACCGTCAACGACCTGAAAAACCGCCCACGAATAGCCGATCCGGGCCGAGTAGTAGACAAGATTCAGCAGACGCCGCTCGTGGACGAATCGCACCCGCGTCTCCCCAGCTGGATAGAGCAGACGCTCGCCGTAGATCTTGATCCCCTCGGTGGTGATCGGTGCGATGACGTTGATCTGCTTTGCGTTCAGATTGCCGCGTGCCGCGTCGGTGAACATCGGCGAGCCGTCGGAGTTTCGCTCGACGTCGATCGCTCCGGGGACGCTAACGTTCGCCGGAGCTTTGTGAGTGCCCTGAGTGCGGTCGACCTGGGCACATGCGCCAAGGGCGAAGATCGACGGCGGATAGAACTTCGTATTGTTCACACCGTCCAGCCGCTGCATCTTGACCCACGGGTAGTAGAGGGCCGCAAAGAGCGATCGCCACGCAGCGGTATCGAGAGCGAGCATGCCGGCGACGTCCGTACCAAAGGGCGAATCGAGGATCGCCAGGCGGCTGTACGTCTCGGCGTGAGCCTTTAATGCCGCCAGCACCGCCGACGTCGTAATACCGGGAATCGAGACCTGCCCGCCGCCAAGGTTAGAGTCGGCAAAGGGCGTTAACGTGGCGGTATAGTTCGCGGCGCCAATACTCGCAAAGTCATCCGTGCCGCCGGTCAGGCTGGCCGCCGCGGCTACCGCGGGCAGATTGTTAGGTGCCGCCGTCGCCGAGCTGAGGTTCGTGAGATTCACGAGCTTCGATTTCTCGCTAATATCGGCGAGATCTGCGGTTGCAAGCGTCACGCTATCGAAGGTCTCGGTGATGTTGAGATAGACGGAAGTGAAGATTAGTTTGCGCGAATTCGCGGCCGTTCCCACCGCGACCTGGACCTTAATATCGACGTCCGACGATGGATACTTTGCGTCAACGCGGATCGTAGCGACCGGCGTGCCGGCACCGTCCATCAGGCTCTTCGTCCCGACTACAGGCGTCGGGCCGACGGCTCGCGAAATGACCGCCTGGGCGCCGCCGTAAAGCTGAAAGAAGACAAAGACCGCGTCCGCAAGATACGAGTTCGCATTGAACCCGCCGAACTTGCGGACAAACTCAAGCCAGCTGGAAATGATCACTGGGACGCCCACCGGGCCCCAAACGCCATAGCCGCCAAGGAACGCGGTTGACGATGGCTGCCGCTCGATCGGGCGGGCCACCTGACCTTGATTGACCAGGGCGGTAACGCCTGGAGTCGTTGTTTCAACTGTTAAGCTCATTTAGCTTCTCCCTTCTTGCCGCCGTCGGTCTTTTCCGGCTCGTCCTCGATGATCGTGATATGGCCACTTGCGGCCAGCCTTGCGGCGTCCTCATCGATGGACTTGACCCGCATCGTGCCGCCGGCTGCGAGCGATCGCTCGCCGAGCGTCAGCGGCTGGTTAAGATTGTTCTTGATCGTGACCATTTAACTTCCTCCAAAACTTGTGCCCGGCGTCGTCGGCGTCTCGGGCGAAACATCGGGGTTGGTGCTGCCAACGCCGAGGATAAGATCGGTAACCGGCGTGCCGGCTGTCGTGCGGTCCGGCGAGATCCAGTCGAATGACGTGTCGATGACAATCCCGTATGCGGTAATGTCGGGCAACTGGATCTGGATGTTCTCGATCGGCTCGAGCACCTGCGCATTCAGCAGGATCGGTTCGTCGACACCATCGACAACTTTTTTCAATCGAACGCCCGTCAGCGTGTCCCAGACGCTCGCGATCATCTTGTAGACCGGGCCTCTTCGTCTGGCTCTCTCCCCCTGCGGGTTGTTGTCAGCGACGATGACGGCAAAGCTGCAGTCGTGCCGGTAGTACAACGGCCTCCCGAGTACCGGTGGCGTCGGTGGAACTCGCTTACTTTCGCCGCCGGCGTACGACACCATGACGAAAGGGAATTGCAGCGTCTGTGAGCCGATCGCTCTTTTCAAATCCTCCGGACTGTTGAGTTGCCCGGAATACGTAGCGAACGACCTTGCGCCGATCGCTTTCAAAGGTATTGTCAAAGCTTGGAGGATCCCGTCCTCGATCCCGCCGGCGTAAAACTCAAAATCCAAATTCGGCGTCGGCATTCATCTAGCTCCGGACGTGCCGGCTGAAGATCCGCCCGATCGCGTCATAGTCCTCAGGATCCTGAAACATCATGAAAGGTCTCGCCGGCGTCTTGGAGTGGCCACGGCCCTCACCCTTTGGATAGCCAAAATGCTGACGTTTCGCTTGCACCATTCCGGTACCGATCTCAAGCTCGGTGGTGCGTATCCGCTTATCCATTGAGTTTTTAAGCCTAGCTGTGTCGATTAGCGGTTTAACACCGCCTCTTCCGCTTCCGCGTCTTCGTTGCCGGATCGTGCTGTCCGCGAGGCCTTCCCATTTCTTTGGTCGACCACTGGAGGTGAAGTTCCTCTGGATCGAGCCGATCATGTATGTACCGGAAGCCTTGAATGGCTTCTCGATCTCTCCTGAGATCCGGCTCTCCAGGCGGCTCACTCGCCGCATCAACCGGTCTAGACCTTCGATCCCTTGTCCCATGTTTCGTTACAGGCGATCGCGGCATTCGCGGTCATCATCGCCTCGCGGACCTTTCGGATAGCAGCGGTTTGATCGGCAGACGCCGGAGTGCAATCGACGATCGTTTGAACGAGCTCGCGGGCCTTCTCGCGGATCTTGATATATCGCCGTCCCTGATCGCCCTGAGGCGGGTGATAAGTGAACAGGTTAAAGATCTCCTCCGCTGTCATTTTCAAAGACCTCTCAATCGATCGTCGGTGAATTTAGAATTACTGGCGTTGGTCAGGACCTTGTCGCTGGTCGCCGGCAGCGCCGCTGTTTCCTCCGCGGCCGGCACGTCGAGGGCTGCTTTACCAGCCTGGATGTCCCTTAGAAGTTTCATTGCGTCGTCCGCCGCATTCTTCCTGATCGGGTAGATCCCCTCGTTGTGAACAGTCGATCGCGACTTGTAAAGATGAAAGACTGCGAGGTCTAGGTTTATCGCCTTGACCATCGGCGTTGTTGGCACTGGAAGCGAATAGCGGGAACGTGCGTAAGAGTCGAATGTGCCTCTTGCGAACTCGATCGCTTTTGAAATGCGCGCATCGTTGATCTCGTCCGTTCCCGCATCATCGGTAAGCTGGATCAGCGTTGACTGACCCAGCTCATCGATAAGGTCCTGTGTTTCGACGTAGGGCAATTACTTGACCGCCTCGACCTTTTTCTGCCCCTTCTGTTTTAGGATCGCGACGTAGTCCGGATCACTCGTCACGTCGCCCTTCTGGAGCAGCTTGTGCCCCAGCGTCCCTTCAGAGATCACTCGAACCTGAGTAACTTCCTTCGCGGCAGGCGGCGGCGCAGGTGGATTCTTTGGCTTGTCCTGAGGTTTTGTCTCAGGCGGAGCTGGCGGCGCCTGTGCTGGTCCCTTTGCGGGATCCGCAGGTAAAGATGCGGCCGCCTTTGCCGGGTCCTTAGTTTCGGCTGCCTTTTCGGCTGCCTTTTTTTCATCTTCTGCTGACATCGCTCCTCCTTACGAAACGTCCATCACGACGACCGACTTCGGATAGATCAGTCGCGTTCCGCCATAGATCCCGCCGGTGATCTCC
>DASYKW010000226.1:0-3485 GCA_035995005.1 Pyrinomonadaceae bacterium
GGAGTTTCGAGCGAAAAGAGAGTTTGTTGATGCGGCGAGGCGACTAAATAATGTCGATCTATTGATGGATAAGCGTGTCACTGCGTTGAGTGGCGACGTGAGCATCGAGTCCGTAGACGTCGTAGACGCCGGAGGCAGCAAACAGACGATCCCGTGCGATGCCTTGCTGATCCGCGTCGGCGTGGTGCCGAACACAGACCTTTTCAAGGGCCATCTGAGGCTGGACGAGATGGGGTTTATTACGACCGACGACGAAATGCGAACTAGTGTTGCTGGCGTTTGGGCCGTAGGCGATGTGACCGGACCGATCGAAATGACGATCGCTAATGCCGTCGCGGCAGGCCCGCGCGTGGCCGAGAAGATCGTGGCGTCGCTAGCGAGCGGCGAATGAGTCGTCACCGGTCGGCGCTACGAGATGGCGCGTGTCGTTTATCGCGAGGACGCGGACGTTTCGCGGACCGCGGATCTCAAAGCGGTTTATTCCGCAATTTGATGTAACGATCCATGGCGTTTGTTTTGTCCACCGATGGATAGCTCCCAACAGATCGAGCGTCATAAAACAGATCACGCCGGTGTGTGAGTAGATAGCGATCCGCTCGTGTTGGTGCTCTCGAAGTATGTCTCGGAGTACGCTCGACGACCGCTTGAGCAATTGGCGATAGCTTTCGCCGCCGGAGATCACGTGGTGGACACTGCGGTTGACCAAGGCGTAGTAGTCGTCCGGATGGCGCTCCTTTGACTCGTCGAATGTCAGGCCCTCGAGGACCCCGACATGCCGCTCGCGAAACGCTGGTGTCGCATGTATCTGCAATCCAAGCGAACTTGCCAGAGGCTGGGCCGTTTGGATCGCACGCGGTAGATCGCTCGAGTAGATCGCCTCGATTCCCTCATTTACCAAAAGTCGCGCCGTTCGCTCGGCCTGTTGAACGCCGAGCGGGGACAGCGGCGTAGGACCATGTCCGCCAAACCGCCCCTCGGCATTACCAGCCGATTGTCCGTGTCGAATGAAATATAGGCGTGTAGGTGGCGGCATTTACAAAAAAGAATACGGGCATCACGCCCGCACTCTAAACTTCGCGTGAGTATACAACAGGTTTAGGCCGCGACGGCCTCTGCATTGAGCTTTTCGGTCTGGTAGTGGGTCTGCAAGGAGTCAATGAACTCATCCAGGGCACCCTCCATTACCAGATCCAGCTGGTGAACGGTCATGCCGATGCGATGGTCGGTGACACGATTTTCCTTAAAATTATACGTTCGTATCTTCTCCGATCGGTCGCCACTGCCGACCATCGATTTTCGCTCGGCAGATTGGGCGTCGTGCTGTTTTTGCTCCTCGAGCTCCTGCAAACGAGCACGAAGAACGCGCATCGCTTTTTCGCGGTTCTTGATCTGGGATTTCTCGTCCTGCATCGAGACGACAACGCCGGTCGGCATGTGGGTAATGCGGACCGCGGAATAGGTGGTGTTGACCGACTGCCCGCCCGGGCCCGATGAGCAAAATGTGTCGATCCGGAGATCATTTTGATCGATCTGGACATCGACCTCCTCAGCCTCAGGCAAAACGGCTACAGTTATCGCCGAGGTATGGATCCGGCCTTGGGTCTCGGTTTGCGGAACGCGCTGAACGCGATGTACGCCTGATTCAAAGCGCATCCTGGAATAGACCGCATCGCCCTCGATCATCGCCACGGCATCCTTGATGCCACCCATACCGTTGTCGGACGCCTCCATCACTTCCATTTTCCAGCCCCGACGCTCGGCGTATCGTGCGTACATACGTAGAACCTCGGCCGCGAACAGCGTCGCTTCATCGCCGCCCGTTCCGGCACGGATCTCGAGAATTACATTTTTCTCATCGTTTGGATCCTTGGGTACAAGCAGGAGCTTTAGGTCCTCCTCCGCCTTGGGCAGACGTTCCTCAATATTGGCGACCTCGAGAGTTGCCATCTCGCGCATCTCGTCGTCATCAGCGAGCGAAAGCAGGTCACGGGCTCCCGCGAGGTCCTCCTGCATCTTTTTGACGGTGCGATATTTCTCAACGATCTCGCCCAAGCTACGGTGCTGCTTCATCAGCCGCGCGTACGCCGTCATGTCTGACATGAACTCCGGCTGCGAGATCTGCTCGGTCAGCTCGTCGTAGGACCTTTCTATTTGTTCAAGTTTCTCGAACATAGTTCAATTCTTATGCTTCAACGGGCTCAAGCTTGAGCGATTCATCGAGAGCTCGAATCGCGACCTCAAGCTGTTGGTTGTCCGGCTCCTGCGTCGTGATATTCTGCAGCCATAATCCCGGTTTCGTCATCAACTTAAAGATCGCTCCCGATTCTTTTTTAGCCGCATATCGAATGACCTCATATGAGAGTCCCGCCACGAGCGGCATCAGCAGGATGCGAATCCCGAGATTCATCCACAACGCGTCGAACTTGATCACCGAGAACAGTACGATCGCGACGAGCATCACGACCATCAGGAACGACGTGCCGCATCGCGGATGCTGACGTCGCTGATGCGTCGCGTTGTCGGGATTGAGCTCCAGGCCCTTTTCCCAGGTGAATACGGTCTTATGCTCGGCGCCGTGATATTCGAAGACACGGTGGATGTCCTTTATCCGGGACATCGAAAAGATCATCACAACAAAGAAGAACATTCTGACTATGCCATCGATAAGATTGAACAACAGCCATGAGTGAGGCTTGATCTCCCAGACGTAAGCCTTGATCGTCGCAAACCAGCCCGCACCTTCCGCAAGTACCGGCGAGTCGGCCCAACCTGCCCAGATGAATCCGAGGTTGGTAAGCAAAAGCGGAGCAGCGAGGAACAGTAGAACATTGAACGTTAGCCCAAAGATGATCGAGCCAACCGCAGCAGCCGACTGTCCGACACTGCCCTTTTTTTCCTTTTCAGGCATCACGACCTTTACCGGTGCAAGCCCGAAGGTGTCGTCGACCGTTCCCGACACGAGTGCCATTTCAGCCTCGACCACAGCCGCCTTCACCGGCTCGGCCTCGACATGGTCCTCTTCCCAGATCTTTGCTGAGAAGTTGAGGGCCTTCACCCCAAGGGCCATCGATTGAATAAGCGTCGCTCCGCCGCGAAGGACCGGCCACGACAGCCATTTGTACTTATCGCTCCATTTCGGCAGCGATTCGGCGGTCGTTACGATCTCGCCGTTTGCACGGCGGCATGCGATCGCATAGGCGGACGGCGTCCGCATCATTACCCCTTCCATTACGGCCTGGCCGCCAACAATAAGGTCGCGTTCGAGCGAGAAGATCGTGTGAATGAATTTGAGCTTGCGTGCTTTATTTTTCATATCCTTAAGTGACGCTTTGCGGCGGCTTCGTGTTGCCCTTCTTCGGCTTTGGTTTCGTCAGGACGCTAAACCTTCCATTGCTCTCAAGATAACATTCGCTGATCTTCGAGAGGTCCGCGATGCCTTGCTGACGGAGCTGACTTGTCAGATCGTCCTTCGTGATGAATTCTTT
>DASYKW010000227.1:0-20565 GCA_035995005.1 Pyrinomonadaceae bacterium
CATAAAAGTGTTCTGGTTTGACGACGAAGACATTGGCACCTACAACATTCATATCGCCAAAACCGGCGCCGTCACCTCGCCATTGATCATCAGCGAGTTTCGCGTGCGCGGACCGAGCGGCGCGAACGACGAGTTTGTCGAGCTTTACAACAATAGCGACACCAGCACGACGGTCGCTTCGCAGGTGGGGAGCGGTTTTGCCGTCGCCGCCAGCGACGCCGTGGTTCGCTGCACGATCCCGAACGGCACCGTCATTCCGGGCCGCGGACACTATCTCTGCACGAACAGCCTTGCTTATTCGCTGGGCGGTCATGCTACCGGCGACGCTACATATACGACCGATATTCCGGACAACGCTGGCATAGCGCTCTTTAATAACAACGTGCCCGCGAACTTTATCCTGGCAAATCGCCTGGATGCGGTCGGGTCCACGTCCGAAGCCAACACGCTCTACAAGGAAGGCACAGGTTATCCCGCACTGACGCCATTCTCGATCGACTATGCTTTCGTTCGCGACAATTGTGGCAAGCAGGGATCGATCACCACCATGGGCCCTTGCCCATCAGGAGGGCTTCCGGTAGACACGAATAATAACGCGGTCGACTTTTATTTCGTTGACACGAACGGCACGTCGGCCGGAGCGGGTCAGCGGCTCGGGTCACCGGGGCCTGAAAACCTGGCGAGCCCGATCCAACGCAACGCTTCGTTCCCGGTGGCTATTCCGGACATTTGTGTTGGCAGTACCTTACCGCCTAATCAGATTCGAGATTTCACCAGCGTTCCGGCGCAAAATAGCACTTTTGGCACTCTTGAGTTGCGCCGCACGTTCACCAATAACACCGGAGCAAACGTGACCCGGCTGCGTTTCAGGGTCGTTGACCAAACGACCTTCCCGGCTCCTTCGGGGTTCGCCGATCTGCGTACCCGGACCACGGCGGACACGACGGACAACTTCTCGAATTCACCCTGCGGAACCGGCACCTCTGTCATTACCATTTTGGGTACGACGCTGGAGCAGCCGCCCTCGCAACCGAATGGAGGTGCTTTTAATGGCACGTTGTCCGTAGGGACGGTCACGCTCGGCACTCCGATCCCTCCGGGAAACAAAGTCATAGTGCGGTTTCTGCTCGGCATCCAGCAAACGGGCAACTTCAAGTTCTACGTCAATATTGAAGTGTTGCCGTAAGAATCTAAGCGGGTGAGCGTGGGAGATGTGACAATGAAGAGATATGTCTTGATAACGACATCGCTCGTAGCGACTGCTTTACTCTTTGTGACGTCTCACACGCACGCTCAGCAACCGGCTCAACCGGGTACGGCGGCGTCTGCGCGGTCCACTTCATCATCCACATGGCGCCTTACTCTCTCTCGTGTTGGCCCGCAGACGTATGTAACGCTGCGCGCCCGTGACTCTTCAGTCGCCGAGATCGCCGCCAAGTTGTCAAAAGAGCTGAAAGTTCCGATCACTCTCAGCGATCTCATGAAGAGGCAGGTGATTACTGTCAAGTTATTTAACCAGCCGTTAGAAACGGCACTGCTGATGCTGTCGCCGCAAGCGTGGGTGGAGCATGAGATCGGTGGCCCTCCGGGAACACCGCCGAAATTAGTTGCGGTCTATCTGCAGGCCTACAACGAGTCGCCGCCGCTCGTTAACCTGGGTCGCCATAACAAGATCGTCGTCTTCGAGGGAAATACCGAAGACGGCGTCGAAACGACAGAAGCCGGCGTTAGTACCCCGTCGCCGCCATTGAGCGTCAATTTTCAGGAGGATCGCTTGAGCGTGACGGCGCGGCATCAAACGCTGTTGGCTGTTCTCTCGGAGATCGCGGGCCGCCTCGACTGTGATCTTAGTGTGCGGCACATGTCGGACGAGACTGTTGATCTAAACTTCCGCGACGTTGCTCTTGAAGACGTGCCGCGAATGATCTCCCCATACGTCTTTATTCGCCTTCGAACAGACCTTTCAACGCAGAGTAAAGTGGCGTTGCAAGTTATTCTCGATGCCCAGCCGGAACATGGCGGAAAGCCCGTTCCGACGATAGGCAATTGAACCCGCGCAACTCCGACCCGCACAATCCCGCCTACCTTGTCGTCGCAAGTCATTTGTGATCTTGCGAGGCCTGCTTTTTACTCGAGCGACCCCGTATGATGCGGTGACCGTGTCGGCCGATTTGGCCCTCACCCACACTTTTCCGAGCCCAAAGATAAAGCCTCGTGCGGCTCAGCCGGCGGCCGACAGCCGGCCAATCAACGAAGACCAGATACATCGCTAGATGGTAAGGGAAAAAGATGTTCATCAGAAAGAGCGTGGAGAGATGAAAGAGGAAGCCGAAGCCTAAGAGCCACCAGCGAATGCGCGGCCAAAAGACCGCGAGCGGAAAGAACAGTTCCCAAGCGATGACAATTACCATCACAAACGGCAAGAAGTCGCGGACTTGAGGCAGCGAGAAAGCCAGCTGGAACTGTGTCTCGTGCAAGTTGTCGAGTGAATGCCAGATGGCCAGGCCAGGTAAGCTGTCGGCACTGAAATAATCGAATCCGGAAATACGCAACTTGAGCAGCCCGGCTGAAAAGTATGCCCACGCGAGCAGCAAGCGCATCAGTAGGATCGGATAGCCATAGGCGAAGCGCGGGAGCGATGGACGTCGACCCGTCATCAAACCGTCAATCGAGTACCCGTCACCACAAGGCGTCAAGGCGAGGACGATCAGAAAGTACACGCCGATCATCTCGTCATGATTGAAGTGCCCGAAACTGCGAACCAGACCTTGATAGAAGAGAACGAGGAGCAGCGAAGTCTTCGTCGTCAAGCGGGTCAGATAACCCAAGGTGCTACAGAGGAGCGACAGAACCATCAACCACTTGAGCGGCATCATTCCCTGTGGCGTCAGAATATGATCGTAAAAGTCCCATGAGAAGATGCGCATGACTCCCGTCGGGCGCAGAATGGTGACCGGTAAGAGACCTAGATCGCTAAATGAGGTCAGAAGAATAGAGATCAGAAAGACGCCGTGGACGCCAGCCCGCACCGCGCCAAGAGCGGCTGGGGTCGAGGGAGACAGTCTCCTTAAAGCTCCACGCGACATGTTTCGAGGAAGCGGTCGTAGTTGGCGTAGCTGCCACCTTCCCATTGATAAGTATCGAGCCGGATGGCATGCAAGCGTTGCGGGGAAGTGTCGGGCAGGCGAGCGTTGTAAATTTGCCCCCACGCGCGCAGCAGGTCCGGCACCCGTGCGCCTCGTGGCAACCCTTCGGGGCTGCCGGCAGTCGCCAGCAGTCGCATGTTATCGGGGTGCGGTGAGTCCAGAAAAAAACTGGCGTTTTGCTCCGTTGCCGTGACCATGCTCCATGCCCGCGGGGCCATAGCATCGGTTAAAGAGGTCGCCGGTATATCTAAGGTTTCACCGGAGATAGTTTCGCCGCGCAGCATGAAGTATGTACGCCCATGCTGCATCATGCGGCTGTCATTCATGACTAGCCAAGCGGCAATGGGATAGACTTGTCGTACTCTAATGAACGCCCAAACGAGAGGAGCGAAGAGCATAACTGTCAAAATTGCATATCGCCTGAACCAGTGGCGTTCCGCTCCCTGTTTTTTCGGGCGAACCGTTCGCAAGCCAAACTGATCGGTATCCGGTCTCATTTAAGTCAGGAAAAAGCGATCGCAACTACAAGAATTTGTCTTTTTACCGGCATCATAGTATAAATTTACTGTACACGTTATCAACATTTTTCGCTGGCGGACCGCACGGTAGGTAAAAGCGACTGATTAATCGGAATTCTGGCCCGAGGGAAAGAAACATGATCAAACAAAACGAGCGACGAGAAGCATCCCATAATGTTGAGCCGGCAGACTCCCACAAGAGCGCGTTGCCGCTGACCAAAAGTACCCCAAAAAAACAGTTTATCGAACCTGAGATCTCAGTGCCGGTGGATGTCCTCGAAGCCACGACATTCTTTCAGGCCGTCACCAGTGGTGCCACTAACTAGCAAGAATTGTAAGTTCTCTGCAGGTAAAGGTTCGGGCGCTCTGTGAGCAATTACATTGGTTCTCCCCAGGCAGCGCGACGCTCGGTGTACGCGGTAGCGGGACTCCAGTTGTGGCTTGAATCGACGGACGAATGGTCGGCCGGGCTCTTTGAGCGTTGCTTCGCTGGCTGGCATTTTGCACCCTCGGCCTTGGGTCAGGAACCGCAGAGTTCGTTTACCATTAAGGTCTCGACGGGCACGCCTCCGCCACCCATTCCGCACGGTTTCGAGCAGTTTGAGACGAATCCGGGGGAACTGTGCTGCACGGACGGAAAAGTCTATTTCCTGACGAAAGGTGGCTCGGCGATCCTCATCCATCCACAGGCCGAATCCTGCCTTGAAGTCTGGATAGGCGATTCTGAAGAAGATCGAGAACCGTCTGCGCTTGAGCGCATCGTCTTCAATGCGATCGGAGCTGCGTTGCGTCGTTGCGGCTTGTTTGAGCTTCACAGCGGCGGCGTCATCGAGCCAGAAACGGGCGCGGGCGTCCTGTTTGTCGGTCCTTCGGGGAGTGGCAAATCAACGCTCACGATGCAGTTAGCAGCCGGAGGCTGGAGCTACATGTCCGATGATCTTTTACTGCTGAGAGAGGAACCTGAGGGCGTCATCGCGCGAGGTCTGCGCCGATTTTTCGCGGCTACCGAAGATTCTATTTCGGCTTGCAGTTCTTCTGCCGGACAGAGTATTGTCACCGTTCCAGCGCCATCTAAGCCGCACAAGCGGCGATTTGAGCCGGAACAGCTTTTTCCGCATGCCTTTGCCGAAGAGGGTGTTCCCCGGGCGCTTCTTTTTATGTCATTGACGCCGCAGGGGGATAGCTATTGTGAGGAGATCGCCCCGAATGAAGTCATCACGCGATTGATGAAGATGTATCCTTGGTCATGTTATGACCGGCCCGTTGCGCAGCAGTATTTGCGTGTGTTCGCACAACTTGCCAAACAGTGCGCGGCTTTCGACCTGTACGCCGGGCGAGACCTCCTAGACGATCCGGCGCGTGCTCGGAGCCTCATTGCTTCATGCGTTAGAAAATCTGTCAGATGAAGAATGAACAGCCTCATAGCGACGGACTAGAGCGTCTCAATGTCGAGTTGACCAACATCTGCAATTTGCATTGCAGCTATTGTCTGCGTGACGAAGACGCGCTCTACCATAGCCGGGCTAACTTCTTTTCCGTTGACCTGCTCAGCCGCATCATGCGCGAAGCGCGAGAGGTGGCGGGCATCAAACATCTCTCATTCACAGGAGGGGAAGCAACGCTCCATCCCCGGTTTGACGAGATCTTCAGGGCCGTCGACGAGGCAGGATTGACCGCCAGCTTTGTCACTAACGGCTGGCGCTTTGAACGCATCTATCCGATGTTGCTTAGTCATCGGAGGACGCTGAGTCATATCTCGTTTAGTCTTGACGGTGCGACGCGTGAAGCGCATGATCATTGGCGCGGGCGCGACTCTTTTAATCGGCTGGTCCGCGCCTTTACCCGCTGCCGCGTGGGCGGCATCCCGTTTACGGTCAAGGTAGGCATTCGCCGCGACACCGTTCCGCAATTCGAGCAGATCGCCATCTTTGCGGCGCGCATGGGAGCGACGGCGCTCAGCTTCGCGCATGTCCTCCCCACCTCCGCTGCAGTCGAGAGGGAATCCGGGTTGAGCCTCGAGATGCAAAAACAAGCAGAAGAGGAGATCGCCACGCTGTCGAGCCTCTTCAAGATGCGCATTCAGATCGACGTTGGCTATTACAATGTCAATCCCGACCCTCCGTGCCTCCCGTTGGCGGGCACGACTTGTAATATAAACTATCTCGGGCATCTCTCTCTCTGCTGTAATTTATCAGGTTTTCGGGGCGCGAACGGCGAGGCGGATGTGGTGGCCGATCTGAACACGGAAAGTTTCGCTGCCGCCTACGAACGACTGCGCGATGTCGCCGCGCGGCAGCTGCAGCGGCGAGCGGACGCACTCGAAGAATTGGCTAAGTCGGGGCAAGTGGCAGACCTTTACACTGGCGTTCCATGTTTGTTCTGCTTAAGGAGTTTAGGGAAGATCCCTTGGCAGCCTGACGGCGGATCATCCTTAGGAACACGCTCGTTGCCTGTGCTGTCGAATGCCTGACCTGCCGAGTATTCCAATATGGAGAAGATGCGTGTAAAGTGTCTGCTTCCTGTGGTGGCTGGCGAGGAAGAGATCGAGCAGACCATTGGCGTAGATGAGCTTCGCGGATGGGTGCCGGTGGATGCGATCACGCGCGGCGGTCGCCCCTTTCTTAGATGGATGGAGGTGCTCGGTGACACATTCAGTGAACCTTTTTTCCATCAAACCGTTGAGCATTTAAGAGCACAAAAGCCGGCTGTGCGCGAACTGCTGACCGACTTGGACGCGCTGCTGCAACTGGAAAAGATCACGGATGCCCTTAGCCCGACGGGATTTATATTTCACGGTTCACGTTGCGGCTCAACGCTGGTCTCCAATGCTTGTCGATCGCTAAGTGGCGCCCTGATGGTGACGGAAGCGCAGGTCATTGACAAAATAGCGGATCAGCCGATCCCGGCGGACCATCACAGCTCGGAAGCAAAGCTGTTGTTCAACAAGCTTCTGCTGCGAGGAGCAGTCAGCGCACTCGGACAGCGGCGGACCGGCGCTGAGCAATATTACTTTATTAAGTTCGCCTGCTTCGGGATTTTACAGTACGAAAAGATCAAAAGTATTTGGCCTGATGTCCCTTGCGTCTTCATTTACCGAGACCCGCTTGAGGTGATAGCCTCTAGCATGAAGACTCGGCCGCAATGGATGCTGGACGAAAAAAATCTGGCACAGGTTGCGTCAACCATTGGCATCAGCGACGAGGAATTCAGGATTATCGGACCGGAGGAGTTTTGCTCGCGTGTTCTCGGCAAACTGTATACGAAAGCCGCTGAACTTACCGATTCCGGCCTCATGCTCATCCGCTATGAAGAGCTTTCTACGGATAAGATATTAGAGATCATAGATCTTTTTGGCATTCAGCCGACGCCCTTGGAAGTAGAGGAGATTCGGGCAGTATCGAAGCTCTACTCGAAAGATCCTATTCCCGCACGCCTCTTTACGCGGGACGCTGAGGACAAGAGAGCTTCCGTCTCTCGTCTTGCGCGTGAGATGGCTGAGCGTTGGGCGATGGGGCCATTTCAACGCCTGAATGAGCAGCACGAGAAATTACAACATTCGACCAGTCCCTGCCTGGTGAAGATGAACGAGGAAGTGAACCGATGAAAGATGAAAGGGCAGCCACAGCAGCAACGTCGGAGCCATTCGAACATATTGTTGCCACAGACTTCGACGGCGGCGAGGGAGTCCTCGTTGACTTGAATACGAAGCAATACTATCAATTGAACGAAACCGCGATGCTGATCTGGCGCGGGCTTGAGGCCGGTCGGTCCGTCGAGGACATTGTAAGCGAGATGATGGAGATCTATGATATCGACAGCGATCATGCGGCGGAGAGTGTGAATAAGCTCATAGAAAGCCTGAGAGGACGCAAGATCTTAAAACCGCAATGAGTACGCACCATCTTTCGCGGTGAAAATTAGACCTTTAGGCAGTACAGTATTAACTTAATGGCTATAGGCGCTAAGCATAGCATTCAACAAGCATGGCAACTGGCGTTGCTAACGAGCGGCTTCATCTATCATCGACCGGGCTCTGCATTCCTTTTGATACGCATGGCTGGATGGGTAGGACTGGTGACTGTTCTGAGCCGCCTATTGACGCTGCCACGGGTGGCACAGGTCATGAGACTTGGCCGGAGAGGAGTTACATCCCGCAACAAAGGCGACAACATCGCGGCGCGCGACGATCTGGCGGGGCTTCTCGACATGCTGCTGCGAACAAAGTTTCTCTGTTTCACTCCAACTTGCTGGAAACGCGCTCTGGTCCTGCAACGCTATCTTGCGCTCAGCAGCATCGAATCAGAGGTTGTTTTTGGAGTTAGAAAAGAAAAGGACAACAGGCTGATAGGACATGCATGGTTGGAAGCGAACGGGCAGCCCTTGCTGGAGAGCGACCCGCCGGATTACGTCAAGACCTTCACTTTTCCCTTTTCAGTTCAACAATTCCGTTGAAAAAATTGACGCTGTAGGGGTTTGCCTATTGGTTCGGACGATGAATCAAGATCGTGATCGCGTCGTGCCGGAGTAACTAGTCCAGAGCCGTGGCCTTGCAGGGCTTGCCGGCAGCGGCATCTGCAGCCTGACGAGCTCGCTCGTTTTGCTTTGCGCCGGGCCCGATCACATCGACGACGCAGGCCTCTTTTCTGCCTATCTTCGCGACCATCAGATACGATTTGGTCTTCTCAGAATTCTCAGGATCTGAGACGTAAAACCGTGCGATGAGCGCGATCGGAACGCCGTTCCTCATTCGCCATTCGACTTTCTCGCCGACGGACGAGAAGCTCGAGAAGAACATTGAAAAATTGAGGTCAAATTCCTTCCTCGCGGCGGTGCGTACGACCAGGCTCTGGCGAAGGTCGCCCTCCGTAAGATCGAGTGTATATCCGCCCACGCCCTTGCACCGGCCGCGATACCAGCCAGCCTCGTTCGGATCTGATTCGATCGTGCGACATGTCTTCGTGCTTGTGTAAACGCTGCGATTCTGCGCGGCTACAGTTATGCAGGCCGCCACGCACAGGATGAATATCAGGCACAGTTTTCTGATCATTTTCTTTTTCTTCCGTCTTATCGTTGATAAACAAGTTTCCCGGCGACGATCGTAGCGACCGCTGCCCCGTTGAACGAACGGCCATCGAACGGAGAATTGCGTGACCGCGAGCGCGAATCTTCGTTGCGGTAGATCCACGCCAGATCGGGATCAATAATCGTCACGTCGGCGTGGGACCCCGGAACGAGAGAGCCGCGACCGGCGAGACGAAATATTTTAGCTGGGTTCGTCGAGCACATCGCAACGAGCCGGACGAGATCGATAATGCCTTTGTGCACAAGCTTGGTAAAGGCAAGGCCAACGGCGGTTTCGAGGCCCGTGATGCCGAATGGGGCACGATCGTATTCGAGGGCCTTCTCGTCGGCGTGATGCGGAGCGTGATCTGTCGCGATGGCGTCGATCGTACCGTCCTTGATGCCGTCTAGAATGGCTGCGAGATGTTCTTCGCTGCGAAGCGGCGGTGCCATCTTTGTGTTTGTGTCGTAACCCTCGACCACTTTGTCGGTCAAGGTAAAGTGATGCGGCGTGACCTCGCAGGTGACGTTGATTCCCATGGCCTTTGCGCGGCGAATTGCGTCGATCGCACCGGCCGTCGAGACATGTGCGATGTGAATGTGCGCACCTGTTGAAACGGCTAGCATGATGTCGCGGACGGCATCTATCTCCTCGGCGAGCGCGGGCATTCCTTTTAGCCCGAGCAGCAGCGAAACCTTTCCCTCGTGCATCACGCCGCCGGATGCCAGCGACTTGTCCTCGCAATGGTCGATCACCGGCAGATCAAAGTCTCTGGCATACTGCATCGCTCGGCGCATTATCCCGGCGTTCGGAACAGGACGGCCATCGTCCGAGACCGCGACGGCACCTGCGGCCTTCATTTCACCCATCTCGGCAAGCTCTGAGCCGTCGGAGGACTTTGTGATCGCCCCGATCGGGAAGACATTTGCAAGTCCCGCCTGTGCGGCTTGTTCGATCATGTAACGAGTGATCGCTGCGTTGTCGTTGACCGGCTGCGTATTCGGCATCGGGCAGACGCTTGTCCATCCGCCCGCGACCGCGGCCGCACAGCCCGAAGCTATCGTCTCCTTATGCTCCTGTCCCGGCTCACGCAGGTGCACGTGCATGTCGATAAAGCCCGGCGCGACCACAAGCCCGCTAGCGTCAAATACCTCGCAATCGTCCGGTGCTGACTCGCCGCGGCCGATCCACGCGGCAACCTTGCCGTCCTCAAGAAGCACGTCGATCCCGCTGTTCTGGTTTTGAGCGGGGTCGATGACGTGGCCGTTTTTGATGAGTAATCTCATTGAAAAAATGCCCTTACTTCGTGCGGGCTTCTGCAACGCCTCCCGTCGCAAGATAAAGCACGGCCATTCGGACCGCAACGCCGTATTTGACCTGGTCGAGGATCAGCGAACGCGAGCTGTCGGCGACATCCGAGGCGATCTCGATGCCTCGGTTCATCGGGCCCGGATGCAGCACGATCGCATCTTTTCTCGCGAGATCGAGGCGGTCATTGGTCAGGCCGTAATGTATCGCATACTCGCGCAAGGTTGGGAAGTAAGCCGCGTCCTGTCGCTCCGTTTGTATCCGGAGGATCATGACGACATCGGCACCATCTATGGCAGTCTCCACGTGCGGATGAACAGTCAGTCCGCTCTCGACGAGCGCTGAAAAATCATTTGGGACAAGCGTTCCCGGCCCGGCGACGCGGACATTTGCACCGAGTTTTGTGAGCAGGTGAATATTCGAGCGAGCGACGCGACTGTGGAGGATATCCCCGAGGATCGCGACCTCGAGACCGTCGATCTTGCCTTTGTGCTCGCGGATCGTCATCGCGTCGAGCAGTGCTTGCGTCGGGTGTTCATTTGCACCGTCGCCGGCATTGACGATCGCGGCCCGCGAAACCTTTGCGAGTTGATGAGGAACGCCGGCCGATGAATGTCGCACAACGATGCAATCAGGAGCCATCGCGTCGAGGTTCATCGCGGTGTCGAGAAGAGTCTCCCCTTTGCTGAGGCTCGACGACGAAACGCTGATGTTGACCGCGTCCGCCGAGAGACGCTTTGCCGCCAGTTCAAAGGAAGTGCGCGTACGCGTTGACGCCTCAAAAAACAGATTGATAACCGTCTTGCCGCGCAGAGCAGGGACCTTTTTCACCTCGCGGGTCGAGATATCGCTAAAGATTTCCGCGGTATCAAGAATCCCGATGATCTCCGCGGCCGTCAGGTCGCGAATTCCGAGCAGATCTCTTCTTCTGAACGGCTTTTCCATCGGACACAAAAAAGGCAAGGCGTCGGCCTTGCCTCATCAATCTCCTGCTGTCGGGAGTTCAAAGATGCCGACTCCCTCGACCTCGTCAAATTCCTTGAGCATGACCTTTATGATCTCAATCTGCTTTGTTGGGACTAGCTTGCCGCTAAAATCCGCCTGAATAGGGAGCTCGCGATGTTCGCGTCCGCGGTCGATCAGCACCGCCAATTGCACCCGTTTCGGACGGCCAAAATCCATTAACTGGTCCATCGCCGCGCGGATCGTACGCCCCGTGTAGAGAACGTCATCGACAAGAATTATCGTCTTGCCGCCGATGTCCTCGTCGAGCTGCGTGCGATTGACGATCGGATTTGCTCCCACGGTCGACAGGTCGTCGCGATAAAGCGTGATGTCCAGAATGCCGTACAGAGGACGCTCGCCTTCGAGCTTCTCGATCTTGTCGCGGATCCGCTCAGCGAGCGGCACGCCTCGACGTCGGATGCCCACGAGATAGAGGTCCTTCGCCCCGTGATTCTTTTCGACGATCTCGGTCGCAAGCCGCCGCAGTGCGCGATTCATGGCTGCCGAGTCCATGATGCGCGACTTCTCGACAAGGTTATATTCACTGACCATACGACTTGCCAAATGCTAACAAAGGGCGTTGTAAAGTTCAAAAGTGACGTTTGGATAGCGGTCAAGTTTGAATAGAATCATCGTTTGATGTCGTTGATCTGGGACAAATTGCTGCGGCCGACTGCGTTCGCCTTTGACGCCGAAAAGGCCCATGAACTAGGGTTGAAAGCCCTTGAAGCGGGACTCGCGGCCCCGTTCTATGCGGATGAGCCGGACGAGATATTGTCGTGCGAGCGATTTGGGTTGAGATTCAGTAGTCCGCTGGGCATCGCTGCCGGATTTGACAAGAACGGCGTCGTGGTCGATCCGCTCGACAGGCTGGGGTTCGGTTTTGTCGAGGTCGGGACCGTAACGGCGAGGCCGCAGCCCGGAAATCCAAAACCTCGTCTTTTTAGGCTGTCTGAGGACCAGGCGCTCATCAATCGGCTCGGGTTCAACAACGACGGAGCCGTCGCCGTCGCCGAGCGTTTGGCGAGTCTCAAGCGTCGCTGCGTGATAGGAGTAAACATCGGCCGGAACAAAGATGTCCCGAATGATCGTGCGATCGAGAATTATGTCGAGTCTTTCGACGGCATTCATGCAGTCGCGGATTACATCGCAGTAAATGTCTCGTCGCCCAATACTCCGGGCTTGCGAGACCTACAAGGGCCAAAAAGTCTTGATGAGTTGCTTGGAGCCTTGCAGCAGAGAAATTCGGGGTCAAAACCGCTTTTAGTCAAGATCTCACCCGATCTGGATGCCGTAGGCATCGAGAGTGCGGTCGAGATCGCGGTCAAACACGGAATCGCCGGGATCATTGCGACCAATACGACGACCTCGCGGGACGGACTTATGGCGGACACGGCGAGATTTGGTGACGGCGGTCTGAGCGGCAGGCCGCTTGCGGCGCGATCGACCGCCGTTATTCGAAGGATCTATGAGGTCACGCGGGGCAACCTGCCGATCGTCGGCGTCGGCGGGATCTTTACGGCCGGCGATGCGTTCGAAAAGATCGCGGCCGGGGCATCGTTCGTTCAGGCGTACACGGGCTTCATCTATGGCGGACCTGGATTCCCGAGCTTGATCAATGGAGGGCTGGCGAAAATACTCCGCGAGAACGGTTTTACGAGCCTAAACGAAGCTGTCGGGTGCGGTTTTAAGTGAGTGAGCCGCTGTTTGACAGCCCGGACGCAGACGATATAATCATTGTTTTGCCTTTTGCCGGTATTTTGGGCGTACGGCACTAATTGACAATGATCATCGATCTGGCCAACGCAGGGACAACGTCGCGGCCCCTCGCGGCAGACATCGAGGGCGAAACGATCGACCTCGCGGACGAGGGCAAAGTTATCGGTACGGCGCACTTTGAAGGCGAAATGTTCCGCGGGGCGAACAAGACGCATCTTCGCGGAAATATTACTGCCGATGTCGAGGTAAATTGCACCCGCTGTCTTGCGGAGATCGCGCGGCCTATAGACGTTAGTTTCGAGGATGTCTTTGTGGACGTCGCCGAGGCGCCAAAGGCGAAGGACCTGGAGCTTGAGGACGCTGATCTGGACGTCGAGATCGTCGTCGAAAACGAGATCGACCTGACGGATGTGGTCAGAGAGCAGATATTGCTCGACCTGCCGGACCAGGTGCTTTGCAAAGAAGATTGTAAGGGCCTGTGCCCGCAATGCGGGGCGGACAGGAATTTGATAGATTGTAGCTGTGAGGAAGATGACATTGATCCTCGTTGGGCAGCTTTAAAGAAACTAAACTGAGGTAATCATGCCAAATCCAAAACGAAGACATTCACACTCGCGCACGCGCCAGCGCCGCGCACATGACGCCCTGAAAACTCCACAGTTCTATCTGGACAAAGATTCGGGCGAGGCAAAAGTGCCTCACCGCATCGATCCCAAGACAGGGATATACAAGGGCCGACAGATCATCGACGTAAAAGAAACCGAATAGACAGTATTTGAGTTCATTGAGTTCATTGAGTTCGTTGAGTGCATTGGGCTAGGCAGTTTGCAGTTGACTCAACGAACTCTATAAACTCAAAGAACTCAAAACTACTTTATGGCCAACGCGGGCATCATTGGGATGGGACACGCTTATCCGGAGGGCATTCTCACAAATGCCGATCTGGAGAAGATCGTCGAGACCAGTGATGAGTGGATCACGTCGCGTACCGGCATCAAGCAGCGCCATAAGGCTGCCGAGGGCGAATATACCTCACAATTCGGCTCCAAGGCCGCGTTGCAAGCTCTTGAACGAGCCGGTCTTAAACCCGAAGACATCGACATCATAGTTTGTGCGACCACGACGCCTGACCAGATCATGCCGTCGACCGGCGCGCTTATCCAGGCGCAGATCGGAGCGGTAAACGCAGCCGGCATGGACGTTTTTGCAGCATGCTCGGGGTTTCTATATGGCCTGACGATGGTCGAGTCGATGATCAAGACCGGCCAGATCAAATACGCGCTTGTCATCGGTGCCGAGGTGCTGACGAAATATGTCGACTACACGGACCGGGGAACCTGCGTGATATTCGGCGACGGTGCGGGTGCAGCCGTGCTCGGCCCTGTTGCCGAGGGTAAGGGAATTCTCGCTACAAAGATCAGATCTGACGGCCGCTACGAGGAGCAGCTTTACGCTCCCGGCGGCGGCACCAAGCTCGGTACGACACACAAGACCATCGATGACGGCGAGCACTTTTTCAAGATGAAGGGCAATGAGCTCTTTAAGGTGGCCGTTCGGTCGATGGCTGACATCTCGGCGGAGATGGTCGCCAAGGCAGGCTACACCGTCGAGGATATTGACATTGTCATTCCGCACCAGGCTAACCAAAGGATCACCGACGCAGTCGCATCGCGTCTCAACGTTCCCGAGGAAAAGGTTTATTCGAATATCGCTGAGATGGGTAACACTTCGTCAGCCTCGATCCCTATCGCGATCGACGAATGCATACAATCAGGCCGAATTCACGAGGGTTCGCTCGTGCTGCTGACGGCGTTTGGCGGCGGCGTGACGTGGGGCGGAACGGTGCTCAGATTCTAGATGGCTAAGATGGCGTACATCTTTCCCGGTCAGGGCAGCCAGTCTGTCGGGATGGGGAAAGACTTGTTTGACAACTTTGCGACGGCGCGAGAGGTCTTTGAGGCCGCGGACGATGCGCTTGGATTTAAGCTGTCGGACATGTGCTTTGCCGGCGATGACGGTGACCTGCAGCTTACGGCGAATACTCAGCCCGCGATCCTGACCGTCTCGGTCGCCGCCTATCGAGCTGCGCGGGCGGAAGGGCTTCCGGAGCCTGTAGCTGTGGCGGGTCACAGCCTCGGCGAATATTCGGCCCTCGTTGCGGCAGGTGTGCTTGACTTCGCAGATGCGGTTCGAACGGTCCGCAAGCGCGGGACATATATGCAGGACGCCGTTCCCGTCGGCGTTGGGGCGATGGCTGCGATACTTGGACTCGACGCGGCTACGGTCGATGCGGGCTGCGCAGAGGCGGCTCAGGGGCAGGTTTGCAGCCCCGCGAATATCAATTCGCCATTGCAGGTCGTGATCGCCGGCAATGCCGACGCTGTCGACCGTGCTTGTGAGATATTGAAAGGGAAGGGGGCGAAGCGAGCCATCAAGCTCAATGTGTCGGCACCTTTTCATTGTGCTTTGATGATGCCGGCCCAGGATCGGCTGGCCGCGGATCTCACGCAGCTCGCCTACGGCGAATTTGAGTTTCCGGTGCATCACAACGTCGACGCTCTGCAGAATTCCGATACGGCGTGCGTCGCCAATAAGCTTACGCATCAAGTTTCGTCGCCCGTCAAATGGCTCCAGACGGTCGAGAATATGGCCGCGGCAGGAATTGAGAAGTTCGTTGAGATCGGTCCGGGGAAGGTTTTGACCGGACTTGTCAGGCAGATAGACCGCGACGCTGTCCACGCCAACATTGAGGATTCAGGTAGTTTGAGCAATACTTTAGAAACCCTATAAGAGAGGAGAAAATATGTCAGAAGTACAGGATAAGATCAAACAGATCATCGTCGACGAACTCGGTGTCGATGAGGCCGAAGTCACCGAGAACGCCCGGTTTATCGAGGACCTCGGTGCAGATTCGCTGGACCTCGTCGAGCTCGTGATGCGTTTCGAAGAGGAGTTTGATATCGAGATCCCGGATGAGGACGCTGAGAAGATCCAGAGCGTCCGCGACGCATATGCGTACGTAGAGCAGCACAAGGCGGCTGCGTAATTTGGTGAATCGTGAATCGTAAATCGTGAATAGACCCTGATCTATTCACGATTCACTGTTTAACGAATATATGAAACGTCGAGTAGTTGTAACAGGACTCGGATTGGTAACGCCGTGCGGAAACGATGTGCCTTCGACTTGGCGCGCGTTGATGAACGGCGAGAATGGTGCCGCTCCGATTAAGAGGTTTGATCCGGAAAAGTTCTCCGTCAGGTTCGCCTGCGAGGTGAAGGACTTTGATCCGCTGAGTTTCCTGGACAAGAAAGAAGCTCGCCGGATGGGTCAGTTCACGCACTTCGCCCTCGCCGCCTCGGACGAGGCGATGAAGCACAGCGGGTTAGTCATCGACGAGTCAAACGCCGACATGGTCGGCACCTACATCAGCTCGGGCATCGGCGATTTTTGGGCGATAGAACGTGAGCACGAGAAGCTGTTGAATTCCGGTCCCGACCGCGTTTCCCCCTTCTTTATTGTTTCCGCGATCGTAAATCTTGCGGCGGGGAACGTCTCGATCCGACACGGTGCTCGCGGGCCTAACTCGGCAACCGCGACAGCCTGCTCGGCCGGAGCTCACGCGATCGGCGATAGCTTTAGGATCATCGAACGCGGGGACGCGGATGCGATGATCTGCGGTGGTGCCGAGAGCGCGATAACCCCGATGTCAGTCGCTGGGTTCGCGTCAATGCGTGCTCTCTCGACACGCAATGACGATCCGAAGCACGCCTCACGGCCATTCGACGCTGAGCGCGACGGATTTGTCATCGGCGAAGGTGCGGGGCTGCTCATTCTCGAAGAACTGGAATTTGCTAAGGCTCGCGGTGCCAATATTGTTGCTGAGATCGTGGGTTACGGAATGTCCGGCGATGCGTTTCACGTCACTATGCCCGATGAAACAGGTTCGGGAGCGATACGCGTGATGGAGCGGGCCCTCAAGGATGCAGGCCTCGCACCAGAGCAGATCGGCTATATCAACGCCCATGGGACATCCACGCCGTACAACGATAAATTTGAGACGCTTGCGATCAAGAAGGTCTTTGGTGAGAACGCGTACAACATTCCCGTCAGCTCAACAAAGTCGATGACCGGCCATGCGCTCGGGGCCGCCGGCGGCCTTGAGGCGGTCTTCTCCGTCATGACGCTCCAGGAGAACAAGCTTCCGCCTACGATCAACTACGAAACGCCTGATCCGGATTGTGACCTCGATTACATTCCGAACGCTCCCCGCGATGCTAACGTCGAATATGTGCTGTCGAATAACTTCGGTTTTGGCGGTACTAATGCGTGCCTGATCTTTAAGCGATACACGGACTGATCTTCCCGGCGTCGCTAGTAAACACAGCGACGCCATTGCTTTGCGACGTGACTGAATGACCATTCATTTTTACGATGAAAATAATAGTTTTAATGAAACAAGTCGCTAATAAGGATGCGGTCCTACGCATCTCGAGCGACGAGAAATGGATCAACGAGACCGACGTCGCTCAGCAGACGAACGAATCCGACGGCTATGCACTCGAGGAAGCTTTGCGAACTGTCGAGGCAAAAGGTGAAGGCGAGGTAGTCGTCTGCACGCTCGGGCCGCAAGGTGCGAAGAGCGTTATCAAAGACGCACTGGCCCGGGGTGCGCATCGTGCTATCCAGATTATCGTCGAGGACAGCAAGACGCTTTCGGCTTACCAAGTGGCGAAAACAATTGCTGACGCGATCCGAGAAGAGAATGCCGACCTCATTTTTGGCGGGCTGCAGTCTGATGATGCGAGCTACGGCCAGACTGGCGTGATCCTCGCCGAGCTGCTGGGCATTCCGCACGCGACCATTGTGATCGAGGTCGATCGCGAGAGCCTCGGCGAAACGCTGCGGGTGAAACGCGAACTCGAGAGCGGCTGGTATCAATGGTTCACGTACAAGCTGCCGGCCCTGATGACCATCCAATCCGGCATTTCGCAGATCCGATATGCATCGCTCAAGGGCATCATGGCGGCCAAGTCTAAGCCCGTGACCGAAGTGACGCCGAGTGTCGAAGCATTTGCGTCGGCACCGACGATCGAAAAGGTCTACATGCCGCTCAAGACAAAGCAAACACAGATGCTCGGCAATGGTGACGCTAAGGCCGGAGCAGTCGAGCTCATCGAGAAACTTCGTTCGGAGGTGCGTGTAATATGAGCATCCTCGTTTTTATAGAACACAAAGACTGTACGCTCAACAAGACTTCGCTTGAAGCGATCACTGCTGCCCAATCGATCGGCAAGGACCTCGGGGTTGGAGTGACAGCTGTCATTCCGTGCGACAAGGATTGCGGTCTCGCTCAGGAAATCGACCGGTACGCGATCCACAAGGTCATCGTTGTCAAGAACGAAAAGCTTGGGATCTACACGCCCGATGCGTATGCCGATGCGTGGGAGCAGGTGATCAAGGCGACTAATCCACAATACGTCGTGATGTCGCACACGTACCAGGTGCGTGACTTTGCCCCGAAGGTTGCGGCCCGTCTCGGACGCGAAGTCGTCGGCGACTGCATTCGTTATCGCAGCGAAGGCGACAAGCTCGTCCTGACGCGGCGTATTTTTCTTGGAAAGCTAGACGCCGATGTGTCGCTCGGCGGCGAAGCACCGTACTTCGTGACATTCCAGTCCGGAGCGTTCCGCGGGGACGCGGCGGAGAAGGGAAGCGGTGCGAGCGTTGAGACAATGACCGTAGATGTCGGCGACGTTCGCATGACGCCGGAGGCACCGTTTCAAGAGGCCAAGGCTTCGGTGGATCTCACGAAGAGCGAGATCATCGTCGCGATCGGTCGAGGCATTAAGTCCCAGGAGAATATCACGATCGCACAACAGCTCGCTGACGTACTTGGAGCCGACCTGGCCGCATCGCGTCCGATCTGCGACGCCGACTGGCTGCCCATCGATCGTCAGATCGGTTCGTCAGGCCAGACCGTTGCGCCAAAAGTCTATATCGCTCTCGGCATCTCAGGCGCTATCCAGCACATCGTGGGAATGAAGAACGCCGGAACGATCATCGCCGTTAACAAGGACGCCGAAGCGCCCATATTCGACATAGCGGATTACGGAATTGTCGGCGACCTCTTTGAGGCCGTACCGGTCATGATCGAGGAGATCAAAAAGGTGAAAGGATAAGATAAGAACTAGCCACTGATCACACGAATAGCACGAATGAGAATGGTTCTTATTCGTGCTATTTGCGTGAGTAACACGACAGCAAAAGGCTATCGCATCGCCAGATATCGAGCCCTTTGAGGCGGTTCCATCTTTTCGATCGAAGCACGCAACGTAACACGAGTCATCTGCGCAGCGTTCTGGTCCAGAAAACGGACCAGGCCTTCACTGTCAACGTCGCCGGCCGCCCGCAGCATCCAGCCGACGCCGGTATTTACAAACTTCTCTGTGTCGTTGACCAGGATCTCCGCAATCCTAAACGTGTCGGCGGTTTGTTTGAGCTTGAGGATGAAGTGCGCTGTCGCGACGATCGCGGTGCGGCGTTCCCATAGATCTTTCGAAAGCGCTAGTTTGTAGAGTATATCCCTAGGTTTATCCGCGAGGTATTGGCCGACAACGTAATAGGCCGCGAGATCTACAAGTCCCCAGTCGTTGATCAAGTCGTGGCGGCGAATATAGAGATCATAAAGATCGCGCAATCTCTCCGGCGAACAGTGCTTCCCCTTTGCACACTGACCCATTATGCTCAATGCGCCCACGCGCATCTTGTGGACCCGGCTTTCCATCAGTTTCTCGATCTCCTTGACCGGCATCTGCTGGAACTCCTTACCGAGCTTAAAGATGTCGCCCATCCTCACGCTTCGAAGATCAGGGTCGTCGGGAGCGTGCGACCGAAGTCGCTCCGTAAATTGGTCAGCGGTGAGTTGTTCGGTCATCATTCACTCGCGCTCGCCGAGCTGGGAAGCGGCTGGGCCAGAAGCACATCAAGCTTCTTATATCCATCATTCACGCCCCGCTCCATACCGCTCTTGATCATGCCGTCGCGATCGGAGACGGACTGGAAGACTGACTGATGCGCGAGTCGACTCCGGCCGTCGCCTAGATCCTCGAACTTCGTCGTCCCCATGATCACGTGACCCGTCTCGGGCAGGCCGTCGAACTCGAACGTGCCAATTATCCGCTTCGGGGCGAGCACCTCGTGATAGACACCGTGAAACGTGTATGCGTGACCATCACGTTCGTGAACGAAACGGTAAGATCCGCCATCAACCGCATCCATCTTCTCAACGGTCATCGTCAGGTCGTCCGGGCCAACCCATTGCTCGTAGAGCTCGGCCTCGGTATGGGCTCTGAACAATAGCTCAATCGGAGCGTTAAATTCACGCGTGATGAATAGTTCTTGCTTGCCGGGCTCTACGGTAATAACTGTTTTGTTTTCTGACATTTCGCCTCCGTTAGTTAATCAAATAGCTGTGGCTGTTTTGACTTCTCTTTCTCCAGCAGGGCATCGAGCTTGGAATACTGCTTCTCGACGCGGGCGGAGAACTGCCTGATCCACTTTTCTAGCTCCTTCATAGGCTCTGGATTCACGTAATAGATACGTTGCTGGGCTTTTTTCTGAACGCCGACCAGATTGGCCTCCTTCAATACCCTTAGGTGCTGAGAGATCGCCGGAGCACTCACTTTGAACTCCCGATAGATCGCCGTCGCGGGCATTCGGCCCTTCGCGGCAAGCTTCTCGAGGATGCGTCGACGTGTCGGCTCGGCCAATGCGGTGAGTGCGTCCATGGATTTGATAATAAAGATT
>DASYKW010000228.1:0-24270 GCA_035995005.1 Pyrinomonadaceae bacterium
TATTTCCGGCATTGGTGATGACCACGGAACCAGACGAGCTTGCGGTAACCGTGGTCATACCGTTGACCTCAGAAACAACGCCTGTGGCGCTAACCTGCTGCCCCTCGGCAACGGACGTCGTGCAAGCACCGCAGGAGATAAAGACTCCCTCGGACGTCAACGGATCGGCGTCGGCATCGGTGTCCTCCTCCTGCAGGAAAAAGCCCTGGAGCTTGTTGGCTCCCTGGAAATTACCGACAACAACCCCGGTCGCCACTACGCTCTGTCCGGCGATCGGCGAGGTGCTGCCGCTGCCCTGGATGTCGTGAATAAAGGCCGCAACCGGCGCAGCGACGGCCGTTCCGCCATTGCCGGTGTTATCAGTGTTGTTTGTGCTGTTCGGATCGGATTCTGCAGCCGAAGCCGTCGCGCTGTTGTCGAATGCACCGGCGGCGTTGATCGTCGCCGTAACGTCGATGGTGGTATTGGAGCCCGAGGCGAGCGAAGTTATCGTACAGGGCAAGGCAGCACAGCCGCCTCCGCTGACGTTTGTGATGGTCAGATTGCTCGGTGTGTCGGTGACCTGAATATTCGTCGCTGTCGACGGGCCGCCATTGGCAACCTGGATCGTGTACGCGATCGACTGGCCGGCGGTGAACGGACCAGCCGTGGTCAACGCCTTGTCCAGTGAGACATCCGCCGAGGGACCCGCCGTAAATTCATCCGATCCGATGTCGGGCATCGTGGCATCCCGCGTGTCATTGTCGTAATCGTTAGTGATGCCAACGACATTTGTGCCGACATTCGAGACGAGAGCAAGCGTTCCCGAGCTTGCGCCGGTGTTGATATGGAGATCGCCGACACCCGCTGCCGGATTGACGAACATCGACGTCGAGAACGTGCTGTCCGGGTTGCCGGCAGTCGAGTTCGCGTCGCCGCCCGTATTGGTCTTCCAGGTCGCGAACGGGACGGCTGTATTTGAGGAATTAAAGAAATTGGCAGCCGTCGTGCCCGTGCCGACAAAAACATTGTAGTCGGATGAGAATGTGCCGGTCGGGCTAGTAAGGCTGCCCGCCGCATAATGATTGGCCGAGCCGCCCGTGCGGTTATTAAAACAGATGTTGTTACGCCACGTCTCCGTTGAATCAGATTGTCGTTTACAAGCGTACGTAGCAGTTGCTCCACTCGCGGTGCCGCCGACGAGCACGGAATTGTAATACATGTTGAATGGGCCGACTTCGCTGATAATCCCGGTGATCAGCTGGTTAGTAGCGACCGACGGGACTAGCGTGATCTGGTTATTGATCACTGTAACCGTGCCGTCGGCAGCCGACACGATACCGGCTATCGTCCCTGTCGCTCCGGAGACGCTCGGGAACGAATAAATACGGTTGCGCGAAACAGTAGTAACGCCGCTGCTATTAGAGACCTGAACCGCATTCACGGTGACGCCGGTCGAGGTGAGGTCGTGGATCGTGTTTTGTGAGATCGTATTCGTACCTGAGCAAGCTAGGTTGATCCCCGACAAACTCGTGGTCCTGGGCGCCGTCTCATAGATGTTATTGCCCGAGATCGTCCACGAGTCGTTGCCGGTAGAGCCGATTACCACTCCGAAACCGCTAAAGTTAAATACCTCACTGTTCGAGATCGTATTGTTTGAGTTGGAAACACCCGCCGACGTGCCCGTCGAGGAGAATAAACGTGCGGGCACGCCCGCCGCATCGCTGCGGTCGCGGATCTGGTCGTCTGTAAAGGTGTTGTTGTCGTTGCCGGTCGTCGTGCCCGTGCCGATAAAGACAACGCCGTTCGACACACTGGTCGTGCTGCCTTCGATGATCGAGCTGCGGATGGTGTTATTCGACGAGTCATTGATGAGCGTGATCGTCGGATTGCTCGTATTCGTATTACGCCAGGTCAGGAAACGTCCGGTGCCGCCAAAGCGCCCGTCGATCGTCACGCGGTCGGCTCCGTTGAGACGGATCATCCCGTTCGTCACGGCGCCCGAGATCGTCCTTGTCGCCGCCGCGTTCGGCTGGATGGTGACGGTGTAGTTGCTGCCCGCCGGCGTCTCCGTCCATTGATTGAGCCCATTAGTGCCTGGCTCGGTCAGGTCGCCATTGATGTTGATGGCCAGATTCCCGGACAATCCGGCCGCGTTGATGTCGGCAAAGATGCCGCTTGGCGATGGGCCGGTCAAATTTACATAATCACAGCCCGAGGCGCAGACCGTCTTTGTCCCGCTGAGCGGGCCCGTGACAACTACAGTGAATTGCCGCGTAAAGGTATCGGCACCTCCGCCGTTGTCCTTTACCGTGACGGTGATCTGTGCCGTGCCGGACTGGCCAGCCACGGGTGTGTAGCTGAGCGACCCCGTCGTTGCGGGATCCGTGTAGCTCACGGTCGGGTTAGGGATAAGGCCCGTGTTATCCGAGGCTGCGGTGACAGTGACCGTTTGGGCAGACTCATTCGCTGGACCTTCGGTAATGCCCGAGAGGTTGACGGTTTGGAGCCCGGAATTCATCGGGATCGAGGCCGGATCGGAGATGGCGGTCAAGGTCGGCACATCATTGACCGCCGTTATGGTCAGGTCGGCCGTATCCGTCGCCGTCGAGAACGCCGTGCTGGTGCCGTTAGTAGATGTGTCACCTAAGGCTCCATTGGTGCCCGTCGTCTGGTCCCATGCACGGAACGTGATGCCGGGTGAAACGTTGCCGTTGAAGTCGGCATTAGGCTGGAAATAGATCCGTGAATTGGCATCGGCCGCGAGCAGACGAGCACTTGTGTTCGTCACGGCGGTAAGCGGATTCCAGGAGCCTCCGTTATCGATCGAATAGAACCACGCACCGTTAGTGGTGCTTGCCGTCGTGATCGCGACACCCAAAAGAGCTCCGGTGTCCGCATCTGTGACGTTGTCTACCTGACCGGTTGGCGACGCAAAATCGACCAGCGTTGAGACCAATGTGCCCACCGCGCCACTCGGTGCCGCGGCGTCTTCAAGTTCGGTGGCTAGGACCGGAGTCTTATCGGCCAGGACAGGAGCGTCGTTGACCGCCGTTAGAGTTATGTTAAAAGTCTGAACGGCCGATGTGTCGGCACCGCCGCCGTTATCGTGGATCTGGACCGAAACGATCGCCGTCCCGCTTGCATTCGCGGCCGGCGTATAGGTCAGGACACCAGTCGCCGAAACGGCCGGCTGGACCGAGAACAGCGGGTTGTTATCGTTGGACACGATAAAATTAACAACCTGGGCCGATTCATCCGTCGGACCACGAGAAATACTGGTGGCCCATCCGCTCACGGTCTGCGCTGGGGAGTCTTCATTGACGGTCTGGTCCGCGCCCTTGGTAAAGCTTGGCGGATCGTTTACCGCCGTCACGGTGATGTTAAAGGTCTGGATACCAGACGTATCAACGCCCGGAGCTGTGCCGCCATTGTCGTGGATCTTAACGCTAACGATCGTGGTGCCGTTTGCGTTGGCCGCCGGCGTGAAGGTCAGGTCGCCTGTCGCAGAGACCGCAGGCTGGGCGGAGAACAGCGAGTTGTTGTTGTTAGTAACAATGAAATCGACCACCTGTCCCGACTCGTTCGCAGGGCCTTTCGATATATTTGTCGCCCAGCCGGCGACCGTCTGAGCCCCCGCGTCCTCAAGCACGGATTGATCGGCACCCTTGGTAAAGCTCGGGACGTCGTTCACGGAGTTGACCGTGATGTTGACGAGCGCGTTGGCGAGCGCGAACTGCCCTGGCGGTGCTGGTGTGGCATCGGCGCCATTCCAGCCAAAGCTGTCCGGGCCGTTGTAATCTGTATTCGGCACATATGTCAGGGTGCCGATATTAGCCCGCGGAATATCATGCGGCACCGTGAAGGTCGCGCCATTGTCCTTGAGCAAGCCGTTCGCCGGTAGCGACGTTATGCGCAGAATCTGAAGCGTGTCACCCGCGTTCGCATCCGTGAACCCGGCGTCAAAATTCGTCGCGGCAAAGGTGAGGGTGGCGTCCTCGTTAACACTCGGCGTGATGCCGGCAACCGTCGGCGGCTGCTCGACTAGCGTCACGGTCGGATCGGCCGCACCGCCCACGAGCGGATCGTCGGTGAGAACGCTGATCCCTCCGGTAGCGGTGACCGTGCCTTGGTCGGACACGCTCGGGGCCGTCATCCCGCTATTGATCGTCGCCGAATAAACGATTGTCACCGACTTACCCGAGGGCAGTGTCCCGATATTGATCGGGCCGATCGTCTCGCCGCTCGCCGGTGCGTTCGGCTTCTTCTCCTGTGCGTAGGCAGTTGGCGAGATCATGTTGGCTAGTCGAGCCAGTATCCCAACGGCCTGAGACGGATCTTCTCTTCTTCCCGCGGGCACGACTGCGATCTCGGCGACACCGCCCAAGTTTTCGATCGGTAAAGCCGCCACATCAGTGGTTGGAGCTAAGGCAGTAAAGGTCAATTCCCCATTCTTGATCCGACATTCTCCCTTATGGTCGAAAGATGAATTCAGGAAAGCCAAGTTGTTCGTCAGATCGTTGGTCGTATTCAAGGCGTCTTCGTCGCCGGGTGCGGGTATTGCCGGGAAGCTGCCGCAAGCTCCAACTCCTACCAAAGAAGTATTGCCTCCTTCATCGATAAACTTTACGGCGCCGGCAAGAGTGTTATTGCCTTGAACCCAAGATGAGACTGTACCGGTACCTTCAACCGTGAGTGCTGATCCGGCCGGCGGACCAGCTCGTTCAGCCAGATAGACGCCAGCTGTGCCGTTCATCGTCGACAGGTCATAAACGGTATTGCCGGTGATGGCGTTGCAGACGGGAGATCCCTCATCAGCAAGAATGAATATTCCATTGCTAGCGCAGGCAGTGTTGAGCGGACCGCAGAGTCCCAAATTGCTGCCGGTAGGGGCGGGCATGCTGTTGCCGGTGATCTTAAATCTCGCGGTCGCTGAGGGGCTCGCGGCGGCGCCATTCTGCCCGATCGCGGTAATGATGTCCGCGTTCGGCGTTTCGCGAATCGTGTTGTTAGTTATCGACACCACGCCCTGAGTCGCGCTTCCCTGAATTACCCCGCGAATGCCGCTGCCGAAACCTGCCCCGGAGTCCTTAACTCCTTGCGTCCCGATGATATTGCCGTCGATCTTACCGACAAACGTATGGACGGTCGGACCCGTGCCTGCGCCTGCTCCGGTAAAAGCATTGATGGCCACCGCACTTGCCTGCGAGGAAATCGCTCCCGGCGCGGTCAGTTTGCCCACAACGGTATTGGTCAGGACCTGGAATGAAATGTTTGCGATCTGAGCTTCATCTATGTCAATACCTTGGCCACTGCCGGTGATGGCATTGCCCTGAACTGTGATGCTGTTTGAGGCGGCTGGCGCTGTTATCACTCCCCCGGAGTTAGACCCGATCCGGCCTGAGTCGTTCGCCTGAACCTGCACGCCGACTCCTCGGTGACCGCTAAAAGTTGAACCTGATACTAAACCAAAGGTCAGGACCGAAGTCCCGCGAATCGTCATCGAGAGTCCGTCGTTGCCGATCGATCCAGACGGTTGGCAAGGTTGACCCGATGCGCATGAAATCGTCGTATTGGTCAGGTTGAAGCCCGCCATGTTGGTGTTGTTGTCGACGGTAATGCCGTTGTGCGGGCTGTTGATGATAGAGGAATTGTCTATCGTTACTGTCCCGGGGATATTCGTAAGCACGATGCCGTCATCGGCGGCCCCACCGGCGGAGTCGGTCACATTCAACCGGGTTAGACTTGGGCTTTGCGTGCTGGTCAGGACGGCGCCATCGCCGGTCGAGTTCTGGATCGCCCCACCGGTGCAAGTGCCGGCGGACGTGCAGGCTCCACCGTTGCCGGAGATGACGAAACTACCCGTCGTTCCGGTGTTATTGACGACTATTCCGTTACCCGCTCCGTTTGAGGAGATGCTGCGGAAAGTCAGACCGCTGGCGCCAATAGTTATGTTCGCCACGTTCAGCGCGATGCCGGTTGTGGTCGCCAGCGTGTTGACGATTGTGGTGTTGTTCTGCGTGACATTGATGGTGCCGCCAGTGGTGGCAGCCGGGCCACCGCCAATAGCCGTGAAGGCTGCGTTCCCCGCTGTCGACAAGGCAATGCCACCGGTAAAATTAAGAGTGGCTCCAGCATTGCTTGTAAGGTTGACGCCTGTGCTCGAGCCTGTGCCGCTCAGTGCGCCGCTCAAACTCAGGCTACCGCCGGTCATGCTGGCGACGTTGACGAGCCGCGCCGCCGCAGTGTTTGTCACTGTGCCGGTGTAACTGATCGTCGCTGCGCCGCCACTAACATCGAAGGCGTTATTGCTCGCCCCGCTCAAAGCACCGCTGCCGAGGGTTACAGTCCCATTCAAGCCAACGAGATTGACGTTCTTCGTCCCACCCGTCGAGGTCGTCCCGTCAAGCACAACGTTCACGGTCGGTGTGCCTACGCCGGTCAGATCGAGAGCACCGCCGCTCGTGTTGTTGATGAGCATGTTGTTAACGGCGAGAGTGCCAACGCTGGTGCCGGTAATCGAGAAGCCAGTTGACGCTCCAAAGTTGAAGCCCGAGAGGGTGTCGTTCTGTCCAAGGGTTATACCGGCTCCGCCAGCATTCACGACCGTCGGCCGTGATCCCGCACCGCGCAAGGTGAACGTATTAACGACGAGAGCCACGCCGTTGCCGATCACCTGCTCATTGTTTAGTAGCGTAATGCCGCCCGTGTAGTTACCAGAGCCCGTAAAGACGTAGATAATGTCGCCAGCCGCATCAACAGCAGCGGCGTTTGCGAGTGTGTTAAAAGGAGAGTTTGACCGGCCGTCGCCGTTGACGCCGGAGTTGTTGACGTACCAGACCCTCGGCGCACCGACGGTGATAGTTACCGTCGCAGTATCCGTCAGCGATGCGGCGTTGCTGTTCCTGATGATGTAGGTGAAAGTATCGGTCCCCGTAAAACCCGCGGGCGGCAGGTAGGTGAACGAGCCGTTTGCATTGACCGAGACTGTGCCGCCGTTCGAACTCGCCGCGCTAAACGATACAAGCTGGATAGCGTCAGTCCCGATAGGCGCGATCGAGTCGTTGTCAAAAAGCTTTACGGCACTGGTTACGGCGGGATTGCCTGTGGCAGCTACGCCGGCCTCCAACAAGGTATTACCGACAGTCGTATAGCTCTCATTTGCCGCTATAGGCGACGCATGGATCGAGCCGCCAATCAATGTCGTATTCGGGTCGAGCGTCGAGTTATAGACAACGACGGTCGCATCTGAGACCGAGTCGCTGAGCACGGCGGTGTAGTTGATCGTGTCACCCGGATTCTTCCTCGTCGTATTTGGCGTCACACCGTCGTCCAGCGTCGCGGTCACGGTTGCGAGCGGGGCATTCGGTCGGCGCTGAGCCTCACTGCCAAATCTCAGCAGCGAAAGGGCGGCTGTAATGGCCACAAATGCAAAAACAAAAACGAGACGCGAACGGGTGGGCTTGCGGAACATAACGATAAACCTCGAGATAAAGGAGGAACCGGACTTTTAACTAAATTGTCTAACGGATTCTGAGAGAATTTAATAGATTCTACGCCCGACCTCTGCCGTAATCAATACAAAACCGCGCTCGGAGCACGGTTTTTGCGTGTTAATTGGACATTCGGATCGACGTTACCGCTATGCGACAGGATCTAGCAGTTGTCCGAGATAGTGAGCGTCGCGAGGTGCGGGCACCGATGCAAGACAGGATCGAGGTAAGGTGCGGGATTACCTTTTATCGATATATGGACGGGACTGAACGATATAAATGCGATTGGCGATGATGCCCCACTCGATGTCCTGTTCCTTTTTACCGCCGAATGCGGTGCGGATGGCGATCGCAGCCCGTGCCAGCGCTCGGGCCTGTTGATCTGAAAGCACCCGTTTCTGCAGGCCGGCGGCACAGACGTCGGTCGTCTCCTTGAGATCGCCATTTTCATCAAAGCGAAGCGCGCCTTTTTGCTGAGACAGCGTCATCACGACGACGGAGTTGGACTTGGGGTTAAACAGAACTTGCTCGGGGACGCCGTCATTGGCCGTAACCTTTGTGTTGTGGCCGCAGACGGCCGAGATGTAGACGGCATTCTTGCTCTTGTCGTCAAAAGGATCTTTGGTGATCATCACTCCGCCGCGGTCCATATCGACGCCTAGCTGTACGAGCGCCGACATATAAACATCGGACTGCGAAACGTAGTTACGGACTCGGGCCTCGTATCCCTGGAATGTCCAAAGTGACGCCCAGACGGTCTTGACTGCCTCGATAAGCTTGTCCTCATCACGAACGTTCGGGATGCTTGAATAAAGGCCGGCACCGGAAAAATTCGGCAGGTCCTCGCTATTTGAGGAACTGCGAACAAAGACGGGCTTGCTGCCGAGCTGTGTCTTCCAGCGCGTGACGATCCCCTGCCTCAGCGATTCGTCAAATTTGCCGTTTTGGATCTGCTTGCGAAACTCTTCGAGCTTTTGCCGGCGGACGCGCGGGTTGTGAACGAAGTCGTTGTCGTCGGTGAGGGCATCGACGACCTTGTCAAAGCCGTTGTCGGCCATGAACTTCTTGTAGGCGGCGTAGGGAATACCAAAGCCGTCCGGTATCGTCACGCCGGGCACTCTTTTGGCGATCATCTCACCGAGATTTGCGGCTTTTGAGCCGTAGCGAATGCTGTCTTTGGCCCGCATTTGTTTTAGCCCGATGAGGCTTGAGACCGAAAGATCGGCGGGCGGTACCTGTTGATCCGGCGACGAGAAACCGGTCTTGATGTCCTCGAGCGAGGCCCGGTCAAAACTGTAGTCTGTCAGCCTCGCGTCGAGCTTAAAGACCTGCGTGTCAAACTCCTTAAAGAGCTTGTCGGCGTCCTTGATATAGACGTTAGGGATATTCCATCCACGGGCCAGAATGTTGATATGCGAGAGCGGCGACGACGGCTCTGCGACGATCACGCCACGCACCTGGGGCATCGTCAGCGGTAATTCTTTTAGAACAAGGATCTCGTTGTCGCCGATCTCAACCGTGTCGTCGAGCTTATCGATGATGTGGATGCGGCCGATCGCCGTACCTGTGTTGAGGGCAAGATAGGCTTGGTTGCGATTCAACTCGTCCTGCGTAACGCGATCGAGCCCGAGATTTGATGAGGCGTCCTCCTGTCGAATGGAGTTGGGCTTGTACCAGGCCTTTTGAAAGAACGTCTTGTTGATGACGTCGTTCGCCTGACGCATCATCCCTCCGGTAGCGAGATCGCCTTCCCACAGCTCCCACGTGAATTTACCGACCGTCTTTTGCCAGGCGATCGTGCCGACGAGAAACCGCCGGTCGGCGTCGACATACACAGGGCGGAAAACGTCCGTTCCGCGCGGGATCAAATATGTCGCGAGCAGAAAATCCTTGTGAAAGCGGAACTTCTGCGAGTTGAGGTAATAGATCTTGTTGTTATCGCGACGGTCGATGACAAACATCACGTGCGGCAGCGCGTATGGCGTGCCTTGATGATAGACGCGGGCGATCGAGTCAAAGTCGGCCTGTGTCGCGACCTTTGGAATGGAGTTGCGGCGATCTTTTACGGTGGCTTGGTAATCGGCCGCCTCGCGCGTCGGCGAGGGTTTTCGCGACATCTGCGCCGCTGCCGTCACAAGGCCACAGGCGACAACCGCAGTAATAAGAATCGCGTCCTTAGCTCGCCCCAGACAAATACTCACTCTCTTTATCTCTGTACTATGTGATCTCAGCGGTTTACTTGCCCGGTCAGTTAGATGCAATGCCGGTGCGGCGGCGTTTGTCGTCGGTCAGAAAGCGGTCGCGCAAGTTTTCCATCCCCGACTCGTCCGAGACCGATATATCGAGGTCTCGAATAAGCCCATCTTTGAGGCCGTAGATCCACCCGTGAACGGCGATCTGCCGCCCGCGTTCCCACGCGTCCTGGACCGTGGTCGTTTCGGCCACATTGATCACCTGCTCGGCGACATTTAGGCGGCAAAGCTTTTCGAGCCGTACTTCCTCGTTCTCGATCGCGTTGAGGTCCGCGGCATGCAGGTTCGCCGTATCCCGAATGTGCCGTAGCCAATTATCGATGAGCCCGTGCCGCTTGCCGTCCATCGCTGCCGCGATCCCGCCGCAGCCGTAATGCCCGCAAACGATGATGTGCTCGACCTCGAGACCCTCGACGGCGAACTGGATCACCGAGAGGCAATTCATGTCCGTGTGATTGACGAGATTCGCCACGTTGCGATGGACAAAGACCTCGCCTGGTGCGAGATCGACGATGACGTTCGCCGAGACGCGGCTGTCCGAACAGCCGATCCAGAGATACTTTGGCGACTGCTGTTCGGCGAGGCGGGCGAAAAACCGCTCGTCGGCGGCGACGGTGCGTTCCGCCCACTGCTTGTTGTTCTCTAGTAGCTGGCCGATATCAGACATCGAAGATTATCTTATCGAGTGGATGAGGTTGAAGCTAGTCGCTCCGCGTGTCCGTGGCGGAATGGGCGTCGATGCGAGCCTTGACGTGAAAGCGATACGCGAGGAATGCGGACGAGATCGCGAGTACGATGACCGGAAAAAGGTAGTCGCTCTTCGGCTCTGTCCACGCGAAGTAGGTCGCCACCAGACCAAAAACACCCGCAACGAATTGGAAGATTTGTTCAACAGTCATTCCGCGTTTTACCTCATACAACCTTCAGAAATGTCACGTGACGGTAGTATCATACTGAGCAGCTTCTGTCCCATCGATCATGGAAATACGTCTCATATCTCACGCCTCCGTCGTGATGCGGTCGGACGTTTCGATCTGGACGGACCCATGGCTCTTTGGTAAGGCCTTTAACGATTCATGGTCGTTATTTCCGCCCGCGGCGATGGAACCGTCGCTGCTTGATACGATCGACTATATTTTTATCTCGCATGAGCATCCCGATCACTTTCACATCCCGACCTTAAGATCCCTCCCGCAGAATTTCAAAGACCGCGTTACGATCCTGTTTCAGGAAAACAATTCGGACAAGGTTTTCGACGCCTTGCGGCGGTTTGGGTTTTCAAAACTGCTGTCGCTGCCTCATGACAAGATCATATCCTTGACTGATACTACCAACCTATACTGCTACCAAGCCGGAAGCATGGATTCGGCCCTGGCGGTGATGAGCGAGGGCGAAACGATACTTGATCTGAACGACTGCGAGATAAATGCGAAAGATTGCAAACGCATCGTTAGGTCGATCGGAAAGATCGATGTCGTTCTCAATCAGTTTTCGATCGCCGGTTATAGCGGGTTTGAGGACCGGCAAAAATACCTGCCGGCTCAAGCGGAAAACGTCCTGCGAAAAGTCGTATCGAATCACGTCGATCTTGACGCAGATGTGACGATCCCGTTCGCCAGCTTCATCTACTTCTCGAGCGACGACAACCGTTACATCAACGAGTTCAGCAACAAACCGCAGGATGCTTTTGATTACTTCCGAAAGCACGAGAAGAAGATGGTTGTACTTTATCCGGGCGACAATTACGAGGTCGGTTCCGATCACAACCCCGAACCCGTTCTTAACAGGTTCAAATCGCTTTACAACGATCCGTCGGCGATGAATTTTGATGCGGGGGTCTCTATTCCGCTGGAGGGCATCCGAAGCGCTTTCGAGAAACTTTCAATCGAAATCAGGGCGAGATATCCGCGAATGTTGCTTCGACTCTTAAGACCTGTGTCGGTAAGCATTCCGGATCTCGGAACGCAGATCACCTTCTCGATCGCGGACGGGACGTTTAGCGAAACGCCTGAAGCGGACGCAGACCTCGTCATTAGATCTCAGCCTCTTTATTTTGGATTTTCTTATCCCTTTGGCATTCAAACGTTAGGGGTTTCGGCTCGATATACGCTGCTAAAAAACTTCCCTAACTGGCAGCGCCACCGGATCCTGTTCTCGATGAATAACGCCGAGCTGTATCTAAAGCCGCGGTTCTTATTCACATCGAAAAACCTCGCCTTCTTTCGCCAGCGCCTGCCTGGCGCCTTGAACCAAGTCGCTTACCGACTGAAAGTGATGCGATAGTGATCTATGGCCTCACCTAGCGAACCCTACCCAGCTCTCTTCGCTACCTCTGCAAAGCTCTCACCGCGAAAGAACGCCGCGACAGCGCTAAAAAGCCGTCGGATCGCGCGGAACACTTTTGGAGCAAACCAGCAGAACAAAATGATAAAGATCCCGAGGACTACCGCGATCGCCATCGGGGCGAATACGGCAAGAAAGACACCGACGATCGCGATCCCGTCCTCGGCGAATGAGAGCGTCCAATTCGTTACCGGCTCGGGCGAAAGGTTGGCTCCAATACGCGCCGCGGCCTTTGTTCCGTGCGAGGCTAGTGCCAATCCGCCGCCGAGAAGAATGGCCGGAATGTAGATATTAGAGTCGAGATGATTTGTCGCCCCGTATGCCACAAGAGCACCCGCGGGAATCCTGATAAAGGTGTGAACGACATCCCAAACGCTATCAACATAAGGGATCTTGTCGGCAAAGAACTCAACTATGACGAGCCCGCCCGCGATCCCGATGATCCACCAGTTGTCCAACACGTCGAGGCCGCCCGGCAGCTTCGTCGCTCCGAATTTCTGCAGCAGCCCAAGCACCGTCACGGTCGCGTACAGATTTATTCCGCTGGTCCAGGCCGAGCCGAGCGCGAGTGATAATGTGCTAAACCATTCCATTGGCTATTCCTCGTCACTCGTCATTTGTCCCTCATCACTAACATCGTCTTTTTTAAAGCCGAACTTCTCCAGCCGATATTGCAGCGTCCGAAAGGTCAGACCCAACAGCTTTGCCGACTTGGTGATGTTGTTATCGGTGCGGGACATGGCCTGCATGATGAGGCTGCGTTCGACGTCCTCGAAGTTGACCCCGTCTGGCGGAAGCTTAAAAAGCTCGCTCGCCGCGGCCGCACCGTCCGCTGAGCCGCCGCTTCCGCCGCTCGTCATCTCGGGCGGTAGATCGTCGATCGTGACCTTGTCGTCCTCGCACAACAGGATCGCGCGTTCGAGGGCGGATTCCAGCTGTCGAATGTTGCCGGGATAGGAATAATCCTCGAGCAGATGTCGCGCGTCGGACGTGATCGTGATCTTTCGCTGCGTGCCGCGAGTATGTTTTTTGACAAAGTAGTCGATCAGCACCGGAATGTCGCTTCGCCGCTCGCGTAGTGCAGGCAATTCGATCGACAGAACGTTGAGGCGGTAGTACAGGTCCTCACGAAAGCGTTTCTCGGCCACCATATGTGTGAGATCGCGATTTGTCGCCGTCACAACTCGAACGTCCACGTTGATCTCTTTCGTCCCGCCGACACGGCGGATCTGGCGCTCCTGCAGAGCACGCAGGATCTTTGCCTGCAGCGAGATGTCGAGCTCGCCGATCTCATCTAAAAAGAGCGTCCCGTTATCGGCGATCTCAAAGAGTCCTTTCTTGTCCGCGACCGCACCGGTGAAAGACCCTTTCTCATGGCCGAAGAGCTCCGATTCCAGAAGGTTCTCGTTGATCGCCGCGCAGTTGACGGCCTGAAAGACCTCGTTCGACCGGTCGCTGTTCTTATGGAGCGAACGTGCGATCAGCTCCTTACCCGTGCCCGATTCACCGCGGATGAGAACCGTCGAATTCGATTTCGCGATCTTGAGGATCAGCTTCTTGACCTTGTCCATCTCGGGTGAGACGGAGACGATCTCGGCATCGAGCGTCGTGAGTTTTTTGAGGGCCCGCGAGACCGTCTCGAGCAGCTTCTCGCTGTCGTAGGGCTTTTGCAGGTACTCAAAGGCGCCAAGCCTGAGGGCGTCGACGGCCGAGTCGATCGTGCCGTGTGCAGTCAAAAGGATCACGATGATCGATTTGTCGAAATCCGTGAGCGACTTGAGCAGGTCAAGTCCGCTCATGCCCGTCATCTTGAGGTCCGTGAGCACAAGGTCAAAGTGCCGGTCCGCGACAAACTTCATCGCAGCTTCGCCCGACGAGGCGGTCGTCACGTCGTATCCCTCGCCCGACAGGATCGTCTCGAGTATCTCGCGTTGGTTTTTCTCGTCATCGACGACGAGGATGCTCTTTCTTGCCATGCTCTTAAAGAGTAACCACGAAAACTCACGAAAGAACACTAAACTGAGGGCCTAATTTTTGTGACCTTTCGTGAATTTTCGTGATTACTCTTCCGCTCTCGGTAATCTTACCGTAAACTTTGTTCCCTCACCTTCCGTGCTATCGACCTCGATCGTGCCGTGATGCACCTCGACAACTTTTTGGACGATCGCCAGGCCGAGGCCGGTGCCTGTCTCTTTTGTGGAGAAGTACGGCTCAAAGATCTTCGCGACGTTCTCCTGTGAGATGCCGCCGCCCGTGTCAGCGATCTCGAATACGACGGACTCACCATCATCGGACGGCGATATCCTGACGTTAAGATGCCCGCCTTTCGACTCCATCGCCTGGAGTGCATTGATAAAAAGATTGCTGAAAACGGACCGCAGAAACTCGGCGTCGCCCATGATCCGCGGCACGTCCTCGTGCTCGACGACGCTGATCTTGATTCCTTTCTCCTCAGCTTCTGGCTCGACGATGCGAAGTGAATTGTCAACGACCTTTCGCGCATCGATCGGTTGAAGATTGGCTTTCGCGGGTCGCGAGTAATTCAAAAAATCGGTGATCTGCGAATCGATGCGAGCGACCTCGGCCTTGAGCTGCGAGGTCATCTTTACGAACTTTTGTTTCTTGTCAGCATCCTCCGGAGCAAACTTCGCCCGTAGGTGATCGAGCGTCAGGTTGATGTAGTTGAGAGGGTTGCGGATCTCGTGGGCGATGGCCGAGCCGAGGCGGCCGACTACCGCACTTTTCTCGGCCTGCTGCAACTGCTGCTCTAGCTCGCCCTTTTTCTCCAGCTCGCTCGTCATCTCGTTAAATCGCTGCGCCAGCCGTCCGATCTCGTCATTCCTGTCGGCGTCCGGCACTCGAACAAGAAGATTGCCCTTCGCGACCTGTCGCGCGGCCTCTGACAGGTTTGCGATCGGGGCTCCAAATCTCCATACGAGCCAGAATGTGATCAATGATGAAACCAGCAGGACGCCGAGTGTATAGATGAGCGGACGCGCAGCTCGCCACCACGCCTCGGCCTTCTCGTTCCTGAGGATGATCATCACGTACCAGCGTCCCTGGTCGGTCTCGATCGGGACCGCGTGGGCCTCGTCGGATTGGTCTTTTGACGGGCCGGCGTTGCGGTTGGGGAAGTGTACGATATCCGCCCCAAGCCGCGCTCCCTGCATCAAGGGAGGAAGGTCGGTGATGTCGGCAAGATTTTTGTAGATGATGTTTTTGTTCTCGTCGAATTCCGGCAGGTACTTCGGGCTCAAGCTGTCGGCGATGCGCCATTTATCGTCGATGATGATGATGTCTCGAATTCGCCCCTTCGCTTCCTCATCAAGGAAGGTCTGACCGGGTTGCGAAACAAGGTCGGCAAGACGATCGTCCTGCGCCGTCATGGCTCGAAATCCGACGGCGATCCCGGCCACGATCGCCTGCTCCTGCTGTTCGCGGAGGTCGGCGTTCTCGGCCTGGGTCAGCAAGTTCAGGTAATACTGTGCCCCGAGCGTCGCCATGAGCAGTAATGCCAGGACCAGGAGCAGTCTGCCTCTAAAAGTGCTTAGGAATTTCATTTACTTGCCGTCTAATTTATAGCACGGGGAGTTGATCGCAGAAGGGACGCCGTTTAGCGTTCTGTAGGTTGCCATCACGTTTCCTCATCGCCACCAATACATTTACTTATAATTAAGTCTTGCGCCAACAAGTAGTTTGCGCGTATAGTCCAAGATAGTTTTTCGCACCTTGAAACTGCGGGATCCCTTCACAGATCCACAAGCTGTTTCGAATCAAGCAAAACCAAACCGTCCGCCTGAGGTAAAGCATGAAGTTTAGTTTTACGCAAAGTCCCTTTGCTCGCCTATTTTTCTCTCTCGCACTCATAACCTCTCTATTTGTAATAACTACCACCGCCGGCCCCAAAACAAAGGCGGCAGCGAAAAAGGCTGACACCAAAAAGGCGACCGCAAAGCGTGACGATCGCAAGGCAAAAGACTCTAGAAAGGACTCAAAACGCGATCGCGCCAAGGCGTCCGCGAAAAAGGACGACCGCAAAGCGAAAGACGACAAACGCTCGAGCGCAAGGGACAAGCGCAACTCTAAGAACGACAGGCTGAACGCAAAAGAGCGCGCAAAGGCCGACAAAGCCGATAAGAACGACAAAAAACTGAGCAAAGCCGATCGTCGTGCGGCCGAGGCCGAGCGACGTCGTAGAGACGCCGAACGTCGTGCCGCTATCGAGGCCGAACGTCGACGCCGCGAGGCTGCTATTCGCGAGGCCCGCGAACGCCGGTTAGCTTTCGAGCGCGGCTTGAAGACCCAGACGTCCGAAAACATTTCTAAGGACAAGACCGACGGCGAAGACCTCCGCATCCGTCAGGCCGCGGTCAATGCCCTGGGTTCGCATGCGGGCTCCGTCGTCGTGATGGAGGCCCAGACGGGCAAGGTCCTCACGATTGTCAATCAGGATTGGGCAGTCCGCAGCACCATTCGCCCATGTTCCACGATCAAGCTTGTGACAGGTGTCGCGGCCCTCAACGAGGGAGTCGTTTCAAAGGCCGACGGCTCGATCAAGGGCACGCCCTATCGCCGCAATCTGGACGACGCTCTAGCCTTTTCGGACAACGGATATTTCCAGCGTGCGGGTATGCAGATGGGCAATCAGAAGCTCGTCGAATACGGCCAAAAGCTCGGGCTAGGACAGCCAACAGGCATCAATCTCGACGGTGAGGCTGCCGGCCGCCTGCCCTACAGCAACAGCAATCCGCGTATCTACTCGCACGGCGACGATACGGAAGTTTCGACCTTGCAGCTCGCTGTCCTCGCGTCCGAGATCACTAACGGCGGCCATCGCGTACTTCCGCGTTATCCCCGTAATGAGGTGGACAACGCCCGCTTCCAGACGTTTTACCGGGCCAACCTGGATCTGCCTCGTGAGAATGTCCGACGCGTCATTCCCGGCATGATGGGTGCAGCCGAGTATGGCACCGCTCGCCGCAACATGGATCAGAGCCTCGGTGTCGCCGGCAAGACAGGCTCGTGTATCGACAAAGGTTCGTGGGTCGGGCTCTTTGCCTCGGTCGCACCGATCGAGAATCCAAAGTACGCCGTGGCCGTTATCACCCGCGGCGAACGCGAGCGTGGCCGTGCTGCGGCCGCTGTCGCGGCCGACGTCTATCGGGCACTCGCGACTGGCATTGTCCGCACCGACCGAAATCTCGCTCAAACCGAATTTAGGATCGCGCCGAAGGTGGTCAAACCGCCGGTCACGGCCGCCGATGATGATGACGAGGACGATGCAGGTGCGACGGCTGCGGATGCGACATCGGCTGATGCTGCCGGCAACGTTAACGATCTGAACGACCTTTTGCTAAACAATAACCAGAAGGTCATCGTCGTTCCGTCGGCTCCAAAGGCCGACAAAAAGCTGATCAACCGCACGGGTGACTCGCAACCAGTGAATAAGCCGTTCCAGACCGCACCGGCTCCCAAAAAGGACCAGAAAACGGCATTCCCGCCTGTGGTCATTACTTACGACAAGAGCGGTGCACAGCAAAAGGCAGCCCCGGTTCAAAAACCGTAGGGGCCCACGGCCATAGTTTTGTCTTAAAAAAGGGCATCCGGAAAGACAGGTCGACATGGGCCCAATTTCCGGATGTCTCTTAGCGCGGATACCAACATCAATACTCTTGACAGCACCGCAGCATTAACGGATTATTTAGCTTTTCAAAAGGTTTCTTTCGATCAGGGATCTGGCGCAGGATGGGCCCGCGAAGCCTAGCGAACTATTGCAACTTTTGAAGTGCGCTCTACATCTGAATTGACGCCAAGAATGCGGGCCACGAATCCGCGGGCGACTAGAAAACGAATTACGGTTCAACTAGAGGAAGGACATGAGAAAAACGATCTTTAGACTTACCACCGCGGGCCTCATGCTCGCCGCTGTCATCGCTCTCGGAGCTGTGGCCGGGCTTGCGCAGGACCCTTGTACCGATGCCGCGGGCCAGACCGCGATGCAGGATGAGTTTGACAAGCTTTACGCTGACAAAACGAATCTCGACGTTCGCCAGCAGGCGATCAACTCTGGCAAGGCCTTTCTCGACAAATACGGAGCATGCTCATCCACCAAAGAGCGCGCGGACTGGTTGAAGCTCAACATTCCGAAGATGGAGACCCGCTTAAAGGATGCTCGCGACGCGGGCGTAAAAGAAGCGGCGATCAAACGGTTTAACACCGCTCTCACCGGCAAGAATTGGGATGAGGTATATGCGTCGAGCAAAGAGCTCATGAGCAAGTACCCGGCCGACTTTAGCGGTCTCGAGCTTGTGATGGGTTCGATCGGCTACGACGAGCTTTTCAATAATAATCCTAAGTACACCGACCAGACGCTGCAGTATGCCAAGCAGTCGCTTGCCGACCTTCAAGCTGGCAAAGACTTCAAGCCGGGCTACGGTGTAGCCCCGTTTGTCTATAAAAGCAAGGACGACGCGACGGCATGGATGAACCTCACGATCGGCACGCTTCTTCAGCTGGGCCAGAAGAACAAGGCTGCAGCGGCTCCGTATTTATATGCTGCCACGCTGGCGCCCGCAACCTCGGATGTCGCAAAGAACCCGAATCCTTACGAGTTTATCGGCGGTTACTACTTTGATCAGCTCAACAAGATCATCGAGACGATCCAGACCAAGACCAAGGAGCAGAAAGACACCGACACGCCCGAGGAAGCTCAGCGTAAGATCGATGAGCTTAAGGGCCTGGTCGCCCAATCGAACGGCGTTGCGGAGCGAGCGATGGACGCTTTCTCACGAGCCTATGCTCTTGGCACCAAGCCGGAGTACAAGGCGAAGATGAAACAGAACGTGGCCGACGCCTACAAGGTCCGCTACGGCGCAACTGGTCCGATGACGGTCGATGCGTATATCGCAAGCACGACGGGGAAACCCTTTGTAAATCCGACGACGCCGATCGCTCCAATCTCGGATCCCGAAGCTCCGAAGACGACCACAGGTGCTGTAGTTGCCACCACCGGCGCCGCAACGCCTGCGCCGGTCGGCGGCACGACGACCGGCACTCCCATGAATAACGGTGGAGCGCGTACGACCACGACGACAACCACCGCGCCGCCCAAGACGACGACGCCGGTTAAACCGGCCCCGACACCGGTCAAAAAGCCTGCCGTTGCCGTGAAAAAGCCGGTTGTAAAGAAACGCAAGGCCTAACATAAGCGGAACAACTCTAAAGATCGTGCCGGACGGCTAAAGAGCGTCCGGCTTTTCTTTTGCCCGCAAACTCCCTAAAATCTGATTCCATGTCGGCCAAGGTGGGCAAGCTCGAGAATCTAGTCGGGCACAAATTCAAGGACATTCGACTGCTTGAGCAGGCTCTCACGCATCGGTCGTGGGCCTTTGAGAATTTGCCGCCCGACGATGCCGAGGCGATCCACGCAAGCGAGAATGAGTCGATGGAGTTTCTCGGAGACTCCGTCCTCGGTCTTGTCATTGCCGAGCAGGTCTACTCGGCCCATCCCGAGCACGATGAGGGCGGCCTTACGCTCATGAAACATCATCTCGTCAGCACGGCTACGCTCGCGACCATAGCCGAGACGATGGATCTCGGCGCGTTCATTCGGGTTGGCCGCGGTGAGGAAAAAACGGGCGGCCGAAAAAAGCAGGCTTTGCTCGCCAATTCTCTAGAGGCCGTGATCGGTGCTGTATTTCTGGACGGCGGATATACCGCAGCACGAGTCTTTATCACGCGAATCTTTGGCGACGAGCTCAAGACCGCCACGCCTACGAATTCGCTCGACTACAAAACGCTGCTACAGGAGATCCTGCAGGCCGACAAACAGCAGGCACCGAGCTATAACGTTGTAAAGACCGATGGGCCGCCGCACGCCCGCGAATTCACCGTCGAGGCGGTCTGGGATGGCGGCAGGACGGTCGGCCACGGCACATCGATAAAGGCGGCCGAGATGATGGCAGCCGCCGATGCCGTTGAAACTCTAAAGCCAAGACGTGCGAAACGCGGCGAGTCTAAATGACGTATCATTATCCTTTGACTGAAAGATGAACGACGCAGCACCAGAAACACCAACCGTAACGCCAGCCGAGGCAAAACCGGCGGGCCCGCCAAAATCGACTTTACGCGAATATTTCGAGTCGTTTGTCGTCACGCTCGTCATGGCGATCTTCGGGATGACATTCATCCTGCAGGCCGTGACGGTGCCAACGGGGTCGATGCAGAATACGATCCTGATCGGCGATTACCTGCTCGTAAACAAGTTCATTTTTACGCCCGGCGGCCACGAATTGCCGTTTCTGCCGCAACGTGAGATCAAGCGCGGCGACATTATTGTCTTTAAATATCCCGGCAACAAACTTCATCCGGAGAAAGACAAAGCCCACGGCGACTCGGCCATCGCGTATCAGGTGAATTACGTGAAGCGCGTCATCGGCCTGCCGGGCGAGACCGTCGAGTTCAAAGACAATCAGGTCTTTATTAACGGCCAATTGCTGCCTGAGCACCGCATGATCGGCGACGCTCCGAACCTCGGCGACCAGCAGTCCGCGCTCGTCACATCCGAATTCGAGGATCGCCGACCCGACGAGACCTACGACGTTTACTATTCAAAAGAGACGATGGACCTCGTCCGAGCCGGCCAGCACATCTCGCGACGCGGCTACGAATTCGGCGTCGCGGGTAAGCAGATGGTCGTACCCGACAACAGCTTTTTTGTCATGGGCGACAGTCGCGACAACAGCGAGGACAGCCGCTATTGGGGTTTTGTGCCGCGAGACCTCATCATTGGACGGGCGATGTTCGTCTATTGGTCATGTGACCGCGGAGCATCGAACGGCAGCGCACTTAGCTGTATCACGCACCCCCGATTCAGCCGTATCGGCCACATGGTTAAGTAGTCGGGCGGCTAAGGCTTGTTATCGAGGCGGTCCCGAGGGCCGCCATTTTAGTTTATGAAAATGAATATCAGCCGCGAGGTCGCTGACGCTCTGGCCGCCACGCGTGCCGTCGTCGCCCTCGAGTCGACCGTTATTGCCCACGGTCTGCCGCATCCGCAGAATATTGAAACGGCGCTCGCGTTGGAGAGCATAGTTCGCGATGGCGGAGCGGTTCCGGCGACGATCGCTGTCTTTGGCGGGGAATGCTATGTCGGCCTCACTCACGAACAGATCGAGCAGCTCGCCACTCGTAAAGACATTCGAAAGATCTCACGGCGCGACCTGAGTGTCGCTGCCGCAAAACGACTCGATTGTGCAACCACGGTCGCGACGACCGTCTTTTTTGCCCATCGTGTCGGAATTCAGGTATTTGCGACCGGCGGCATCGGCGGCGTCCATCGCGGATATGGAGCGGACATTTCCGCAGACCTGCCGGAACTTGCGAGGACACCGATCACCGTCGTTTGTTCGGGCGCGAAGATCGTCCTCGATCTGCCCGCGACGCGCGAATGGCTTGAGACGTACGGCGTAACGGTGCTTGGCTGGCAGTGCGACGAGATGCCGGCGTTCTACTCGCGGTCGAGCGGGTTACCGGTAGATGAGCGAGTCAATATTGCTGCGGAAGCAGCGGCAATCGTTCGAGCGCGTGACAAGCTGGGCCTTACAAATTCGATCCTTATTACAGTTCCGATTCCCGACGCGTCCGAGATCTCTCGCGAGGAGCTTGAGGCGATCCTCGCCGACGCACTCGTCGACGCGGATTTTCGACGCATCTCGGGCAAGGAGATCACGCCGTTCCTGATGTCTGAGATGTCACGTCGCAGTGACGGCCGAACATTGGACGCAAACATCGAACTTCTTAAAAACAATGCGCGGGTCGCGACCGAGATCGCTATTTCGCTGGCGGAGCCATCTTGATCGCGAGCAGGTCGAGGCGTTTCTTGGCCTCGACGGCGTCCGTTGAGGTCGGATACTTTGTAACGATCTCACGCCAGCTTGCGCCGTCGTAGTGGTATTTCCTGTCCGTGGAATTAAAGAGGAACATGATCCCGAGCTTGCGATAGCGGTCGAGACTGACGAAGTTAAGAAAATAACTGTGCAGCGGCGCGGCCGAGGCTGCCATCTCGTTGCGTTTGAGCTTACTGTTAGCGTCCTTTGAGAGCTTTACCGCGACCTCTTCCAGGAGATCGCCGTACAACAGGAGGATCGATGACCGGAGCTGCGACGCCGGGTATATCTCAAGAAAATCGCTTGCGGCCTCGATCTGGTCAAAGCCATCGAGAGCACGCACAAGATTCGCAAACCTCTCCTCGTCGCCAGCTCTGAACTTTCCGAATATCGCGTCGGCCTGTACCCAGCCGACGCTTGTGGGCGGAGCCGCGACCTTATAAAATTTAACTCCGTCGGCCTCCGTCAACCCCAAGATCTGGACCTTGCGTCCACGCTGCATGCGGTGGACTACGGGAGCAAACAGACTCGGGCTCTCGCGCAGCACCGACAGTGTCTCGTCGATGACGATGCCGGTCTGGCCGATCTCGGATGCTCGAGTTGTCTTACTCGCCTTTGTTGTTGGCGTCTTGGAGCCCGTCGCTCCGGCCCGGCGCTGTGCAGACACGGAGAATGCCAGGATCAATAATAGGATCGCGAGTGAGACTTTTCTCATCGGTTTAGCGTTTCGCGCGGGCGACCTTCTCATTAAATCCCGCGTGGTGAAAATGACAAATGGCTATCGCCAGGGCGTCGGCCGCATCGTTCGGCGTCGGCACGGCTTTGAGACCTAGCAGTATCTTGACCATTTGGCCGACCTGCGATTTCTCGGCGTTGCCATAGCCGGTTACCGTTTGCTTGATCAGCCGAGGTGCATATTCCGCGATCTCGACACCACGCTGCTCGGCAAGCAGCAGCATGATCCCGCGGACCTGACCGAGCTTTAGGGCGACACCGACGTTAACCGCGTAGAACGTGTCCTCGACCGACAGTACATCGGGCGAATGCTCGGCCATGACCTCAGCCACGCCCTCGTAAATTCCAGCGAGCCGCTTTGAGAACGCATGTCGGGTGTTCGACTTAACGGTCCCAAACGCCACGAGCGTGTAGCTCGTTCCCGAGCCGTCGACGACACCCCAACCGAGCGTTTCGCTGCCCGGATCGATCCCTAAAACGCGCATTTGGCTATTACTGCTTTGCCGAAATTTAGAACAAGATACCCTAACATATTGCCGGATGGCAAGCGCAAACGAACATCGCGACTTTTGTAAAAGCGAGCGCTAATTCTTATCATCGATTTTATCCCCATGAGCACCGCCGAGGCTGATACCCACATTCTTCAACCCGTTCGCTCACTCCTGCAAGGGGTGATCGATTATGCCGGGCTGTTTCCGCCGTCGGCTGTCTCGATGAGCGAGGCCGTGATCAACTACGCGATGTACCGCAACAGCAACTATAGCTGGATGCTGGGGCGTTTTGTCGTGACGGCGGCGAGGCTGGGGGAATTTTACGAGAGCGCCCGCGATTTTATCTCGCGCGACGCGCACGACGCATGGCGTCTGGCCGTCGTGATCGGCGACGAGTTTGCCGCGAGCATCGACCAGATACGCGAATTCAACGCCCGTACCGACGACGGTGTCGTGTGCGACGTCGTGGAATTTAAGACCACGACCCGCGGTGCGGTCGAGAATGCCGCCAATTCCGTCCCGGCTGAGATCACGGCCTATTTCGAGCTTCCGCTGACCAAAGAGCTTCCCGATCTGGTCGCCGCCGTCGCCTTGAGTGGCCAGCGCGCCAAGATCCGTACTGGCGGCGTTACGCCGGGAGCATTTCCGGGGACGCATGACATCGTTCGCTTCGTCCGCTCGTGCCTCGCCGCGAACGTGCCATTTAAGGCGACCGCCGGGCTGCATCATCCCGTACGCTGCTTCCGGCCGCTCACGTATGAGGCTAATTCGCCCAAGGGCACGATGCACGGTTTTCTCAACCTCTTCCTGATGACGGGCTTTGCCCGCGAGGGCTACAAGCCGTCGATGCTCGATGACGTGATGGAGGAGGAGTTTGAAGAAGTCTTTGCCTTCGATGCCGGCGGCGTCAAATGGCGCGGCGAATACACACTCAACCAATGGCAGATCGAACTTCTGCGTGCAAAAGGCATTCAGTCGTTTGGTTCCTGCTCGTTCGATGAGCCTGTGGCGGACCTGCAAAAACTAGGAGTTTTGTAACCACGAAATTCCACATAAAAGTACGAACGACTTTTTTGTACCTTTCGTGTAA
>DASYKW010000229.1:0-2498 GCA_035995005.1 Pyrinomonadaceae bacterium
GTCACGACTGCCGTCGGTCGGGATAACCAGGACCTTTTGCTCCGACCACCCACGGCGGAACGTCGGCCCCTCGACGTATTCGTTGAGATAATTCGGCACCAGCAGTGCACGCTGCTTTGAACTGTCTGAGACGGTGTAAGCGAGCATCAATCCGTCCTTTGAAACGGTCGCGTTACCGACGCCAATGAACCTCGCCGCATCCGCCTCCTTGGTCAGCTGCACGATACTCGCATCCGCAAGGTTCAGAACGAACAAGTTGCCGCTCTGCTGATAAAGAACGCGATCATTGTCGACAAACCGGGCGTTGAACTCGGCCGACTGGGTCTTGGTCAGTCGCCGCGGCTTTGCGTCGCCGACGCCCAACAGGAATAGGTCGCCATTTTGCGTAAAGATGAGCCGCTTAGAGTCGGGCGACCATTCAAGCCCGCCGATCGCGTTGTCGCGGTCCTTGACGAACTGATCGCGGACAACAAGACCGTAGTTCAGCTTGTTCTCCGGTGTCGGCGACGGCTGCGGCACCGGCAGCGACGATTGCTTGAGCAAAACGCTCGGCTTTGCACTGCCGTCGGTCGGAACAATGTAGACATCACGCGGATATCGGCCCTCGGCGTTCCACAGGAATACGACCTTGGTCCCGTCGGGCGACAGCTTTTCGCCATCGACCCGCTGACCGGCGATCGATGGTTCGGCCATGATGTCGCGGACGGTGAGGTTTTGAGCAGAGGTCGCCGCAGCGAGACACAGCAGCAATGTGGAAAGCGACAGGACTCTGCGTGTCAGCTTGTTCATAATTTTTGCGATGCCTTAAGGCAATTCCAACGCGTTCAGCCGGAGCTTTACCTTCTCGGCGTCGGACGGATTCTTGTAATCGTAGACCGCGTTCTCCCAAGTGCCGTACATCGCGTTTGGCAGGAGGATGTATTTTTTGCCAAAAACGCCGCGATTCTGGTCGACGACGGCAAAGCGATCGGCGATCGATTTGCGTTCAAATACGTTGGAATGATCGTCGAGGTTATCGCCCATAAAAAAGACGATGCGATATTTCTGGCGGATGATGTCGCGGCGAAACTCTTTGGTCGAGATGTTGTTGCCTTTCTCGTCCTTTTGCCGGAGGAGCACGTTGTCTGCACCGATGCCCATAAATCCCGCAGAGATCAGGTTGTCCATCGTCGCCTGTTTTTGCACCTCGTCGCGGTTTGAGACATAAAAGACCTTGACGCCCTTCGACGTCGCGTAGTTTAGGAAGTCGACCGCTCCGGGGATGGCCTTCGCCTTACGCATCTCGCCCCACGCGTACCATTTTGGAAGATCGAAGGCCTCTTTCTCTACAATTCTACGAGCTTGATCCGGCGAGTTATCGAGAACGGTCTCGTCTATGTCTACCATCACCGCACGCGGCTTTTTACGTTCGGGCTTAGGGATGTCGTCCTTGTTTTTGCCCTTTAGGTCGAGATCGAGCTGCCAGCGTGCGATGTTAAAGGCCTGATAGGCGAGGGCACGGTATTCGCCGGACTTCTGCATCCACAGGGTTGCGGCCGTCGTGTACTCCATGTCGGCCGCCGGGACGAGCTTGGTTCCGGGCTGAGCCGCCGAGCCCGATACAAAGTATGTGGCGGTCGACGAGCACACGACCAACACGAGAGCGTAAAGATAGTTGCGGTTCGATCTCATGATTCTTTTGATGTTGAGGCCTAGATTTGAATCGATTATAAATGATTCGTGCCCACCCCGCCGAAACAAAAGCCCGACGAGCCTTCCTCACCGCCTGAGGCGGCTGACACGTGGGAGGCCGATCAGGCCAAACGTGAATATTATTACGACGACGCTCACGGGTATGAGAAATACGATCCCGACGCGGACGACGACGCTGAGCCAAAAGAAAAAGACGAGTAAACACAAAGTTTACTCGTCCTCATAAACGTTATTTGAAGGTTAGGACCTGATCGGCACAAGCTGTCGCATACGTGTGTCGCACAGCCATAGTCCAAGCCAGATCATTACGCCGAAGATAACCGGCAATACGATCTCGAATGCCCCGTCACGATGTTGCACGTGCGTCGCAACCGCACCGCCGAGATAACCTGTGATGAGGATCGCTCCGAGAACCGTAGTTTTTGGGATCATAAAAAGTGCTACACAGGTCAGCAGCACCACGCCGAGCGGTATGATCACGTTCTCGCTGTAGCCGAGATCGGTCGTCGCCTTGACCACAAACTCCGGCTTAAAAAGCTTCATCACGCCATCAACGATGAGGAACAATGCCGGAAGTCCTCCGACGATAAGGCCGGTCCAATGAGCGGCCCTTGAGATCTGCGTATCTGCCATATCTCCTCCTCAGCTCGGCTGCTGGCCGCCGCCCTGATTGATCAACCAGCGGACGCCAAATTTGTCAGTCAACGAGCCGAAATATCCGCCCCAGAACATATCCGTCATCGGCATCGACACCGTGCCGCCATCAGACAGGCCGGCAAATAGTCGGTCTGCATCCTCGCGGCTGT
>DASYKW010000230.1:0-4066 GCA_035995005.1 Pyrinomonadaceae bacterium
ACGCGAATCACCGATTTCTCGGGGCGCAGGTCCTTTGATATCAGCTTGTAGGGCTGCGTGACGCGGATGGCCTCGGCAACACCTCGCAAATTCTCAAAATGCGCCGGGTCGATCGCTCCGCTGTTACCGGTGACGCCGATCGCCGTGCGATTCTCGCCAGGTAGCGCATGACCGCGAAACCCGAGTATTTCGATGACCTCAAGGACCCTTTCAATGTCTTCGGTCCGTGCGTCGGACCTCATTACGATAAGCATATGCGTTAATACGAAGTTACAACTTTAGATTTCGGCTTTCGCCTTTGCAAACCCCGGCAGAAGCCGGGAGACGAATTCTTGGACCGCCCCGATGGCCATATTCGGACTTTTCGCTCCCTCTATTTCGGCGACGATCGCCGAGCCGACGACCGCGGCATCGGCAAAGCGCCAGACATCGGTGATCTGCTCAGCGGTAGATATGCCGAATCCAACCGCTATGGGCAGATCGGTGAATTTGCGGGTTCGGTCAACCAGCATTTGCGCCGCGTCGCTTACGTCCGCCTGCGCTCCGGTGACGCCAATCCGTGAGACCGCGTATATAAACCCACGCGCATGACCGCAGATCATTCGCAGCCGGTCATCGGTAGTGGTCGGAGCCACGAGTGAAATAAGGTCGATAGCATGGCCCGCCAGTTTCTGGGACATCGTTGCCGCTTCGACGTCAATAACGTCAGTCAAAAGTAACCCGTCGATCCCGGCAGCCTGGGCGTCGGTCGTGAACCTGTCCAGCCCGTAAGCCATGATCGGATTAAAATAGCTAAAAAGCACGATGGGCACTTCAGATGCGTCTCTGAAGCTTTTTGCCAGACGGAGGACGTCCTTCAGTGTCATGCCATTCTCTAACGCTCGCTGTGACGAACGCTGGATCGTCGGCCCGTCGGCCATCGGATCCGAGAAGGGCACTCCGAGCTCGATAATGTCAGCGCCCAATTCCGCGAGCTTCAGGCAGATCGCGAGTGACGTCTCAAGATCGGGATCGCCGGCTGTTACGAAAGGGATAAAGCCTTTACGACCGGCTTCTTGTAGGCTCGCAAATGTTTCTGCGATCCCGCTCATACCTGAGCCTCCAGTGATTCCTGCACGGTATGCACGTCCTTGTCCCCCCGGCCGGATAGATTGACGATCATAATGGAACCGCGTGGCATGCCGGGTGCGATCTTGATGGCATGAGCGACTGCGTGCGACGACTCGAGGGCGGGAATAATGCCTTCGGTGCGGGCAAGCCGCTGAAAGGCGTCGAGAGCTTCCGCGTCAGAGCATGAAACGTACTCGATGCGTTCCTGATCATGGAGAAATGCGTGTTCCGGGCCGATAGATGCGTAATCCAATCCTGCAGAAATGGAATGCGTCGATGCGATCTGGCCGTTGTCGTCCTGCAGAATGTAACTCTTTGTTCCTTGCAGAACTCCGACGCGGCCGTCGTTCACAAATCTCGCCGCGTGCTCGCCCAGCCCGCTGCCGCGTCCGCCGGCCTCGACACCGATGATTCGGATCTCATCATTAAGAAACGGGTGAAAGAGGCCGATAGCATTCGAGCCGCCGCCGACGCACGCGAAGAGGACGTCCGGCAGCCGACCCTCGTGCTCAACGATCTGCTCGCGGGCTTCGCGGCCAATGACACTCTGAAAGTCGCGAACCATCAGCGGATATGGATGCGGTCCAAGCGCCGAGCCGAGCAGGTAATAGGTCGTATCGACATTCGTGCCCCAGTCGCGCAATGCCTCGTTGATCGCATCCTTGAGCGTGCAAGATCCCGAATCCACGCCGCGGACGTCAGCGCCAAGCAGCCGCATTCTGAAGACGTTCAGCTCCTGACGCCGAATGTCTTCCGTGCCCATGTAAACTACACATTCGAGACCGAAGAGTGCGCAGACGGTCGCCGTCGCAACGCCGTGCTGGCCGGCACCGGTCTCGGCGATGATCCGCTGCTTACCCATTCTTCGGGCCAGCAGAATTTGGCCAAGACAATTATTGATCTTGTGTGCGCCCGTGTGGTTGAGGTCCTCGCGTTTGAGGTAAATGCGGGCGCCGCCAAGCTCATCGGTAAGCCGCCTGGCAAAATAGAGGGGCGTCGGCCTTCCCGAATAGTTGTGAAGCAGGTCATCAAGTTCAGCATGAAAGCCGGCGTCATCGCGCACCGTAAAGTAGGCCTCGGTCAGCTCATCAAGCGGTGCGACCAGAGTCTCGGGCACAAAACGCCCGCCAAACTCGCCCCAGTAACCTGCCTCATTTGGCTCGTAATTCATATGGCTTGTTTTGCCGCCTTGATGAATGCTGCCACCTTTTCCGGATCTTTTTTGCCGGGACTAACTTCGACGCCGCTGCAAGTGTCAACCGCGAAAGGACGTACAGACACAATGGCTTCGCGGACGTTCTCAGGAGTAAGGCCGCCCGCGAGATACACGATCGCCCCACTGGCGGCGAGGGTTTTCGCCGCATTCCAATTTGAAACGCGTCCGGTTCCGCCGTATTCGCTTTCACTAAATGCGTCGACCAGAAAAGCGTCGCCCAAGCGATCTGGAAGATTGTCCGCATCTTCCGGGTTGAGCCGAACGCCCCTGATTATCTGGGTCGATTCGGGGAGAAGAGCCCTAAGTTCGCCGATCAGAGCGTCCCCCTCGTCACCGTGCAACTGAACGGCATCGAGGCCTGCCAGTGCAGATGTGTCGACGATCTCATTCGCAGTCGAGTTTACAAAAACACCTATTTTGCACACCGGCGACACGATAGCCGATGAGATCGTGCCCGCTTTTGCCGGAGAGATATAACGCTTGCTCTTCTGGTAAAAGTTGAACCCAATAGCATCCGCTCCTGCTTCGACAGCGTGTTTCGCGTCGTCCAGATTTGTGATCCCGCAGATCTTTACGAAGGTCGAATGCCGGGCCTCGACCTTTTCGTCTCGCAGCCGGGTTACTAGATACCAGACAATGAATATGTTGATCCCAAGCGCGCCAAAACGTACCCACGTCGCTTTCTCATAGATCTCGTAGATCTCAAATGGAATGAAAAGAGCGGTCGCGATCGACGTCAGATATTCTGCCCATCGTTTTTGCAACCACAGCCCGACTCCCTCGATGAGGAGCAGTCCGGCGTAGATGAGAGCCGCAACGCCGAACTGTTTTAACTGCCTATCGCCGACGCCGGTCAATTTCGCCAGGGCCGGTTCAACAAAGCGATCGAGGACCGCAAATCTATGGCGGGTGGCGAAGTCCACTGCCCATTCGTGTACGTCACTCCCTAAGAGGCTCAGCAGCTTAAAACCGATGATGATCAGAAGAGCGGCCTTTACCACCTTCTCGAGCGAGATGAGATGGATCGTCCACGTGCGTTCCCGCGGCGTCTGGTTCTTGTATCTGAGATGGATCTTACGCACCGAGCTCCTCCAGAGTCTTCGCCGGGTCACCCGATCGCATCAGCACCTCTCCGATCAGAAAGGCGTCGAATCCCAGGCCTTTGAGCTCATCGATCTCCGAACGCGAACTGATGCCGCTTTCGGCAACGAAGATGGTGCCGATGGGCTTTGCTGCCGCGAGCTGACGCGATGTGTCGAGTGACACCTCAAGCGAGCGGAGATCGCGATTATTGACGCCGATGATGCTTGCGCCAGCATCCAAGGCCGTTTGCAGCTCGCCAGCGTCATGCGCCTCGACGAGAGCGTCAAGTCCAAGCTCGTTCTCGGCAAAGGACCGGAGTCGCCCCAGTTCCTGACCGCTCAATGCCGCAACGATCAGCAAAACGGCGTCGGCACCTGCGGCCGCGGCTTCGAGCATCTGAAATTCGTCGACGATAAAATCCTTGCGGAGCAACGGGACATCGACGGCGGCTCGAACGTTAATCAGGTCCGCGATCGAGCCCTGAAAATATTCCGGCTCAGTCAACACGGAGATCGCAGCCGCCCCGCCGCCCGCATAGCGTCGTGCCTGAGCCGCCGCGTCGAGACTCGCTCTGATGATGCCCTTAGATGGTGAAGCACGTTTGATCTCGGCGATGATATTTGTCCGGTCCGTGCCGGCGAGAGCCGCACGAAACCC
>DASYKW010000231.1:0-7742 GCA_035995005.1 Pyrinomonadaceae bacterium
TCGGCCACGAATGGCAGGATCGCCATCGAGCGAGCTCGTTTGATAGCCTGCGAAACGCGACGTTGGTCACGTGCCGAGATGCCTGATATACGGCGCGGCATGATTTTGCCTCGCTCCGGGACGAACTGCCTCAGCAAGTCCACATCCTTCCAATCCACATAGTCGGGCACGACCTGACGCGGACGGCGGCGCTGATAGCGTCGTGGGCGATCACCAATGACGTCCTCGCCTACGCCGAGGTCCCTGTCCATAGATACTTCCAATTCGTTCTCTGCCATAACTTTTCTCCTAGGCCTCGGCTTGAACCTCCGCAGTCTCAGACGGTGCCGTCTGGCGGAATGACGCTCGCTTCGCGGCACGCGCCTCGCGCTTGTCGCGGAGCTTCGCGGCCGTCTTGCGGTCCTCGTCCACGCGGACGGTGATATAACGCAGGATCATGTCGTTGACGCGCATGCGGCGCTCAAGTTCGGCGATCTCCTGACCCGACCCGTTGATCTCAAAGAGTACGTAGTGTCCCTCGGTCTTTTTCTGGATCGGATAGGCCAGCGTCTTCATTCCAATATCGTCCCGGCGTACGATCTCGCCGCCTTCCTTCTCGATGAGCTTGCCGACTGCCTCGTTTAGCTTCTCGATCTTGTCCGCCTCTGTCTCAGGGGCGATTATGTACATTACTTCGTAAGTTCTGATTGCCATTTAGCTTCTGTCTCCTTTCGGCTACCAACCTCATCATTCTTGAGATGAAGTAAGGATCTATTCAATTGAATTTCTGCATCGCAGCATCGACACCGTCCCGAATGATCGTCTCGACGGCATCGGCGGCCTTATCCAATACTTTTTCAACGGTCTCGGCGTCGCCTTTTGAGAAATTCTCCAGCACGAACCGGCTAGCATCCGCGATCGGATGTTCGGGTTGAATGCCGATGCGTACCCGGATGAACCCCTGAGTTCCCAAGCAGTCGATGATCGATCTCAGGCCGTTCTGACCGCCGTGCGTGCCTCGCGGCCTCACACGGATCGTGCCCACCGGGATCGCAAGATCGTCCGAGATCACGATCAAACTCTCTATCGACCTTCCCTCTTTCGAGATCAGGCAGCTCACCGATTCGCCGCTGAGATTCATATACGTCTGCGGCTTGGCGAGCTCGACCGTCTGGTTTTCAATGATGCCGCGTCCAATTAGGGTACGGCATTCGTCACGTTTGACCGTCGTCTGCAGCCGGGATGCAAGCACGTCGATGAGCATAAAGCCCAAATTGTGTCGCGTCCTGGCGTATTCCGGGCCTGGATTACCCAGACCGACCACTAGCCAATTTTCCACATCAAAGGGCGTTATTCGCCGCCCTCGGCTTCAGGTTCGGCTGCGGGCTCTTCACCAACAACAGCAGGCTCTGCACCTTCCTCGATCTGCGGCTCGAGTTCAACTTCCTTAACAATGACGATCGAAGCGACAACCGTCTCAGGTGCCTCGTGGATCTCAATGCCCTCTCCGACCTTTAGGTCAGAGACATGCAGCGAGTGACCCGCGGCCAGCTCCGAAACATCGACGTCGATCGAATCCGGCGTCTTAGCCGGTTCGCAAAGTACCTTGATCTCGCGCATCGCCTGAGCAAGAACTGCACCCTCGTCCTCAAGACCGATCGGATGTCCGATCAAGTGGATGGGCACGGTCATCTCGATCTTCTCGCCCTTGGCAAACCTGCGAAGGTCGGCGTGAATGAGCCGGCCCTTTACGGGATGGATCTGGCGGTCCTGAATAATAACGTCATTTACGCCCTCGCCCGGAATATCGAGCGAGAACACCGTATTAACGCCAGTATCCGTACGTAAGATCGCCGCGAGCTCGGCGAGCGAGGCAGATGCAGCGACGCTCTCGGTGCCGCCGCCGTAGACGACGACCGGGATCTTACCCTCGACACGCATGCGGCGAGCGACGTTCTTGCCGCGCTCCTCGCGTCGTTCAGCTTTTACAATTACCTTTTCAGCCATATAACTTCCTATTAGATGAACAGTGACGAGACGCTGGTCTCGTCGTGAATCGACCTGATCGCGGAGGCGAGCAGTCCGCCTACGTTCAAAACCTCTAATTGACCCGACAGGACCAAGCCATGAGTAGCCTGATTCGTCGGGATAGTATTGGTCACGATCACCTTTTTAAGGTGCGAATTCGCAATATTCTGTGCAGCACCGCCAGAGAGGACACCGTGAGTAAAGCACGCGTTGATCTCGTTGGCTCCGGCCTTATGCAAGGCTTCGGCGACCTTACATATGGTGCCGCCGGTGTCGCACATATCGTCGATTATCAAGCAATTCTTACCGCGAACGTCACCGACGATATTCATCACATCAGCCTCGTTCGCGCGCTCGCGACGCTTGTCGCAAAGGGCCAAACCGGCGTCGAGCCGTTTCGCGTACGCTCTCGCACGCTCGGCACCGCCGGTATCAGGTGCGACCACGATCAAATTTTCGATCGGGTTCTGCTTGAAGTAGTCGACCACGATCGGCGCCGCGTACAGGTGATCGACCGGAATGTCGAAGAATCCCTGGATCTGTGACGCGTGAAGGTCGATAGTCAGGACGCGATGCACACCCGCTTTAGTTATCAAATTCGCAACCAGCTTCGCCGATATGGGCACACGGGGACGATCTTTCTTGTCCGACCGGGCGTAGCCAAAGTATGGGATAACCGCCGTTACACGCTCAGCGGATGCCCTGATAAACGCATCGCACATTATGAGCAACTCCATCAGGTGGCTGTCCGATGGCGGGCAGGTCGGTTGCACAATAAAAACATCGTGCCCGCGGACGTTCTCACCGATCGAAAAGTTGAACTCGCCATCCGAGAAACGATCGTTATTGGCCTTGCCAAGCTCACAACCGAGATGGGCACAGATCTCTTCGGCGAGCGCGGGGTGCGCGGTACCGGCGAAAACCTTTATCTTTCCTGTTACTCCCATCTAAACTATCGCGACAAAATCAAAACGGACGATCCCACCCGAGATCGTCCGTTACATATTTCACGCTTCTGCTTGGCTGGGGCGGGAGGATTCGAACCTACGAATGCCGGCTCCAAAGGCCGGTGCCTTACCACTTGGCGACGCCCCAATACTAGAAACCTGAAGAAACTAACGGAAACAACCCCACACTCTAGATACCGAGCGCATCGCGATACTCGGACCGCGAAACGGTTGATACGGCAAACTTTCGCCAATCTCGCTCACTCGCGAGGGCATTTATAGCAGCTTGCCGTGTCTCTTGTTTGTCAAAAATTGCGAAAACCGAAGCTCCGCTGCCGCTCATCGCGGCGTTAACTGCACCAAGTTCGAGCAGCGTCCTTTTGACTCGCTCGATCTCGGGGAACCGGGCGAAGACACTCGGCTCAAGATCATTTTTCAAGGCCTGATGCAGCAATTCACTGGAATTCGCTTCATTTCGGCAAACTGTAAGATTACGATTCAGGTCCTCTTTTGTCAAGACCGGAGCCCCAAGGCCCGCAAAGGCCTCGGGCGTTGAAACTCTCACATCCGGAGTAACTACGAGTACGTTCGACTCGCGTATATCGGTGGTCGGCTCGATCACCTCACCGCGGCCGGTTCCGACTGCAGTTCCGCCGGTCAGGAAAAACGGGACGTCGGAGCCAAGATCGACGGCCAGGGTGCCAAGGTCGTTCATATCGAGACGCAGTTCCCACAGTCGCCAGAGGCCGATCAGCGCGACGGCCGCATTCGACGAGCCGCCGCCAAGGCCACCCGGCGACGGAATACGCTTTTCGAGGTGGATCCTGGCTCCCGCGCCGTGGCCAGTGGCTGACTGTAAAACTCTTGCGGCCTTGAGGATCAGATTGCTGTCGTCGGCCGGGATCCCTGGATCATTGCACGTTAGACGCAGCTCGTCAGACTGTTCAAAGCGAAGCGTGTCATGCAGCGACACCGTTTGAAATACCGTAAAAAGCTCGTGAAAGCCATCGTTACGCCTACCCAGGACGCGTAAGGTCCAATTGATCTTTGCGTATGACGGCAGCGACAAGTCCACTCAGATAGCATAAATCAAAAAGGCCCGGAGCACGCCCCGAGCCTTATCCTTTCGTTTGTCCTGACCTACCTTCTTGCCAGGAACACCTGCGTGAAGTAGTACGACCCGTCCTCGGCTACTGCGACGCCGATCGCAGATTCTTTCCAATCACAGTTCAACATGTTGCGGCGATGGCCGGGCGAATCGAGCCAGAGGTCGACGGCCTTTGTGATGGGATCCTGGAAGCCGCGGTTGAATGCGATGTTCTCGCCGATCGATCGCCACGTGCCGACTTTTGCGTCATCGGCACGATCGCTGACCATTTTGTTGTCGAGTCCGCGATGACTAAAGAATTGAAACTCCGCCATGTTGCCTGAGTGGAGGCGGGCGACGGTCTCAAGCTCGTCGCTCCAGATGAGCGGCTGAAGACCGCTCTCCTCGCGTTTGCGATTGACGAGATCAAATGCCGCATGCTCGACGGACTTAACGTTTACGGCACCCGTCACAACACGACGCGGACGAAACAGGTCCTCGATGTTGTCAGCCGACGCCAGACGGATCGGTACCGGCGCATTATTTTGGGCGAACGATGTTAATGAAAGAAAGGCGAACCCAAGAAAGAATATGGGTAGCGCGAACGTGGATCTGGGTAGAGCGTGCATTAAACCTCACTTCGGGAGCCGGACGTGGCTTGACGGACTCAAGCTTCCTGGCTTTGCGTGTGGCCGCCATATCGGAGCGGTCACGTGCCTTTTCGGTTAAGGTGTCCGGCCCAAGGGTATGGGCCATCCAATTAATAGAAAAAGCGAATTCCCATGCATTTCCTGAGTTTTTCGCGCGAGTGGGATAAGATTTTTTGTATGCAGCAGCAGCCGGTCACATTGGGCCGAAACCGGGACAAGGAACCGCCGTCTGAACCGCACGTCGATCCGGTGTGCAAAATGCTCGTCGTGCCTGAGACAGCGGCGGCGAGTTACGAGTATAAAAACCGGACCTATTACTTCTGCATGCCCGGCTGCAGGGACAAATTCGCGGCCGACCCGGAGAATTATCTGAAAGCCCTCCCTCCTTACGAAGGAGGGGTGCCCGCCGCTTTGGGCGTACGGGGTGTTTCTTCCGATCAGCGAGAGTTTACGTGTCCGATGCATCCCGAGATCGTCCAGCTTGGCCCGGGCTCATGCCCGATCTGCGGAATGGCCCTTGAGCCAAAAGAGATCACGCTCGACGACACGCCTGACGATGAATATCTAGACATGCGGCGGCGGTTCATCGTTTGCGCAGCCTTAACGCTGCCGGTATTTATGGTGGCGATGGGCGAGATGTGGAGCAGCTTTCACACGGTCGTTTCGGCAAGAGCCTCATTATGGATACAGTTCGCGCTGGCGACACCGGTCGTGCTCGGGGGCGGACTTCCCTTCTTTCAGCGGGCTGTCGCGTCCGTGAAAAACCTTAGCCCGAATATGTTCACGCTCATCGGAATCGGAACGGGAGCGGCGTACCTGCTGAGCATTGCAGCGCTGTTCGTCCCTCAACTGTTTCCGGTGTCGATGCGGGACATGCACACGGGGCTCATTCCGGCGTACTTTGAGGCGGCGGCGGTGATCACGACGCTCGTCCTGCTCGGTCAGGTTCTCGAATTGCGAGCACGCTCGCAGACATCCTCAGCGATAAAGGCGCTGCTTCGGCTCGCACCTGAGACCGCGACCGTTATTCATGATGATGGCCGCGATGAGGTGATCGATCTCCATCATGTGCATGTCGGTCAGGCGCTGCGTGTAAAGGCAAATGAAAAAGTGCCGACAGACGGCGAGATAACTGAGGGCGACACATCCATCGACGAATCGATGGTCACGGGCGAATCGATGCCGGTCCAGAAGCACACCGGCGACAAGGTGATCGGCGGAACAATCAACGGCAATCGCAGCTTTACAATGCGAGCGACGCGTGTTGGCTCTGAGACGCTGCTCGCGCAGATCGTCCGAATGGTCGGTGAAGCGCAGCGCAGCCGAGCACCCATACAAAGGCTCGCAGACGTCGTCTCGGGATATTTTGTTCCGGCGGTACTTCTCGTGGCCGTGATCGCGTTCGTCGTATGGCTCGTGCTCGGGAGTTTTGCTTCGGCTGTCGTCGCCGCAGTCTCCGTCCTCATCATCGCCTGCCCGTGCGCCCTCGGGCTGGCAACGCCGATGTCCATCATGGTCGGCACTGGCCGCGGAGCTCATTCCGGCGTGCTCATCAAAAAGGCCGAGGCGCTGGAAACTCTCGAAAAGGTAAATGTGATAGTGGTGGATAAAACGGGGACGCTGACCGAGGGCATGCCACGGATAACGGAGGTCAGAACCGGGAGCAGTAGCGACCGGTTTTTTAGCGAGGAAGACCTGCTAGGACTGGCGGCGAGCCTCGAGGCTCACAGCGAGCATCCATTGGCAGCGGCGATCGTCGCCGAGGCAGAACGCCGTGGCATCGAATTATGGCCGGTCACGGATTTTGAGTCGACAACAGGAGTTGGCATCCGAGGCACTATTGAGGGGAAAGTTGTTGCAGTCGGACGTCGGACCGGATCTGGTTTGCACGCCAAGAATCCGGTCGCCACCGGTTCTGACACTGGGGCCGATGGCTCGACCGTGGTCTTTGTTTCTGTGGACGGCGAGATCGCGGGATCGATCGCGATAGCGGATACGATCAAGCCCTCAGCGAAGGCCGCGATCGTCGAACTCCATCGGCTGGGCATTCAGGTCGTGATTATGACCGGCGACAACAAGGCAACGGCCGTTGCCGTTGCTACCGAGCTTGGGATCGACGAGGTCTTTGCCGAGGTCATGCCCGAGGACAAGGCGGCGAAGGTAAAGGACCTGCAGTCGAAAGGCAAAGTAGTCGCGATGGCGGGCGACGGCGTTAACGATGCCCCGGCTCTCGCGCAGGCGGATGTTGGGATCGCGTTTGCGAGCGGAACGGATGTGGCGATCGAGTCGGCAGACATCACGCTGTTAAAGCCCGAGTTGGACGGCATACTACGCGCACGAAACCTGAGCCGAGCGACAATGAAGAACATTCGACAGAATCTGTTTTTTGCTTTCGCCTATAACATCATTGGCGTGCCGATCGCGGCGGGTGTGCTCTTCCCTATTTTTGGCTTGCTGCTCTCACCGATGATCGCGAGCGCCGCGATGACGTTTAGCTCGGTGTCGGTGATCTTTAATGCTTTGCGACTGAGGACAACCAAGATCTAAATCAAAGAGAACACGTAGCGAGGCACAGCGGTGCGTTCATCTCAGTGTCCTCTGTGTTCTCTGTGGTAAATTCCTCTTATGGGCAAGATTGCGTTAGCCGTACACGGCGGGGCCGGGACGATACTGCGGTCGCAAATGACGCCGGACCTCGAGCGTGAATACCGCAATGGGCTCGCCGCGGCGCTAAGGATCGGCCACGCCATTCTCGCAGACGGAGACTCGGCACTCGACGCCGTGGAGTTGACTGTTGCATCGCTCGAGGATTTTCCACTTTTTAACGCGGGCCGTGGTTCCGTATTTACTCACGAGGGCAAGCAGGAGATGGATGCCTGCATCATGGACGGCTCGCGGCTCCGAGCCGGAGCGGTTGCCTTTGTCAGGAATGTGCGAAATCCCGTCAAGCTCTCACGCTTGGTGATGGAACGCACTGAGCACGTTTTGCTCGCGGGCGAGGGAGCTAACCAATTCGCCGAGAGCCAGGGCGTGGCGTTCGAGCCGGACGAA
>DASYKW010000232.1:0-20347 GCA_035995005.1 Pyrinomonadaceae bacterium
TCTGCCTTCCGTTTCCCGCCTTCGTCCGAGTAGCGGCCTTTGATCTCGAAGCGGCCGCCGGATTTTTCTTTGACCTTTTCTATATCGAAATCGGCCAGGTAACGAGGCCGCGATTCCGTCCATTGAAAGTGGTACTGGAGGGTATCCGTCGGCACGTCGACAGCGACCGTACCGGTGTCGGTCCGGGCCTCGACGCGCGCAAAATTACCCATCGCCTCAATGCCGCCGGCCTCGGTCTCGATCTTCAACGACATTCGCTCAGGCAGCGTCAGCGCAAGATCGATGCGCTGTTTCGGGTCCTTGGCTGCGACAGTTATAATCGTGCGTCCTGCGGCGGTCGAAACTCGGACCTCGCTCTCGGCCACCGCCTTTGGCGAATTAATCGACAGTTTCGCGGCGGTTTCAACGCCATTCCTCGCAGGCTCGGCCTTTGCAAGGACTCGTCCCGACAGATTCACGATCTCCACTGTGCCCTTAGCCGCCACCTTCAGGTCGCGCACGGTATCGCCGGCAAAAACCGTCGAAATGAAAATAATCGTTGGAATTAAAAGGAAAAGTATTCTCGCTGCAGGGCGCATCGTCAAGGTTTGCTCGGTATTCGTCCGGATTGTATCAGGCGAGCACGAACGCGCTCCTGCCACTTTTTCTTTGGACGCCCGTCGTCCTCAAAACGTTCGATGAGATCGTGCATCGACTCACCTCCCGCGAGACGGGTCTTGATGTAGAGCAACGCAACAATGATACCACTGAACGAAAGGACTATTATTTGCAGCGGCAGCCAGATGATCTGAACGGTGGACTCAAGAACGGTGTGTTTGAGCTTGGTCCGCATGTCCATCGGCTCAGGATTTAGGTCGACCTTGGGCCGCGTGCGGCCAAAGGTCCAGCCAATCGACCCATTGTCGCCCGAACCGGTGTTTACCACCGCATTTGTCGAGCCGTCGTCGTTGGTCACAGTCTCGACAACGGCCGGTTTGTCCTTTTTTTCCGGATCGAAGGCCTTGGCGGTTACGTTTACAAAGAACGACAGGCAGCTCGCGAGCACCATCGGAATGAGGAACATGATGGCCGCCGCTGCAAGCGAGGTGAGGAACGCCCGCTTTGTAAGATGTCTTGAACGTGCAAAACCCTCACGGATCTTGCGCTTTTCCATCATCGCGATGGGTGTCACAAGCAGGCAATAGACGTAGGCGATAAAAAATGTTCCGATCGCCACTGTCCCGCCAAACACGCCACCGACGACAGGGGCAAAAAGATTTACACCCAGGGCAAGGCCGAGAAGCTTTACCGTTCCGCCCCCGAGCAGAAAGGCCGTGATTCCACCGACCACCGCCGCCACGATCGGCGTAAAGGCTGCGAGAGCTCCGCTTGCGGATACGCGCTTCCAATTACGGCCGACCTCGCGAAGGGTAGGCCTGAGCCTCACCGGTCTGAGCGGGATCGAGAGATATTGCGTGACGATCCAGACGATCGCACCGATATTGAGCGTTGCAAAAAAGGCGCTCGCCAGCGAGACAAAGAAAACTGCGACGCCTAGAATGATGTTGCTCGCAAGTTCAGAGATCACGTCGCTGACACGCAGGAATGACGTTGCGATCTGAATCACCGTAACAACTAACACCGGCAAGTAAAACAGGGTCGTTAGCGCGAGAAATTTCGGTAGATGCTCGCTGTAAATGACCATGGCGCGTCGCAACAATGCCCAGATCCCCTCGCTGCGAGCACGCATCAAGCTCGCGAAAGCCTCAGCCGATTGAGGGCGTTTCTCAGGATCTTTGTCGAGAGCCGCGTCGATCGAGCGCCGCATTTTCCGTCGTACCCCGCGAGCCTTTAGCGGCTGGGGAGAGACGTTCTTGTGCGATTCCATTACATCCTTGAAATCGCCCGCAAACGGCGTTGCTCCCGATAGCATTTGATAGGCGATCACACCAAGGCTGTAGATATCGGAACGCGGATCGAGGTGTTCGCCGCGACACTGCTCCGGCGACATATATAGAGGCGTGCCAAGGACCGCCCCGACGCGAGTCAGTTCACCAGACGAGCGTGAATCGTAAAGCGACCGCGAACCTGAGATCGAGCGCGAGCCGATTTCGTCAGGATCTTCCAGGACCTTTGTGCCAACGGCATCCTGAAAGTCACCCGATACGTCGCCGTCATCAAGGATTGCCGTTTGCCCCTCAGTAGAAACGGGCTCAAGAGCAAGCGTTGCCCCCTCGGAGATGAAGGTACCGCGTGCCTTCGCCGCGCCGCTGACCTGCGTTCCAGAGCCCGCGCCTGCCTGCGTTCCATCGACGTCACCGCCAAGGGTCGTCCGCCCGGAGGCTAGAGTTGGGGCGGCAGAGAATGCGGAGCCGAGGTCGCCGTTGGCTCCCTCGTGATGCTCCTCGAGCTTTGCGATACCAAAATCGAGCACCTTTACGGTATAGCCGCCGCGTTGATTTGGTTCGAGCCAAATGTTGTCAGGCTTTAGATCGCGGTGAATAATGCCTTGACCGTGGGCCTCATGGACCGCGGAGCAGACCTGGTCGAGGATATCGAGCGTCCATGAGACCGGAAGATTCTTTTCTTCGTCGAGGATCTCGCCGAGCGTGCAGCCGTCGAGATATTCCATGACGAGATACGCGACCTGGCCGTCTTTGGAGTGAGCAAATCCAAAATCGGTGACATCCACGACGTTCGGATGCCGCAAACGGCCCGCTGCCCGAGCTTCTCGCCGAAACCGCTCGACAAACTCCGCTCGCTGCATGAACTGCGGCGCAATGATCTTTACGGCGACCGGACGTTCAGTACCGAGATGCGTCGCAAGGTACACCGTTCCCATGCCGCCTCGACCAAGCTCGCGCGTCATTTGATATTTACCGTCTAGCGTCTGGCCTACAAGATCTGGACAATCCATGGCTGGTATCAACCTGCAAATTTAACCGTAAATGCCGCCTACCGCAAGTAATTACGCATCCGGAGGACAAGTAGTTGTGATTTTGCGGGTTCCTTTGCATGTCCCACTTGCAAACCGCTCGGAATTTGGTCTAAACTCACGGCAATTTTCAGTAGAAGCCCCTGTTTCATGCTTGCAACATCGTTGCAACTCGTGATAGCCTTGTCAGTGATCAAGGTCATTCACCTACAAGGAGCAGGCAAATGTTAGGAGAAGCACGAACAATGAGCATGGACAAGGGCAAAGCGATCGAGTCTGCACTGCTGCAGATCGAGAAGAAGTTTGGCAAAGGCGCGATCATGCGGCTCGGGGAGCGTCCGCACGAGGAGATCGGAGCGATATCGACCACGTGCCTGAGCCTGGACGCTGCGATCGGCGTCGGCGGATTTCCGCGTGGACGGATAATCGAGGTCTACGGACCCGAAAGCTCGGGCAAGACGACACTTGCATTGACAGTGGTCGCTTCGGCGCAAAAAACCGGCGGCGTCTGCGCCTACATCGACGCCGAACACGCGATGGACCCGGAATACGCGACCAAGCTCGGCGTCAACATTGACGACATGCTAATCTCGCAGCCGGATTCGGGCGAGCAGGCGCTCGAGATCGCAGAAACGCTGATCCGTTCGAACAGCGTTGATGTGATCGTCATCGATTCGGTAGCGGCTCTCGTGCCGCGTGCCGAGCTTGACGGCGAAATGGGCGATTCGCTACCGGGTTTGCAGGCGCGTCTGATGTCGCAGGCACTGAGAAAGATCACGGCGATCGTCTCAAGCTCGAACACCTGCTTTATCTTTATCAATCAGCTTCGCGAAAAGATCGGCGTATTTTTCGGCTCACCCGAAACGACGACAGGCGGGAAGGCCCTGAAATTCTATGCCAGCCTGCGGCTCGACATCCGCCGCATCGGAGCGATCAAGGACGGCGACAAAGTCGTCGGCAACCGCACGCGCGTCAAGGTGGTCAAGAATAAATGCGCGCCGCCATTTCGCGAGTCGGAATTCGATATCATGTACGGCGAGGGCATCTCACGCGAGGGCGATCTGATCGATATCGCGGTGAATCACAACGTCATCGAGAAAAGCGGCGCGTGGTTCTCGTATAAGACCGAGCGGCTCGGACAGGGTCGTGAGAATGTTAAGAATTATCTCAGGGAGCACACAGACCTTACCGAGCAGATCTCGAACGAGGTAAAAGTGATACTCGGATTTACGAAACCGGAAACCGAAGCTGCGGCGGCGACAACATAGATCGTGCCTTAAAGGACGAGGAGGGCGGAGTCACTGGCTCCGCCTTTTCTTATGGATGGTTGCTATTTGGCACCCTGCCGCCAAGGGGCCGCCTCGATTTCATCATAGGCGCGCCTTGCATCGTTGGAGGGTTGATGTTCGTTGGCATGCGGCCCATCATGCGCTTCATCTCCTCCGGCGAAGGAATGCCAGGCGTCGGCGTCGCACCGGGTTTTGTGATCCTGCCGCTTCCGAGATTTCCATTCGCAGGGGTTCCCAACGGCGTCGCCTTGTGAAGACTATTGGGGTCCGACGTATTCGCACTTAGCGTCGCGGGTGATGTCGAATTGCTTGCATTTCCGGGGACGGCCGACGGCGACGTGTTCGTACTCACGGCCCCCTTGCTATTGGGCAAGACGTTCGCGCTATTATTCACCGTTGAATTGCCCGTTCCACCGCACGACAGGGTGAAGGTCGTTACAAGACTGAAAAACGAGATTCCGATCTTGCTAAAGTTATGACTCATATAAATAGCTGTGCCGGTTTGTGGATGCATCCCAAGGGGACAGGGATGTTCGGACAAACCGGCACATGGCAGGTACTAAGTTTTTGATGACCGCATAGGCAACGGCCGTCACAATGATTATAGACCCAAGTGAAACCTTGTCAACGGGTTTTTGCGGCTGCGGCGGGGGTCGAGTTTGACAAGGCAAATCCGCTTATTTAGACTTACAAATTCGCCCCTCGCTTGCCCTCAAGCGAAAACCGGCCAGGTAGCTCAGTTGGTAGAGCAGCGGACTGAAAATCCGCGTGTCGGCGGTTCGACCCCGTCCCTGGCCACCATTATCTCCAATAAGTTAACGTTGCAATTCACCTGCACCTTTGCCTAGGAGGATGGGAACGTCAGGCCCCCACGACTCCACTTCGCGCACGATCCGCCCTTTGGGGAGGCCGCTGTGGGCCGGCTTTAACACGTGTCACCGGCCTCGTGAGCTCGGGCGTACCCGTACCCATAATCGGGTGGTTCACAGTTGTCGGAAGCACGCACATCATTCCCGTAAAGACCAGTCCAAAAGCCGTGAACCCGAGCACAGTAAGCGCTAGCATCGTGAGGTTGCCGGACACGGCCAATCCTGCGATCACCAGTCCGAAGCCGACCCACAGCCCAATATAGAATTTCTGTAATCCGTTCATACGTTTTTGTCCGAAGACCCTCCTGATGGATCAGTTCGCAAAACCGGTGCCAATTGCTCAGCCCTAAATACCGGCATATCGTGAAAGCGTGCGCGAAAACATTCTCGGCACCTCCCCATCATTTGTGGAAAATCTCCCGCCGCGGACGGTGACGAATATCACACGGGGCCGAGGCAAACACGGCTACAATTGATTACTGAAAGCCTGTGGAGAGAGAGATGGGAGCACGGGTCGGGAAACGCACCGTTCGAGGGACAGTCACTTTTGTGTTTACTGTCCTTGGTCTAGCCGCGCTCATTAACTTCCAGCCGGTCGATGCACAGAGGGCGCGGTCACCCTCACCGCGGGCCCCGGCACATCGTACGTCCAAATATTCAGCCTTCGACCACGCCACCAAGGCACATCAGATGGAATGCGGCAAGTGTCATACCTTCCCGTCCGAAAACTGGCAAAAAGTTCGTGATGCCAAGACGGCTTTTCCCGACATAACCGATTATCCGAAACACGAATCGTGCCTCCGTTGCCATCAACAGCAATTCTTTAAGGGCTCACCGCCAGCAGTTTGCAGTATTTGTCACACCACTCCTGGTCCTCGCGATAGCGCCAGGCATCTATATCCAAATCCCCGCGAACTATTCGACGAGTCGCCTAAGGGCAAGACGGCATTGCCGTCCGACTTCGTCGTGGAGTTCCCGCACGCTAAGCACATCGATGTCGTGTCTTCGATCCCTTCGGGCCCGCGCTTCATCACAGCCTCGTATACCCGGGCCGCGGAGGAATCCTGCGCGGTGTGCCACCAAACGATGAAGCCGCAGGACAAATCCGACGTCGAGTTTCTTTCCGAGCCGCCTAAGGACATCGGCGACGCATTCTGGCTAAAAAAGGGGACCTTTAAGAGTGCTCCGATCGGCCACACGACTTGCTTTGCGTGCCACTCGGCCGATACAGGCATCCTGCCCGCGCCGAGTTCTTGCGCGTCATGCCACGTCTTGAGACCGCCGCAGCCGGCGAGCGACTTCGATCCTGCCGCAGCAAAGTTGATGATCGTACCGCAGGACAAAGTTATGCGCGACGCATGGGCGACACGCCACTCGGCCGGACCGTTCCGGCACGAGTGGTTCAGCCACGCCGAGCTCGCCTGCGCAACGTGTCACAACGTCCTCACGATGAAAACCTCGGATTCGCAAACCATGCGCGTGGCAGTCACGTCCTGTGCGACGTGTCACGTAACGGCGACGTCAGATGACGGAGGGGCGATCAACTACGAGGTCGACTCGAGAAACGAGGACCCGAAATTTACGTGTACAAAGTGTCACGTGACATTCGGCAAACAGCCCATACCACCGTCCCATCTCAAAGCGATCACGGACGCAGCAGGAAAATGAGCCGCACGGTCAAACATTTTCGAAGATCGGTGCCCTCGCGACTTGCGAGTTGGATCGTACTGCTCGTTTTTGTCGCGGCGGCCGCGGCGGTTTGGGCATTTCCGCCCAAGACGGCGGAGTCGGCCGCAGAAAGACTGCCGGACGCGGAAAACGTTTTCTTCCTGGACGATGTGAGAGCACCGCTCGACGAGCAGGATTTTTCAAAGTTCCAACACAGCAGTTCACAGCACGCTCGCATGCCGTGTCTGTTGTGCCATAAGCGGCAAGTCGGTCTCGTGACGCCGAAGATGCCGGGCCATATGCCGTGCGCCGGTTGTCACGTGCAGCAGTTCGCCGACAACCAAAATGTGATGTGCTCGATCTGCCATACGACGACCTCGGTCAAACGCTTTCCGCCGCTTCGCAGTTTTGGCGTGCAGTTCAATCATGCGATCCACGTGCGGCAGACTGGTTGTGCGACATGCCATCGGTCGAATCGCGGAGGTGCCGGATTTTCGATACCCTCTGATGGCAACGCACACGCTAGCTGCTTCCAGTGTCACGGGCCGACAACGGAGATCGGCGGCCGCAATATCGGCTCGTGCGGGACGTGTCACATTCCGGGACGACTCACTACCGTATCCGATCAGGCGAAAGCGTATTCGATCAACTTTAACCATCGGGAACACCTCCGGGGAAAGATGGACTGTTCCAGTTGTCACTCTATACTTGCGGGCTCTGCACGCGGCAGGCAGGTTACGCAGCCGGCGCCGCAGATGCACTTTCCGGCCGCGGGCCGCACGAGCTGCGCCACCTGTCACAACAATAAACGGGCCTTCGGGCCGCCGGATTTCAATGACTGTAAGCGGTGTCACGAGGCAAACAGCTTTAAGTTCAGGTAGCGCGAGAAAATACGCGTTTCGCGTGCAAAAACACGGGCGGGGAGCCGGGGCGGTGATGGTGGAACACGCTAAAAGACTGAAGTAAATGGTCCGGTGATCGCGGCATATAAGTTGCGAATATTAGGGCAGGAGCCGGTTGGCTCAATAGCTTTTAGCAGGAGCCCTAATCCAAATGAGAATTACCACCATTAAATTGCTCACCATCGCAGTCTTCGCGTTACCGCTGATCTTTATTACCGCGTTCAAGGCGACCCCGGTCAAGGGAGCCGGAACGGCGGTCGACGACCCGGCGGTCGAGTACAAGGCAAAGTGTGCGGCCTGTCATACACCGACGGCCAGCAAGTTTTTTGACCCGGCTAAAACGGATGAGGAGCATGTGCAAACTATCCTAAAGGGCAAGAAGGGCGAAAAGCCGCCATATATGCCGGGATTTGAGGCGAAAGGAATGACCGAGGATGGGGCGAAGGCGCTTGCGGCCTACATGAAAACCCTTAGACCGGCGAGTTAAAAACTCCGCTCCAGATAGGCACCTTTCCGTCCTTAGCCGTTGGGCCCGCATTTTCGAGAGATCGAAAATGGCGGGCCGTGACGGCATTGTTTACTGCCGCGCAAGGAGACGATCGAAATGAGTGAGCCTATCGAAACTTCAGACCCACATCTGCCGCCGAGCTTGCTGCGAAACTTTATCAGCTTTGTCGGGATCATCATTGCGACGGCCGCCATTACCAGCTTCTTGCTGCTCTTCCTGCTCGAGATGACCGGTACGAATGAGAACCCGTACTCGGTACTTGTCACGTATATCCTTGTCCCCTCCATTCTGATAGTCGGCCTCGTGGTCGCGCTCATCGGGGCGATCATCGAACGCCATCGGCGCCGGACCCGCTCACCCGCCGACGTTGCGAGATACCCGGTGCTGGATCTCAATGATCCGCATCGCCGCCGCACGATGACGACGATGCTGTTACTGGCTTTTGTATTCATCTGTCTGACGGCGTTCGGCAGCTACAGAGCATTTGAGTACACTGAGTCGGTCGCCTTCTGCGGCATAGCCTGTCACTCGGTGATGAAGCCCGAATACACTGCCTATCAAGCCTCGCCCCATGCACGGGTGACGTGCGTTGAGTGCCATGTCGGTAACGGAGCAGGCGGATACGCCCAGTCCAAGATAAACGGCATGCGTCAGCTTTACGGTGTGATCAGCGGACACTATAACCGTCCTGTCGAAACGCCCGTTCGCAACATGCCGGCGACGACCGAGACGTGCCAGAGCTGCCATTGGTCCGAGAAGTATCACGGCGACGAGATCAAGGTCTTTAACCATTACAAGTACGACGAAAAGAACTCGCTGAATCAGACTCGGATGCTCATCCATGTCGGCGGCGGCGACCCTAATGCCGGTCCCGTCGGCGGTATCCATTGGCACATGAATATCGCCAACGAGATCACCTACATTGCCTCTGACGATCGCCGCCAGGTGATCCCGTGGGTACGAATGAAAGATAAGTCCGGCAAGATCGTCGAATACAAGTCAAAGAACGCCGAGTTAACGTCTTCCCAGATCGAAACGGCAGACAAGCGACTCATGAACTGCATCGACTGTCACAACCGGCCCGCTCATAACTACCTATCGCCGAATCAGGCAGTGGACCAATCGTTTGACGCGGGCAAGCTTGATATCGATCTGCCCTTCCTTAAGGCAAAGGCGGTCGAGGCACTTGCCAAGCCATACCAAACCAATGACGAAGCAATGCAGGGCATCGCCGTAACCATCAACGACTACTATGGGACGAGTTATCCGGAGGTCGCAGCAACAAAAAGCGGGTCCATCACCGGGGCGGTCGAGGAGGTCCAAAGGATCTATCGCACCTACTTCTTCCCTGAGATGAAGACCGATTGGCAGGCCCATCCGAATAATATCGGGCATTACAACGCCGAGGGCTGCTTTCGCTGCCATGACGGGCAGCACTTTGCGACCGATGGGCGCGTCATCCGCAATGACTGTTCGGTCTGTCATACAACGCTCAATCAGACGTTCGCGGGCAAGACCGAGGCCCCGGCAGACGGGGTTTTCCGCCATCCGGTGAATCTCGGCGATAGAAACACCTTCCAGTGTGCGGCCTGTCATAAGGGCGACCGCACGTTTGTGCATCCTCTCAACCTTGGCGACATCTCGCAGTTTCAATGTGCCGAATGTCATAACGGACAGGCCGCACGTATGGACCTCAAGGGCTTGTAGGGCCGTTTCATTGCTCCGCCTTGTCCCAACTTGTCCCACAAAGTGCGTGGGACAGGGAAGCTATTGAGCCATGAAGGTTTAGCCCGATCTGTCCCACGCTGTCCCAATACGGCCTTGGGACAGGGAAACCGTTGAGCAAGAAAGAGTTAGCTCGCTGAAATCTCGATTTTTCTTAAATTTTCAACAAACTTTCTCACAACCGGTGTTGCGTCCCTGCAACATTGTAGCACGGATGTAGACGGCGCAATATGTGACCCTGAATCTCTTTGTCTTTTTAGTCCTGTTATTCGATCCGATTTGGCCTTAGAATGATCTAGCTCCCTCCATCTTTAGGCAGAAACTGACGTTCGGACAACATGTCAAAACCGTTGATCGCCCTTGCCGCCGTGCTGTTTTTCGTCACGCAAGTCCTGGCCCAAACCGCCAACCTTGTCGTACAGACGGGACACTCAGGTCCAGTTTACTGCGTCGTCTTTTCGCCGGATGGAAAAACCGTCGCAACCGGAAGCGCGGACAAAACGGTCAAGCTATGGCAATTCGCGACCGGCATTCAGATCCGATCGCTCGACGGGCACACCGGGCCAGTGACGTCAGTAGCATTCTCGGCTGATGGTCGGACACTCGCATCCGGCAGCAAAGACCACACGATCAAGCTGTGGGATGTCAGGACCGGCCGCGAGATCCAAACGTTCGCGGGACATTCCGGACCGATAAACGCCGTGACGTTCTCGTCAAATGGCATTACTCTCGCGTCAGCAAGCGACGATGAGACGATCAAGATCTGGCCTCTTGCTTCCAACAAGCCCCCTCTGACTCTAAAAGGACACTCGGGTGCCGTCCTTTCGGTCGCCTATTCACCGATCAGCAACATCCTTGCCTCGTCAGGACAAGATCAAACGATCAGGATCTGGGACGAGGCTGGGAATGCCCTCAAGAACATTATCAGCGGCGTCGGTGCGGCAAAGACCGTCGTCTTTTCACCCAACGGAAAGACGCTCGGTTGGGGCGGATTTACAGGGATCCGGTTGTGGGGCGTTGAGCTGGGGCAAGAGATACGCTCTATAAATACTCTTCTCGTTAGTACCGTCGCATTCTCAGCTGACGGCAAGGAACTCGCATCCCTGGATGACTACGGGATCCTCAACACCTGGGCGATCGATACGGGGCGACACCTTATCTCTTTCAACGTTAACAGCGAAGCGGTCTCTAAGTCCGAGCGGCGTGGGACGGCCGCTGTCTCGTCGCTCGCTTTCTCACGCGACGGCAAGACTCTTGCGTCCACATGGGTTCCTTTCACCAACGGAGTATACGACGACGTCAGATTATGGCGTTCCGAGAGTGCCGAGGCGACCAGATCGTTGGTCGGCCATACGATCGAGGCTTCCTTCGCGGCTTTTGCTCCCGACGGCAAGATGATCGCTTCCGCAGCGACCGATTATCGCGGGGAATTCGAGGTCCGACCCATCGGCTTCTGGAGAGGACATGTACGGTTGTGGAGCCTCGTGGGGGATCAGCAACTCAGATCGTTAGAGGACTGCAACGCGGTGGCAGCGATGTTCGCGTTTTCACGGGACGGGCGAACACTGGCTTCCGGGGGCCCAGACGGCCTTTGCGTGTGGGATCTTGAAACAGGACAAACGCTTCGCGTCCCGCGGGTCGAAAACTTTCAGCAAGGGTTGGTCAAGCCTGCCGGTATCACCGCCTTGGCACTTTCACCTGACGGCAAAACTCTGGCTTCGGTGGGTTCCGCACTGGGTCGTATCTCGACAAAAGATATCGCCCTTTGGGACGTCGCAGGCGGCGAGATGACCACCTTACTCAGGGGTCACGCGGGACGAGTCAACTCCGTCGCCTTTTCGGCTGACGGACGGACGTTAGCGTCGGGAAGCGAGGATAAGACGGTAAAGCTCTGGAGCGTGTCCTCTGGCGCAAAATTGAAGGATCTTGACGAGACGGACCCGGATACGCGACCTGAGGTTTCGGCCCTTGTCCCGGACTTTTATCGTCTACGCAACTCACTGTCGGTGGACGGTCGGTTCAAAGTCGAGCCGGCCAACGCTGGAGCGGTCCAAATATCGGACGTTCGAGACAGCAAGATCCTCGCAACGTTGATCGCACTCGACGAGACCGATTGGGCCGTTGTCACGCCGGACGGCCGGTTCGATACGAGCGAACCTCTTGATCGTATCGTCGGTCTGCATTGGATCCTATCGGATGACCCGATGACACCAAAATCCCTCGAGCTCTTTATGCGGCAGTATTACGAACCGGGATTGCTGTCGAGACTGCTGAAGTGCCGCAAGGATGGTGGGTGCGGCAAAGAATTCAGAAGGGTACCAAGCATCCCGTCGATCAAGCGAACGCAGCCGAAAGTGCATGTCAAAGATGCGCCGGATTCTCCTCGATAAACATCGCGTGTTATATATCGCACTTCGCTCCCACCTAAAGTGGCAAAGAAGAACGGCCCGGAAAGGTGCTTCCGGGCCGTTGCTTTCGGGAACAGGTTCGGCTGGGGGGTTGCCGATGTGCTGTTCCGGTCTATCTCTGAGCTGCGTCGCGGCCAAAGTAGATGCGAAGTGAGGTATAAGGCAGGTGGGACCGATAGTTCATGGAGCGGGTCTGCGAGTCGTGATAGTCGTAGTACTGATAGCCGACATTCCAGTCGACATTCCGGCTGATCTTAAAGACCGCACGAAACTCAGGTGACTGCATCTGCATCGGGTACGAGGTGATCAGATTAGGAGTGGCGAGAGAGATGACTGGCGAGGGGATGTCGCCCTGGCCCTTGTCGAGACTTATGCGATAGCTGGCGTAGAACGATACGCGATCCGTCGGCCGGGCCGATACATCAAAGAAAACGTAATGGTCACGCATAAAGTACTCGCTAAACCCGAACGCATAGCCGCCGGGTGCACCGCTGATCGGTACCGCGATCGGCGTGTAGCTAGTAAGCCGGTGATATGTGTACCCGGTGTTGATCGAGAGGTTGTGCATCGGGCTCCAATCGAGATCGCCCGAGAAGAACCGGTTGTTGACGGTCGTGATGTAGTTGACCGTTCCGGGCAGAACGACCCCGGCCCGCGGCAGCGAGGGATTCTCGTTGTCTTTAGAGATGGCGGAAAAGTTTAACGAGACCTCGTTAAGGTTTACCCTGCTTCGAACTCTAAAGTTCGTGTACCTGTAATTCTCGAGGCGTGTGAAAACGTTGTCGGCCTGGCCGTGCTCGATATCCCAAAAGACGGTCCAATTCTTTACAGGCTTTATCTTCATTCCCGCGATCAACGCGTTCGTACTGTTGGTCTCGGTCTCGTTGATCAGGGTCGTCGCGGTGTTGCAGACCCCTGTCGTAAACGTGCACGTTCGGTCAAAGCCGGTGTCGACTATCTGCCGGTGCGAATATCGATAGCCGATGTGGGCCGCGACGGTCTTATTGAACTGATAGTCGCCCTCGATAGTATTTAGGTATCGTTTGAAATTGTTGACCCGATAGGCGGACGTGATCGTCGTCGATTTGAGCGTCGAGCCGGACGCCTTGGTCCAGACCTCCTGAAAATTATTCCCGCCATTCACCGTAAATTGGTCAAAGGTGAACGTATTCGAGATGCGCAACTTGTCGGTGACCATATAGGTCAGGCCGAGGTCGACGCGGGTTTGCGGGCGTTTCGCGTTCGAGGTGATGTTTATCACGTCCGACGTGACGAGGATGCCCACGGGATTCGTGTTATCGCGCCCGGTCATGAGCTGGTCAAGCCTTGATTGCGAACTCGTATTCGAATAGATCCCTCGGCCGGTAAAGTCGAGGCGTTCCGCGATCGTGCGGTGAATGTGGAACTGCGTGTAATAGGCCTTTCCGTCGATCGGGTAGGTCCGCGAAAACGTGTCGAGGCGTGCCTGGTTTGTTGGATTGTTCCCCTGCGAGGCTGCCGCGAGTGAGCCTTGGGAACGGTCGTCAAACCAGCGAACGCCTTGCGACAAGCCCCAATCGAATCCCAGCAGCTTGCCCTCGGCGCCGACACGGAGATCCGTCGAATTTATCTTGGTACTTATATTGATCGGGAATTCGTCGCTGAAGAATCGGTCGGTTGTCCCGGCTGGTCCCCGTACGTTGTTGAACGACAGGCCGACGGTGAACTTGATCACCTCGTTCTGTGGCAGGATCGTTAGATCGAGATCGCCAAACGTGTGCCTGATGTCCTGGAAATGCTCGCTGCTGGCGAATGGGACCGGATTCACAAAGTTGTACAGGTTGTTGAAATAGTTGACCCGTCGTATGTTGGCGTTGAACTTATAAAAGCCGATCTTCTCCATGTTCAGCCGCGTCGAACCGGTCGGATCCGAGCCCCAGCCGGACGTGCTAAGGAGGAGTGAGTCAAAGGCTTTTCCCTTTCCGCTGTCCCGCTCGAGCAGCAGGTTGCTGTCAAAGGTTCGAAACCCGGGCTTGTAGTTTAAGTCGCTGCGGTACTTGTTCTCATTCCCGCTAAGTCCGCGCCAGCGCCATCCGACCTCCGTCGATGACGTGACCTTGTAACTGCCAAACATGACGTCCGTCGGCGGCAGCGGCGTCGGCGTCGGGGCCTGTGCGGCGACGCCCAGGGCGACTAGAGCAATGGCGGCGATCGCCACCAGCCCGGTAAGGATGCGGCTATGACGATCACCGCGGTTATCGTATAAAGCGTTTTCCATTTTGGCCTCGATCAGGGTCTCAAGAATCGATTGCTGGAATTAGATCCGTGAATTGCGGTGTGACAGACAGTGCAATTCTGGTAACGGACAGTGGTTTGATTGTGGAACGTCGGCACTCCCGGCGTTTCGATCTGATCAGTGATCGCGCTGTGACACTCGAGGCACATCTGTCGGACGGTGCTCCTGGTAAGCATCTTGGCGTTCGACGATCCGTGCGGTGTGTGGCATGCAGCGCAGCCCTCGGTCTTGAGCGGTGCGTGCTCGAAGGCGAACGGTCCCTGCTTATTGCTGTGACATTTAACACAGCTTGCATCGGCCCCGACCGCGAGCTTTGCCTGCTTTGCCTCAAAACCGCCGTGGGCGTTGTGACAGCTCGAACATGTCATCGTCCCCTCCATGACCTTGTGGTGGAAGGGCTTGCTGAATTGGGATTTCGTCTCTGTGTGACAGCTCATGCACAGCTGCGGTTCACTCTGCTTGAGAAGTGCGACCGTGGCAATGCCGGCGTTCTGCTTTGAGGTCTCACCGGGGAACGTTATTGAACCCGCCTGGGTGTCCTTAAGCGGCGAGCCATGCGGGCTGTGACAGTCGGTACACCCGACGTCGTTACGCCAGTGCTCGCCACGACGAAAGTTGTTGTGGCTCTCCTTGCCGGAGTGACAAGCAAGGCATGATTCGGACGTCTGCTTTGAGGTCATTCCTTTGAATGAAATGATCTTGGTCAGGTCCGTCGCATCCTCAAGATGCGCCTTGCCGGGGCCGTGACAGCTCTCGCAGCCAACGACCTTGTTCTTCCATGACGCAACTTCTTTGAGCTTGGCGTGCTTGGTCGGCGTAAAGTTCTTGAACTGATCCTCGTGACACGCCTGGCACGCCTCGCTGCCGACATAGTCGCCGCCTGGCGTCGCTGCGGCCTCAGGCGCGACAGTTGTCGCCGCATCGACTACCGTGTCGCCGCGTACGCCTGTCATGTTGCCGGAGAAAGCCCAGCCGGCGATCAAGAATGAAAAAATGGTCAGGAACGCTATTTTTATCTTCTTTGTCGAAGGCATTTTTCTAACCTCTTAGGAGGGCTAAGGACCATCCCTCACTTACACACCGGAATGGTATGTTTGACCACCGGTCAAAGTCTGTGAGACACGTCACACGCTCCGGCTAGCGAACGTAGACGCGGCAGATCGTGAACTTCGAGGTAGTGCCCCTTTAGGGTCAAGATCCCGCACTCACGCAAATGTTTGAAGGCCCGCGTAACTGTCTCCCGCGTCGTTCCGAGCATCTCTGCGATCTGCTGATGGGTAAAAACATTCTCTAACTGCGGCTGGCCCACGCCGCTACCGAACAGCCAGTCGCTCACGAGACGCGCGAGTTTTACGAATATCGGGTCGGACTTTGCGAGCGTGCAGATAAGCGAATGCGCCGAGCGGTATCGCCGCGCCATCTCGTCGGCGGCCCTAAAGGCAAAGCCCGCATCGCGTCTGAGAAGGGAGCGGGCCTGTTGACCGCGAATGAATTCGGCAAAGGTGGGTTCGATCACCTCGGCGGTGACCTCGTGCTCGCACTGGCCGATGACGGCGTTTAGGCCAAGGATCGATCCGGCACCGGCGACATAAACGATGACGAGCTTGCCGTCGGGCATGCTAGTCGTTAGCTTAACGCGGCCCTTTTTTATAATGAAAACTCCCTTTTCGTCATCGCCCTCGACAAAAAGAAAATCGCCTTTCCGCAGGTTGCAAGGAGTGCCGCGGATCTCTGCTACAGACGATCCCACAGCTTCGGGCAACTCGTGCCAATTACGGCCAATTGATGATCCTGAAGTTTCTTTGAACATTTCGCCCCCGCCAGGGGAACTTGCAAGACCTGTTCCCACGCCAAAACCCGGGTTACCGGTACAAACCCCCGCCAGATCAAGGGATTCCATCGTGGGAGATTCAAATAGTCCGTGGCTCACGCGGATATTCCCGCAGCCGGCGCGTCATTTTTGGCGGTCGCGGGATTGGATCGAACGCGGTTTCGAATGTCGACGGCCAAACGCCGCGTTAGTATCGGCTACGTTGATCCCGGCCTTTTTCTCGTGAGTCGAGAGCAAGCTTACCTTTTGGGTGGCGAACGTACTGTGCGTTACCGCACCAACGATAACGACACGGGGCGATGCGTCAGCGTAAATTTATGGACTTTAGGGCGCATCGCCGCGTTGGCACGAGGGTTGCGACGTCGCTTGGTGTGGGAGGCTAATGTAATGGACAGGAAAATGAGGATACTCATCGGAACGGACGGCTCGGACTTTAGCAAGTATGCGGTCGAGAAGGCTTGTGAATTTATCAGGCCTCATAAGGCCGAGGTCCTATGCCTCTCGACCTACGAGAACCCCGTAACGACGGCGATCGACCCGGCCTTTACGTCCAATACGTACTACCAGTCGCTGGTCGAGGCTCTCAGCGTCGGTGCTGAAAACAACGTCAAAGATGCCGAAAAGCAGATACGCACCCACTTCTCCCCAGACGAGGTCCCGATACGCACAGAGGTTCTCAACGGCTACGCCGATAACCTAATCCTCGAAAAGGCCAAAGAATGGGGCGCGGATCTTATTGTCGTGGGATCGCATGGAAGAGGCTTTTGGGGAAGACTGTTGGGCTCCGTCTCAAACGGTGTCGTTCATCATGCTCCGTGCTCAGTGCTGGTAGCCAAAAAGCCGGGGCTAAATTAGGGCATACTGTTATGGGGGACGGACGGTAGACGATGAGCGAGCCAAAAATATTACCGCAGATCGTCGATCTGAGCAGAGAGGAAACTTCCGATCTGCTCAAACGCGTCAACTTCGGACATCTGGGTGTATGCAAAGACGATCGACCCTATGTTGTACCGATCCACTTTGCATACGAGAGTGGGGAAGTGTTTTTCTTCACGACCGAGGGGATGAAGACCGAGATCATCGACGCGAATCCAACAGTTTGCCTGCAGGTCGAGGATATTAGGACCCGCGAAGATTGGCAAAGCGTGATGATCACCGGCACCGCTCACCGGTTGAGCAGCGACGACGAGATCGAGTCGGCGATGAAATTGATCAAGAAGATCAACCCGAAACTCTCGCCCGCCTGGAGCATTCGATGGATGGATGATTGGATCCGCTCCAACGTCGAGGTCGTGTATCGCATTTCCCCGGACACCGTCTCCGGCCGCAAATCATCGGCTGTGAAGGTCCACGCTCACGGTAATCCGCCTCCTCGGTAATTCCGCCAATGCCCGTTGATCAGCCTGCAGATACTTTGCAGGCCGATGCCGTGCCCGCAAGGCGCTCCTCGAGCAACTTTGCCGAGACGGTGAGGATGTCATAAGCCGTCACGATCCCGATAAGTTTCTTGTTTCTGACCACGGGAAGGCAGCCGATGTTACGCTCGCGCATGAGGTCCAGGGCTTCGAGTGTCGGTGTCGCGGGCTCGACTGTGATCAGGTCTGTCTTCATCACGTCGCGAATGACGCACTGAGCCTGTGCATTCAGTTTTCCCTGAGCAAAAAGCTCGATCAGGTCCCGGTGCGAAACGATCCCGATGAGATTCCCTGCGTCGTCCTCGACGGGGACGTGACGAACGTGCTTCCAGTGCATCAGGTTTGCCGCAAGCTCGACAATATCCTCCGGTCGAACTGTAAAGAGGTCGACCGCCATGAATTGCTCGACCGTTTTATAGTTATCGATCCATTCGGATTGCCGTGGTATCTCGGCCAGATCCCATTCGTGGATCGGAAGGCCGAGGTCCTGATTGGCCATCATCGCCGAAGTCAACGTTCGCATTCTCACGTTCGGCTTCGCTCGCTTGTCCATCGCGGCACAGGAATCCAGCATCCATTTCGCTCCCGAGGTTTCGGCCGTCACGCGATGCTCGATGATGTCAAGAAAGCGTCTGCTGTCGCCCTCATCAATGCCCGCGCGCTCGAGGCCCTTCCGCGCGCGTGGCAGAAGCTCCTCCAAAATAAGTCGGCCGACACGGCGGCTTTTGCCGTCGATACCGCGTATCTGACCATTGAGACCATATCGGGCCGCATTGAAGAAGTTGCTTTTGGCCTCGTCGAATGACATGTATTTTGTGACGTCCCCAAACTCATGTGGCAGCTCAGTCATTAGGCCGAGGAAGAACGCGGCGTTCGCCATCTCGTCAACGACCGAGGGTCCCGACGGCAGGAACCTCGCCTCTATCCGCAAGCTGGGTTTGCCATCGGTGACGCCGTAACAAACTCGATTCCACCGCCAGATCGTCCCGTTGTGCAGCCGCCAGGCCGCGAGCTTTGGGATGCCGCCCTTTGCAAGAACATCCATCGCATCTTCCTCAACCGCCTGTGTAAGCAGGACCCTAAACCGGATCGCGTCCTCGCGAAGCACCTCGAGGATAGAATCTGAGACCCAACGGTCACCAAAATTGACGCGAGGCGGCTGGCTCCGCTCCCTGTGGACAAGCGAACGCGTATCTGTTGCGTGCTGAAACAACGCCAGACGGGTCTCGTGCCAGAGCCGATGATTGAGAAGGAACGGCGAGTTCACCGCCGACGCCAACACCGGAGCGGCGATCGCCTGTGCCCAGTTGTAATAGCGTGCGAGATCTTTTGCACCGACCTGCAGATGGACCTGAAAGCTCGTGTTGCAAAACTCTATAAAGGTGTCCTTGAGCGTCAGGTTAAGCTCGTCGAGGCCTTTTATGTTGATCGAGCGATTGTCACCATGGAGTTTTGTGACAACGCGATCTATCTCCTCATACCGCGGGTTCGGAGTGAGATTCGCCTGCGAGAGGTCGGACATCTGGATGGTCGGCAGGATTCCCGCAAGGACTACGCCGGCGTCGAATTTAGACGCGGCGCGGCGCACGACGTTGAGAACGTCGTTTAGCTCGTGCTCCATCAAGGTCAGGGCTTTCCCTTCAAAAACACGTGGTGTGAGGTTGGCTTCGAGGTTAAACCTCCCGATCTCGGTCGTGAGCCGCTTGTCGGAGGCCTCGTCCATGACCTCAACCGCGAGCCCCGCAGGATGCATTGCGGAATCCACCAGAAACATTTCCTGTTCGGCTCCGATACGGGTCACGCCTTCGTCGAGCATTCCCGTATCCAGCATTCGATCGAGGGCCTGCAGGTCGTTGAGAACGCCCGCGGTAAAGGCACGCATCTGCTGCTCGTCGTATCCAATGGTTACCTGCTTATCTCCCATGCCCCTCTCTCCCAAACGGGCTGTCAGTATCATGGCGTCTGCGGGTTACCACCAGCTTGTTTTCATGCCAACGGAGTTTGCGGAAGCCCAGCAAGTGAAAGACTTGCAGAGGGAAGAGGGCCGCGACGCGAGTGTTTACGATCAGCGTCTCCGGCGCCTGCGGCTCGCGTTCAACGCCCGGGAGGAGGTGGACAATACCGGGAAGCCCGAGCTTGCGGACGACCCCTGACAGCCACAGCCAAAATGGGGAAATTGACCGGCCTATAAAGAACCCATCGTCGCCTAGCTTTTGATAAAGCGGCATAAGGATCAGGCCGGACTCGGGAGCGCGGATCTCGCCGGCTTTGTTTTGAGCAAGCACCTGACCCGCCTCGATAGGATCGAAATTCTTAAAGCCAGGATCCATGACAAATTCGTCGGTCTTGCCGACGGGTTCTCGGTAACGGACCTCAATGACCCGATCATGTGCTACGCCGGAAGCCAGCCTCATCGTGTGCGTCCGCAGATCGGGCACACACTCAAGAGGCAGTATGCCGGCTGCCGCAAGAGCCAGCCAGATCATTGCCACGTGATTCTCAACCGTCGCAGCGGCGTCATGACGCCCGCCCTCGAATCCCAG
>DASYKW010000233.1:0-3774 GCA_035995005.1 Pyrinomonadaceae bacterium
GACGATCTGGAGGCCGCGGCCCAGAAGATAGTCGTTCTACACGCGTCCAAAATCGTCGTCTAACCGCTCGATATCATCTTCACCAAAATAATCGCCTTTTTGGATCTCGATAAACACCAGTTCAGTGGTCTCTGGATTCTCCACACGATGGGCGTCACCGACGCCGATATCGACCGTTTCCCCTATTTTTACTAGTATTTCAACGCCGTTTAATGTTACTTTAGCAGTGCCGCGGACTACGAACCAATGCTCGGCGCGGCGGGTATGCCGCTGATAGCTCAGCCGCTTCCCGGGCAAGACCTCGATCCTCTTAACCTTATAGTGATCGCCTTCATCCAGGACGGTGAAGCTGCCCCAAGGCCGGCTGTCAAAGCTCGGTGAGTTGTCGTCTGCCATAATACCCAGCGAAAGTATGCTCAGTTTAGACGAAAAGGCCACGGTCGCCAATTCTGCACTCCTGCAGAAGATGCTGACTCTGATAATCGGCCGGCTGGTCATCATCTTCCTGCTCCTGGCAACCACCTGGTTTTGGGCTAGCGGCACACTGCGCCTTTCCTTTGACAAATTTCCCCAGTGGTTGATACCGCTCTTTATGATCGCGGTCGGCCTGACGATCATATATTTCTTTCTCCTAAGGCTTAGCAAAACGTACGCATGGCAGATCAGGATCCAATTCATTCTGGATGCCGCTCTGATCACGTGGCTTGTCTGGAGGACTGGCGATCTTACGTCTCCATATATCTCGCTTTTTATTGTCCTAATTGGTGTTGCGAGCTTCTTTATGAGGCCGCTCCCGACGATGCTCCTGTCGGCGCTTTCCGCACTCTGCGTAATAGGCCTCGCGATCTTGACCGGTACCGGTGCCATCGACTCATTTGGAACAGTTGCCCCCTTTGATAAAGCGATTCAGATCGTTAGCTTTAATGTAGTCGCCCTGCTTGTCGTCGGTCTCCTGGCCTCTCGGCTCTCCGAACGTCACGCATCGGGGGAGGAACTCGAGGAAACTGTTCGCAGCCTGGAAAGCCTGCGTGCATTGCATGAACGCATAGTCGAATCGATCCGCTCGGGACTTGTGACAACGGATCTCGACGGCAACATATACACGTTCAATGCTGCGGCCACCGAGATCACAGGATATCGGCTCGATCAGGTGCAGGGCCATCCGCTTGCCGAATTCTTTGGTGACATCCAGGAACAGATCGATCTTTCACTCGGCGCGGCAGGCGACGGTGAGCAGTTGCCGAGATTCGAGACCGACCTCCAAACGCCAGATGGCTTTGCGGTGAGGATCGGCTTCTCCGTTTCCCTGCTCTTCTCCGAGGCAAACGAAGCAACGGGTCTCATCATCACCTTTCAGGACCTGACCGAGATCCGCTCGATGGAGGAGAGTGTACGGCGAAAGGATCGACTCGCCGCCGTCGGCCGAGTCGCAGCGGGACTCGCTCACGAGATACGCAATCCTTTGGGGGCGATGCGCGGGGCGATCCAGGTGCTCGAATCCAGCACTGCTCCCGGCTCAACGCAGGCCAGCCTGATGGAAATCATTCTGAAAGAGTCCGACCGCCTGAACAGCATCATCTCCAACTTTCTCAGCTACGCTCGCCCGGCGGCAACGGATTTCTCAGAGGTTGATGTCGCTGAGGCGCTACAAGACACGCTAACGCTTCTAAAACACAGTCCTGACGTCCGTGAGGGGCACGAATTTAAGCCTGATCTCGTCCCCGCGAAGATCGTGGGCGATCCGACGCAGCTCAAGCAGATCTTTTGGAATCTGGCACGCAACGCTTTGCAGGCGATGCCGGGCGGAGGCACGTTGGGCCTGGGGCTTCAAATACTGCCCAATAACCGCGTTAGGATCACCTTCGAGGACACGGGCCGCGGGATGTCGCAGGAGCAGGTCGAGCAGTTATTTGAGCCATTCTCAAACTCGACGTCGGGCGGTACGGGTCTTGGACTCTCGATCGTTTACCAGATCGTAAAGGACCACAACGGCGTTATCAACGTGCGCAGCCGCGAGGGTCTCGGCACGACGATCACCGTCGATCTGCCAAAGGATAATCGCCGCGGCGCGACCGACGCGAGCTCTCCGCACGAGACTGCGGAGCCTACGCGACTCAAGGAATTTTTAAAGGTCGGCAGCGATTGAGCGACGTTCGCTGATGCGGTATTGAAACGAGACCAGCTTTTCTGTGAGAATTGAGTTGCGAGACTTCCGATCGTAAGCACGATCCGACCCATTAATGGCAAATATACTGATCGTCGATGACGAACAAAGCTATCGCCAGCTTTTAACCCTCGTCTTTCAAGAAGAGGGTCACGAGATCCGCACGGCGATGAATGGCCGTCAGGCACTCGAGCTGCTCCACGCGGAGCCCGCTCAGGTTATCGTGTCGGATGTGAAGATGCCTGATATGGACGGGATCGAGATGCTCCGCGCGGTTCGTGAGACTCTGCCCGATGTGGGCGTAGTCTTGATGACCGCCTTCGCCTCGGTCGACACGGCACGCGAGGCATTCAAGCTCGGTGCGGACGATTTTATCCAAAAACCTTTCGACGTCGAAGAGCTCAAGCTCATTGTCCGCAAGACGCTTGAAAAGCAGGAGTTGATCGCCGAAAATCAGGCTTTCAAACGGGCCCAACGCGAACGGGGATCGGTCAAGAACATTGTCGGAACGTCTGCGAAGATGCAGGCCATCTTCCAGATGATCGAGACGGTCGCCGAGGTCCAATCCACCGTACTCGTCACCGGCGAGAGCGGGACCGGTAAGGAGCTTGTCGCTCGGGCGATCCATGATCTGAGCCCACGAGCCGAAAAGCCCTTCATTTCGATAAATTGCGGCGCATTTACCGAAACCTTGCTCGAATCTGAGCTTTTTGGTTATGTCAAAGGCGCTTTTACCGGTGCAAACACCAATCGTAAAGGCCTGTTCGAGGCGGCCAACGGCGGCACGATCTTCCTCGACGAGATCGGCGAGATGTCGCCCGGAATGCAGGTAAAACTGCTCCGAGTGCTGCAGGAGCGACGGGTTCGGCCGGTAGGAGCTCACGAGGAAAGTGCGATCGACGCCCGTGTCATCGCGGCGACGAATCGCGACCTCAAGCAGATGACGATCGATGGAACATTTCGTGAGGACCTGTTCTATCGGGTCTCCGTCATTCCGATCGAGCTGCCTCCGCTTCGCGAGCGAAGTGAGGACATTGCGGATCTGATCGATCACTTCGTTAAAAAGTTTTGCGACCAGGCCGGCAAAGATCTCACGATGTCGCCAAAAGCAGCGCTGTTTCTCGAGAATTACGCGTGGCACGGGAACGTCCGTGAGCTCGAGCATACGATCGAACGTGCTGTGGCTCTTGAGCGATCATCCGAGATCCAGCCCGAGCAGCTGCCGACGCATGTGACGAATTACGACCCGGAACGCGTTAAGAATGAATTTGACCTGCCCGACACCGGTCTGAACCTCGTAACGCACATCGAGAATCTCGAAAAGACTTACGTTGTAGAAGCACTCAGGAAGACAGGGGGCAACCAGACGCGCGCCGCCGAGTTACTTCAAATGCCTGTCCGTTCGCTCAGACACCTTTTAGACAAGCACAGCATCCGCAGTCTTTCGGCCCAGATGCGCAGCGGAGATTAACCCAGAATACAGAGAAGAAACGGTGATAATCCGGCAAATTTTTACTATCAACCACCGTATTTCGGCTCGAAAAGAAGCTTGATTCTGCTATAATCCACCCGATATTGCTAGAAACACGGGCCTGGGAAGGGACATGTCG
>DASYKW010000234.1:0-2065 GCA_035995005.1 Pyrinomonadaceae bacterium
CGCGTTTACGCGTTCGGCCGCGGCTGCGGATGCTGACGGGCAAACGGCTAAAGCCGTCACTCTTACGTATGAGCCATGGGACGACGAGACGCGCCGCGGCGGATACATCGATATCGGGCAGGCAAGGATCTTTGGCTCGGACTGGTACGGAGCGTCGGGCAATTGGGCGATACCGATGCTCACGCGAGCGATCAAGACGACGCGTCGAGATGGCGCATTCCATATATTAATGCTTCACACCGACGTCGAGGGACATCAGGTCCATCCGATCCCGGCACTGACGATCGACTCGCTAAACGAGCTAAAGTCGGCGGTCGAATACGTCGGCCTCGGCCACACGCACAAGCATTACGAGATCGACGGATGGGCGTTCAATCCGGGTTCGATCGAGGTCACGAATATTAGCGAATTTCGCGAGACGCGCGGCGCCTTTGTCGTCGAGGTGGACGAGAACAACAACATCACCTCGCGTCACGTCGACGAGTATCGCCACAGGCCATTCCAGCAGCTCGCATTCGACGTGACAAATCACGAGGACGCCAAAGCTGTGACAGCCGCCGTGCTCGCCCAAGTGACACGCGAAGCGAGGGCGGCCGAGCCGGGCAAGCCCGCACCGATAATCGAGATCGGCCTGCGTGGCCAGTTAGGATTTCCAAATTCAACGCTGGAGCTTGCAAAGATACGAGACACCGTTCGCGAGACGACCGGCGCCCTGCATGTTCGCGTTAAGAACCACACAGCCCCGGCAGATTACCTCGAAACGGTCGATCCGTCGGACACCGAGGACCGCGAGCGACTCGAGCGCCGCGTCATCGACGACCTGATCGTTCGCGACAGCCGCTACAAGGCGCAGCACGAGTCGATCTCAGACGCCGTCATCGGTGCCAAGCGAATGGCGCTTAGCGACGAGCCGGCGGAGAGGATCGCGGAGTTTATACGCGTGAAATCGCTTGGAGAAGACAAAGTTGTCTGACGCACTCGACAAGGTCGACGGCATTCACCATCTGCCCATGTTTCCGCTGCCGCTCGTGATGCTGCCGGGCGAGATCTTGCCGCTGCACATCTTTGAGGAGCGTTACCGGCAAATGCTCGCGGATGTCGCGACGGAACGGAACATGTTCGGCATCACTCTCTTTGAGCCGGACGGCGCATATCTCGACCGGCCGGCAGCCGGCACCGTTGGCTGCGTCGCTGAGATCAGAGAGGCAGAGACCTTTCCCGACGGCCGGTCGAACATTGTTACTCAGGGCATCGTCAGGTACCGGTTGATCGACTATGTTGAGTCCGGCGATCTTTACCTTGTCGGCGACGTTGAGTTTTTTGAGGACGATGACGCTGACCCGAACGTGGTGCCGCTTGCGGATGAGGTGTTCGAGCTGTTTGAGAGGATGGCAAGAGCGGCGTTTAAGCTCGGCGGCAGCCGTGGACAGTTTCCGGAGATTCAACAGACGGATCCCGAGAGCTTGTCGTTCCTGATCACGGCCGCATTTAATTTCGACAACGCGAGGAAGTATGAGCTGCTTGCAATGACATCGACCTTTGATCGTCTTACCGAGTTAAAAGAGCTCCTCGACCGGACCGTCGATCAAATGGAGAGCAGTGCCGATATTCAGTCCGTGTCCCGCCTTAACGGGCACTCCAAGAAGAAGCTCGATCTGTAGGAGAGAAAAGGAGAGAAGGGGAAAAGGGGAAGAGGTGCTTTATTTGCGTCCCGTTGGCATTACCCACTGTTCGGGCTTGCTTATCATGACAACGAGTTTTCCGATTATCTGGTCGTAGACCTTATATAGTTCGCGGGCTGTCGTTTTATCGAGGTAGTCACACGCGACGCCGAATTCTATCCAAGTCTGGGTCTCCGCTGCCTCGCCTTCAGAGTCGCACAGCTTCGCGATAAATGCGGCCTCGTAACGCCGCTTTCGCCACGCTTCGGCAAGATTTGCACATACAGAACGAGAGGAACGTCTGATCTGATCGGTCAGCGAATAGACCTCTTCCTTCGGAAACCCCTTGCTCAGTTGGAAAAGCGACATCGAGGCTTCAAAAGCCAACTTGTATACCTCAAGCT
>DASYKW010000235.1:0-17081 GCA_035995005.1 Pyrinomonadaceae bacterium
GTGAAACTCCGGTAGATCGGCGTCGGTCGAGGTCAGTCGTCTAGCTTCAAATAGATTGCAATCGCCGGTTTGCCTAGCCGCCGCGATCGTCACCGGATCCTCGTAAACATCCTGCGGCGTTCCAGTTTGCACAATTCGATCTGCCGCGAGGATCGCAACATCGTCAGCGACCTCCGCAAGTTGGCCAAAGTCCGTCGTCACGAATATCACGATCCTCTCGCGGCTGCGGGCAGCACGCCGAACGGATTCAAAGCATCCCTCGCGCGTCGCGGCGTCGAGATGGCCGAAAGGGTCGTCGAGCAGGATGATCTTGCCGGCTTTCGTCAGCGTCTCATCGAGGCCGTCGAGGACGGACTCACCAGACGACTGTCGCGGTCCGCTGCCGAGGAAACCCAGCAGCGGCGGTTTTGCGGGTCCAGGGATCACGGTCACACCGCGATCCTTTTGTTTGAGCCGCAGCAGGTCCGAGCCGTCCAGCATTGCTGAGCCACCGTTGGTCTTAGCGGCCCCGGCGAGAAGGTTGAGAAGCGTGGATTTGCCCGACGCCGTCCCACCAAGCAGACCGAGAACCCGGCCCTCGCTCGCGGTAAATTCCGCGTCGCGCAGTACCCATCTGTTCCCGTAACGCTTTGAAAGACCTGTGATCTCGAGCGGCATCGGCTGTGATTTTGGAACTAAAGAGCGGGTTTTTCGTGCAAAGAAAAGTATGCTGTTGTCATCGAATTAGCGCAAGTATAGACTTTTCAGCGATGACGGATAGACGGCAAACGGTCAAACGAAAACTGATCCACGCGGGCGGCTGGCAGGTCGCAAAACGCGTGGGCAAGAGCATTCCGTTCGGCGGGACGGCGATCGCGGTCGCCCTCGTCGGCGTGGATATCAAAAACAAGGGCATGTTCAAGGGCATTGTGAATTCGGGCATCGACGCGATCCCGATCGTCGGGCTGGTCAAGAATGGCGTCGAGCTTTTTACAGGCGACTTTATCGCCGACAAGCCGAAAAAGACCGGGAAAGGGAAGTAGATATGAAGAGATCATCGAATCTTCTGTTGATCGCGATCGTCGCACTAGTCGCCATCATCTCAGCAGATGCGCAGACACGGCGAACCAAACCGAGGCCGCTTGCGACGCCTGTTCCGTCGCTGTCGGGGGCCGAGATCATCAGCCAGGCCGGTGACTATGACCCAGCACAGGCGCAGCCACAGCCTACCGAAACGCCGAAAAAAACAACTTCTACCTCGACGGCTCGCTACAGCGAGCTTACCGAGCGCGTAAAGAAACTCGAGTCGACGCAGGCCTCAACCTACGACGAGAAGCAAAAGCGTATGCTGCTGAATCTCGACATTCTCACTCGCGCCGAGCAGCGGACCGAATCGCTGAGAAAGCAGCTTTTCGAGATGATCGAAAAAGAGAACTCGGTCAAGTCACGGATGGATCAGATAGATTACGAGAGTCGTCCGGAGATCATCGAGCGTGCGCTGCAGGTGCAGGGCTCGATGAAACCTGAGGAGGTCCGCGAGAATCGCCGCAAGCAGTTAACTGCCGAGAAAGGCAATCTTCAGTCCCTGCTCACTCAGATACAATCGACCCGCTCTCAGATCGAGACTAGTCTCGCAAAGGCTGAGGACATGGTTGCAAAGCTCCGAACAAAACTCGAGAAAGACATCGACGAATCATTTCTCAAGGATGACATTCCCGATAAGCCTGACGAACAGCTCTGATTTCATGCAAGCACGAGTCGCGACGCGCGTTCACTAGCTAAGGACTAGTGAACGCGTTTTCCTTTCCCCCGCGCGTCACTCGGGAGAATCGTATGAAAAAGAGCACGTTCATCGCCGCGCTTTGTGCGGCATTTTGTTCGCTATTTGGCGTCGCTACAGTCAAGTCGCAAGGGGTGATCATCCCGATCATCTGCGACATTAGGCCGTGCCGGCCGAGACCGGTCCCGCAGCCCCTGCCAAACGCGCTTCCGGTCAAATCGATAAATATCGACGTCAAGATCTCGTCACAGGTCGCGACAACGCACGTCGAGCAAATCTTTCGCAACGACACGCAGTACACGCTCGAGGGAACATACTTTTTCCCGATACCCGAGACGGCCTCGATCGTCGAATTTGCCATTTGGGAGAACGGCAAAAAGCTCGTGGGTGAGGTCCGTTCTCGCGAGGAGGCTCGACGCATCTACGACGAGATCGTTCGCCGGCAAAAAGATCCAGGGCTGCTCGAATATGCTGGTAAGAACCTTTTTCAGGCGTCGATCTTTCCGATCCCGCCGAATTCAGACAAGAAACTTGAACTGACCTACTCAGAGGTCCTAAAGGCTGAGTCGGGCACTGTTGCATATCGGTATCCGCTCGGCACGGGCAGAAACGTCTGGGGGAATTGGCCGCGACCAACGCCGATGGGCATCGAGGGCGATGTTTCACGGCCTGTCCGCGGGGCGCAGCAATTTGGAACGGTCTCAGGCACCGTGCAGATCACTGGCCAAGCGATCAACAACATCTATTCGCCGACGCACTCGATCGACGTCAAACGCAAGGGCGAGACTGCAGCGACGGTCTCGTTTGAGACAAAGAATAACGACAACGATTTTCAGCTTTTCTACGGAGTCTCGAACAAGGATTTTGGCCTCTCTCTCGTGACCTATCGCGAGCCGGGGAAGGACGGCTATTTCTTGCTGATGGTCTCGCCCCGTGATGACATCGCGGAAAAGGAATTGGTCAACAAAGACATTGTCTTCGTCCTCGACACCTCAGGGTCGATGGCCGACGAAGGCAAGATGGACAAGGCGCGTAAGGCGCTGCTCTTTGGTATCCGGACGCTGCGCGACGGCGATCGATTTAATGTGATCAACTTTGCCGGCGAGGAACATTTGATGGAGCGCGGACTTATCGCGGCCGACGCGTCGGGGAAGAAACGCGGTGAGGAATTCGTCAATCGCCTGCAGCCCACGGGCGGAACGAACATCAACGATTCGCTGATCGCATCGCTTAAGCAATTTGAAAAGGGCGATCGTCCAAAGATGCTCGTCTTTATGACCGACGGCCTGCCCACAGTCGGAGAACAAAACGTTGAACGGATAATCTCAAATCTCAAGGCGGAAAAGAGTGTCGATGTGCGCATCTTTCCATTTGGCTTTGGTTATGACGTTAACACGACGCTGCTCGACCGTTTGGGAGCGGAGAACAGCGGCACCTCAGATTACGTCCAGCCTAAGGAGGACCTCGAGATCAAGGTCTCTAACTTCTTTCAAAAGGTCTCGTCGCCCGTGCTTGCTGATCTCGATCTCGATTTTGGTCCCGTGCTCACCGAGTACACATATCCGCGAAAGCTAACCGATCTTTTCCGTGGAATGCAGATGACGATCATCGGCCGCTATAAGAATTCGAATGATCTCAAGAACATTACGCTTAAGCTGACGGGAAAGGCCGGTAAGGAGAGCCGCTCATTCAGCTACAGCGGCCTCGATTTTCCGTCGAAAACGGACGAGAACGATTTCCTGCCGCGTCTGTGGGCGAGCCGTCGCGTAGGCTGGCTGCTCGAAAACATCCGGGCAAATGGCGAGACAAAGGAGACGCGTGACGAGGTCGTCGAGCTCGGCACGCGCTATGGACTTGTGACGCCGTACACGTCGTACTTGGCAACCGACGGTACGATGGCGAATGTTCGCCGCGACGCTCCGATGGCCGCCGACATGGCACGCTCGGGTGCTAAAAAAGCCGCCGAACGTAGCGGCTCGGGTGCAGTCACGCTCTCGATGCAGCAAAACTCTATGCAGATGAACACGCAGGTCGCCGTCTCAGAGGACAAGGACGAAAAGGAACAGATCCTGCTTCGCAACACGTCGGTGAACCAATTCGTCGGCAATAAGAATTTCATCAACCAGAACGGCGTGTGGGTCGATTCGGAGTTTACCGATAAGGTAGTCACAAAGGAGATCGTGCTCAAATTCGCGAGCGAGGCTTACTTTCAGCTTATCCAAAATGAGCCGGGCATGGCCCCGTATCTGTCGCTTGGCGAGCAGGTGGTCATCGTATGGAAGGGAGCTCTTTACCGGATCACGGAATAGCGCGGGTCCGCACCCCGGCTGACCAGAGGTGATTTTTGACCGCCGACACTCTATTCTATTAGTCATTGGTCAAAGACATCTCCGGTGGAGGAAGCGTATTTTGAGGTCCTGGATATTTTCGCTCGCGGTGGTGGCCGTTTGTTCCGCATGCGCGGCTGCGCAGAGCGTTTGGACGTCGGAGCGTATCACGGCAAAGGGCGATCTTGTCGCTGTCTATTTTACGGGCTCGGACAAGGGATGGGTCGCGGGCGACAACGGATTTCTCGCCTCGACGACGGACGGCGGTGGGACGTGGACGCCGTATCCGCTCGCCACCGACCAGGACATCAATGAGATCTACTTTCGCAACGACGACAACGGTTATCTGGTCGCCGGACGAAAGATGTTCGTTACGCGCGACGCGGGTAGGTCCTGGCAGGAGATCCGAATTTATCGTACGGGCGATTTTGGGACGGGCACGCCGGAATTCCTCAGCATACGGTTCTCCGACAAGAAGCGCGGCTACGTCATCGGCTCGGTCTATCGACGTGTGGCCGGTGAGGATGTCGTCGTCGACTCGCTGCTGATGCGGACCGAGGACGGTGGCGACACGTGGCGGAGGATCAACTTACCCGTTAAGACAGAACTGTTTCATTTGGATTTTGACGGTAACTCTCATGGGTGGGTCGTCGGCGACAAAGGCGTGATCCTGGCGACGACAGACGAAGGCTTGACGTGGTCGATGCAATCCTCTGGCGTCTCGCGAGCACTGTTCAATGTGGATTTTCGCGACGAGAAGAATGGATACGCGGTCGGTGGCGGCGGGACGATCTTGCGGACCGAGGACGGCGGGCGTTCGTGGCAAAAGGTCGAGACGTCATTCCCGGATACATTCAAGCGGGTGGATTTTGCCGACGACAAAAATGGCTGGATCGTCGGCTACGGCGGCAGCATCCTTCGCTCCGGCGATAAGGGCAAAACGTGGGTCCGACAGGACAGCGGCACGCGAGAGCGTATCTACGGCCTGTTCATGGACAAGAAATACGGCTGGGCAGTCGGCGAAAAAGGCCTGATCCTCAAATACAAGAAATAGAGCACCTTCCACTCGGGTTGTAACAGCCTCCTACAACTGTGCTATATTCCCGAGCAATCAGTCACATTCCCGCGCATCTGCGGGTTGGTTTTTCAAAATCTGCGGCATTTGGAGGGAGTATGGTCAAAGAGCATTTTCTTAGGGTCCTCATTCTGATCGCGTTTCTGACCGCGCTTGCGAGCTTTGGCATTTCACAAGGCACGACATCGCGTGTGACTGGCGTTGTTACCGACCCGGCGGGATCCCCGGTCAGTGGGGCTACCGTGACACTCACCCATGAGGGAACGGGCGCCGTCCTTAGCACCGAAACGAGCGATAGCGGCACTTACACTTTTGACCTGATACAGGCGGGTACGTATTCGGTAGGTGTGGAGAAGGCCGGGTTCAAGCGGTACGTATCGACGCATAACGCTGCGCTGATCAATCAGCCGGCGACGGTCAACGTGCCTCTTGAGGTCGGTGATGTGTCCGCGACGGTCAGCGTTACCGGATCGGCGGAACAGGTCCAGACCAGCACCTCGGGTAACTTGGGCACTACGGTCGAGCAGCGAACCCTCGAGAGTCTGCCGATCGTTGGCTTGCGCGGCCGCAATCCCCTCGATCTTTTGAATTTTCAACCTGGCGTCGTATTTGGTGGTAATACGGGCGGAGCCGTGAACGTCAATGGGTCTCGAGACCGTGCTTTTAACTTTACGCTCGACGGCATTGACATCAATGAGTCAACGGCGGGTGGATCGAACTTCACGCCTCTCCGGCCTAACCCGGATTCCGTTCAAGAGTTCCAGATCGTGACGAGTAACTCTACGGCCGAGCTGGGAAGAAGCAGCGGAGCACAGGTAACGCTGGTCACGCGCTCGGGTACTAATGATTTTCATGGGAATATCTTTGAGTATTACCAGACCCCGCGCTTCAACGCGAATAGCTATCCGAATACGATCGCCAAGCTGCCTAAGGACCAGTTCGTCCAGCATATCTATGGCGGCAGCTTCGGCGGCCCATTATCCAACTTTGGTTTTGGAGAGGGAACCCCGTTTCGGCTGCTGCGCAATAAAGCATTCTTTTTCGTCAACCTCCAACAGTTGCGCGCATATGACACCGGACTCGTAACGCGAAATGTCTACACACAGTCCGCAAAAGCCGGGCTCTACAGATATGTCATCGGGCGGGCAAACTCGCCCGCGGGTACGGGCACGGCGTCGGTCGATGCCGCGGGTAACGCGGTCCTTCCCGCATGTACCGGTTCGCCAGCGACGAATCAGCCGTGCATATCGAGTTACAACATCGCGACCCAGGCCCCGACGCCGATCGATGCGAAATTGCAGACGTACCTCAATTCGATGCCCCTTCCGAACAACTTTACGGTCGGCGACGGGCTGAATACGGCGGGCTACAGCTTTGGGTCACCACAACACGAAAAGCAGTACGATCTTGCGACAAAGTTCGACTTTAAGTTCAACAGCAAGAATTCTGCGTACGTTCGATATGCACAAGGCAGCCAGAGCAGCTTTGGCGATTCCGGGAATGGTGGGCGACCCGTATTTCCTGATTCGCCGAATTTCGTCGACACCTCGCGTACGCCAAAGAATTTGGCGGTTAACTGGCGATGGGCACCGACATCGACGCTGGCTAATGAGTTCATCTATGGGCTAAGCAAGTACTTCTTCAATTTTGCTACTCCTAATCCGGACCCGCTGTTGAATTTTGTATTCCTATTGAATCCTGCGGCGACCAGCACGCCACAGAATTTCAACACCAACTTTACCTACAATGCGCGTGGCGTCAGTACGACGCAGTTCGTCGATAACCTCACATGGGTGCATGGATCGCACACGGTGAAAACGGGGCTCAACTTCCGATTCAATCTGCACAAGGACGACCGTGCAGGCGTTGCGGGCACGGCGATCGACCCGATCGTCACCTTCAGCACATCGGCTTTCGGATACACGGGTTACAACCTGCCGGCGTCGGGAACGAATAGCATCAATACGAATGACCTGACTCGGCTTCAGAGCACAATCGCTGACCTTCTGGGCCGGATCGGATCTGTCTCACAGGCATTCGTGGCCGATCCCGCGAATCCAACCAGCTTCCTACCCGCCGGCTCGCGGTGGATCAATCGCGCGAACTACAAGGAGTACGACCTCTATGCTCAGGACAACTGGCGAGTGCGTTCCAATCTCGTTTTTGATATTGGGCTGCGTTTGGAAATAAAGCCCCAGCCAGATGAGCAGTCGCGCGCATTACTCGTGCCGAACCAGCCGGTGAAGCTTGGTGCCGCTCCGAGCAATACATTGAAATGGGTCGAAGGCAAGCTTTTTGACACGGATTACAAATATTTGCCGTCTCTAGGCTTTGCATGGGACCCATTTAAGACCGGCAAGACCTCGATCCGGGCCAATTACCGACTGGCAACAGATCGCATAGCCACGTTCCTCTTTGGCTCGAATATCTTCCAAAGCGCTCCTGGTAATACGATCGGTGCGACCAACTCTACATTTGGCCAAGCGGGCGGATTGTACCGAGACGTGGGTTCTATCATCGCCGGCCTCACGCCCGCCCTGACCCCTGCAGCGGCTCGCCAGCCTGCGGCTTTCGGTACGGGTTCAACGAGCGTCGTGGATCCCGACCTCCAATTCCCGCAGGTACATTCATTTTCTGTGAGCTTCCAGCGGGAGATATTCAAGGGCAATGTCTTTGAGTTCAACTGGATACGCAAGCACGCCGTACACCTCTTGGGTGGCTATAACGTGAATCAGGCGAATATTTTTGCGAGAGTGCCAGGACAGAGCGAAAGCTTCCTGGATGCGTTTAACGCGATCCGTGCGAACGCAGCTTACAACAGCCCCCTTATAAATCTGATCATGTCAGGGAATGCCGTGAATAACGGCGGCACAGCCCGGTTCCGTGCCCTCGACGCGACAAATCTTACCAACGGCGCCGCCGGCACGCTGGCGCTCGCGGTATCACAGCGCACGTGTCAGGCGGCGGACGTCACAGCCGGTATCTGCACCAATGCGCAGCTAAACCAGCGGCTCCTCGATCTAACTGGCTTCTCCTCGCTCCTCCAGCCTTACTCGCAATTTACGGGGGGTATCAACGTATTCGACAGCAACGACTACTCAAATTATCAGGGATTTGAGTTCATCTTTAAGCGGCGTATTCGCAGCGGTCTGGGATATCAAGTCGCCTACACGTGGTCGAAATCCAAGGATAATCGCTCGTGGGATCCCTCGCTCAGCTCCGTTTCAACAGGATCGTCACAGGCAGCATCCAGCACACCCTTTGATCTTCGCGATCGCAATCTCAACTATACTTGGTCGGACTTTGACCGCCGTCACGTCTTTCAGGCCACCTATGTATATGAGCTGCCCTTTGGCAGGAACAAATTCATAGACTCCGGCAACCGCGTCCTTAACTATGTGATCGGGGGATGGCAGCTTGCCGGCACCACGATCGTCCAGTCCGGGCGGCCGTTTACAGTCTATTCGGGCCGCAATACGCTCAGCAGCGTCGTCCAGTCCACCGCCGATTGCACTGGATGCACGCGCGACATGGGCGAGTTGGTCCTCGAGTCCGGTAAGAACTTTTGGTTCGATGCCGCGCAGCGCGCCAATTTCGCGTTGCCCGCCCCGGGTTCGATCGGGAACACGGGGCGCAACTTCTTCCTGGCTCCGATGTACTTTCAGACCGATGCCTCGCTGTCGCGCAAATTCCGCTTCAACGAGCGGTGGAGCTTTGATCTGAGGCTTGATGCGAAGAATTTAACGAATCACCCATCGTTCGATAATCCAACTGCCGTGATCAATAGCTCGATCTTCGGACGTATCAACGATACGGTGACCAACGCCTCGAGGCGGCTGCAATGGTCGGGTAAGATCAATTTCTGATCTGCCTCGCTCTAGGTCGCGTGGCTCCGCACCCCTAATAGGTGCGGAGCTTTCTATTTGTTACGTATTCCTTCCGCGAGGCGGGCAAGTTGGGCGGCCTGAGGAAGCATCGAGACAGCTTTCGCGGCCTGAGGATCGTCCTGGAGCAGGACCTGATCGCCTGCATTCAGCCCTCGGGCGGCGATCGCGAGTTCGTACCGCAGTCGAAGCTTGATAAAATCCGCGTTCGCTCGCAGCGCCTCGGCCGACAGCTTCTCGCCCGTCGTCGAGGTCACGTAACTCTCAAAGCTCGCGACGAGCTTGTCATCGACCAAAATGCTTTCCGCAAACCAACCTTTGGCGAAGGCCGCCGGCTGAAAGACGCTCGATCTCGGCGTGCGGCCATTAGCTATCTCACGCGTGAAGAAGAATATTGGATCGAGCAGCCGCGCTTGATCGTTTGTGAGCCGTGAATCCTTCACGGTCTCATCCGGTTGGATGCCGTCGCCGCCATAAACGCGGCGGTTCGTGACCGTGCGGGCCTCAAAATACGGCCGGTCGATGTCGCTCACAACACTCTTATGATCGTAGTAATCGCGGTAATCGAGCTTCGAATAATCCCGCTGGATCGAGCGGCCCGACGGCGTCAGATAGCGGGCGGTCGTGAGGGTGAGGCCGGTTCGCTGAGGCAGATCGATAACGCTTTGAACCAGACCCTTTCCAAAAGTACGTCCGCCGACGATCATCGCCCGGTCGTTGTCCTGAAAAGCTCCGGCGACGATCTCAGAGGCGGACGCTGTGTCCTCGTTTACGAGCACGACTAGGGGCATCGTCTCGGGATTCGAATTTCCCGATTTCCAAACGCGATTGTCGATACTCGAACGTCCACGCTGCGTGAGGATCAGCGTACCTGAGGGCAGGAACTTCTCCGCGACCTTCACGGCCTGATCCACGATGCCGCCGGGATTGCCGCGAAGATCGAGAATGAGCGCACGCATCCCCTGCTTCTTAAGCTCGCGCAGTGCGACGTCCATTTCGTCAGATGTCGTGTAGTTAAAGCCCTCTGAAAGCTCGATGTAACCCACGCCGGGCCGCAGAATGTAAGCATCCGGGATCGACGGCTGAGCCACGCGGCCGCGACGGACTTCGATGGTCTCCATGCGTTTGGTGGCTGCACGCTCGACCGTGAGTCGAAAAACCGAGCCCACCGCACCGCGGATCTGGTCGCGAACGATGTCCGTATCCCTGCCGGACATCTTTTCACCGTTTATGGCAACGATACGGTCGCCAAATTTGAGCTGAGCCCGCGCCGCCGGCGAGCCCGGGGCCGTCGCCAACACATAGGTATCGCTGACGCCGCCCGACTCGAAATTCGCGATAGTCGCACCAATGCCTGTGTAGCCGCTTTGCTCTTCGTCCAGCATGTCCTGCCACTCGCGAGCGTCGAAATAGCTCGAATGCGGATCGAGTGCTCGCAGGGCTCCGTCGAGAGCCAGCTTTGTCATCTCGTTGGAGTCGAGTTGTTTGCCCTCGACCGAATTCGCGCGAATTATCGCCTCTACCTCGGCAATATCGGCCGCGATGCTCGATGGTCTTGACGAGCCGACGCCTGTCGAACCGCCCGACGCCGTAAAGCTGCTGCCGCGCCTGATCGAAAAGGGCTCGACCGTATCATTTAAGGGTGACTTGAGCTGTGCGAAATTGGCACATGTCGCGACGCTAAGTGATACAAGTAGAAGACTAACGCGGCTCGAGATGCGCATACGGGTAGTACTAAATAGTGACGTCGGGCCTCCCGGCCCGTAAAAAACGATCGGCAGGAGTATGACGGCACTCATCATCCCGCCGATCTTGTATTCAAGTTGTGCTCATTTATATAACGAAAAGCGTCAAATTTCCAGAGGAAAAGCCGCGAGTCGGCATTTTTGATTTTTCGCATCGCACGTGTTCTCATAAAACGTGGCAAGTATGTCTGAAACCTTTAAGTTACAGCCGCTGGAATTGATCGATTACACGCTCAAAAACGGGCTTCGCGTCGTCCTAAATCCTGACACGGCGATACCCGTCGTCTCGATGGCGGTCTATTACAACGTCGGATCGCGAAATGAGCGCGAGGGCCGCACCGGTTTTGCTCACCTTTTTGAGCACATGATGTTCCAGGGGTCGGAAAACGTGCCGAAGGCCGGACATTTCCAGCACATCATGAAGGCCGGCGGTACGATGAATGGCACGACATCGAGCGAGCGGACCAATTATTACGAGACGTTGCCCGCGAATCAGCTACCGCTTGGTTTGTGGCTCGAGTCCGACCGAATGCGTTCGCTCGCCGTCACGCAGGAGAATCTCGATAACCAGCGTGAGGCCGTTAAGGAAGAAAAACGGCTCCGTTACGACAACCAGCCGTACGGGCAGATATTCGACCTGATCAATGAAATGATCTACAAGAATTTTGCCAATTCTCACTCGACGATCGGGTCGATGGAGCATCTCGACGACGCAACGGTCGAGGATGTGCAGGAATTTTTCAGGATCTACTACGCGCCGAATAACGCTGTGCTGGTGCTGTCGGGTGCGTTCGAGCTAGAGGAGGCCAAGGGCTTGATCGAGACCTATTTCGGCGACATCCCAACGCAGAATTTGCCTCCGGATCTCGACGTAAGCGAAACGAAAGAAGTCGCAGCGACATACCGGGAATGGGAAGATAAACTGGCTCCGTTTCCCGCATTCCTGATCGGTTGGAAGATTCCGCAGCGACGTTCGCCCGAATTCTATGCTCTCTATCTCGCCGGCAAGATCCTTTACGACGGCGAAAGCTCGCGCCTCTATCAAAAGCTCGTAAAGGGTGAGGAATCGGTCATTCAGCTCTTTGGATTTACCGATGAGCGACGCGGTCCGTCGAGCATCTTTGTTGGTGCGATCCCGAAGCCCGACAAGGACCTCAGCAAGATCCGGGAAACGATCAATCAGGAGATCCGCGACCTCGCCTCTAACGGGCCTACGAGCGAAGAAATGGAAAAGCTCGAGAACCAGCTCGTAAACGATGCCGTCCGCCTAAGACAATCATCGATGGCGCGTGCTCAGGCGATCGCTGAATTCGCTCTTTACGACGGCGATCCCACGCTCGTGAATCGAGAGCTTGAAGAACTGCTGGCAGTGAAGCCGGAGCACATCCGGAACGCGGTCGGAACCTACCTTAATACCGAGAACCGGGCGCTCCTCGATGTCGTTCCCGCGGGGCAAGGATAATGACCACGAACTTCAGACAAACGCCGCCCGAGGCACTCTCCCCGATCGCATTCGACATACCGAGGCCCTTTCGCACCAAGCTCGACAACGGGCTCCAGGTGGTGCTTTTTGCCGACGAGCGCGTGCCTCTTGTGAGCTACCGGCTAGCGTTTCACTCGGGCGACGCCAACGATCCGAAAGGGAAGACCGGGCTCACGTCCGCGATCGCATCGATGCTGACCGAGGGGACGCAGAATTACACCAGCCGTCAGCTTGCCGAGAAGATCGAACGCCTCGGGGCAAGCTTGTCGTCGCACTCATCGGACGATTTTACCGTCGTATCTGCTTCGTCGCTTTCGCTGTATGCGACCGAGATCCTCGATATGCTTGCGGAGGCAGTGTTGCGGCCGACCTTTCCCGAGAACGAACTCGATCTTTATCGACGAAACACGGTCGAACATCTCAAGTTTCAGCGTTCGCAGTCGTCGTTTCTTGCCGGCGAACAGGCTGCGAGGCTCGTCTACGGCAAGCACCCGTATGCGACAGTGTCTCCCAATGCCGCAGACGTCGAGGGACTTGTAAAAGAAGAGCTTGGCGACTTTCAGGCGAAGACGTATATCCCGAATAACGCGATCCTGATCGCCGTCGGCGATGTCGAGCGGAACGAGTTTCTCAAAGAGGTCCAGGCCCAGTTTGGTGACTGGCAGCGCGGCACTCCGCCGGAAGACACGTTTGCCGCCCCGCCGGAGCGGGCCGCACGCACAATAACCATTGTGGATCGTCCCGACTCTGCCCAGTCGAATATTGTGATGGGTAATATCGCGATCAACAGGACAAGTCCCGACTACTTCCCGGTGATCGTGATGAATCAGGTGCTCGGAGCCGGCGCGTCGTCACGAGTGTTCATGAATCTTCGCGAGGAGAAGGGCTACACATACGGTGCTTATACACGGCTTAACGCTAAAAAACTTGCCGGCGATATCGAGGCAACGGCCGAGGTCCGCAACGAGGTCACGGGTGACTCGTTAAAGGAATTCTTCTATGAGCTTGAGCGTATCCGTACGGACAACGTAGGGGACGATGAGCTGGCGGACGCACAGAGCTTCTTGACCGGCGTGTTTCCGATCCGTGCCGAGACGCAGGACGGGCTTACGAATCTCATTGTCAATCAACACCTTTACGGCCTGCCCGCCGATTATCTCGAGACTTATCGTTCAAATGTCGATGCGGTCACGGTCGACGACGTCAGAACGGCGGCGCAGAAGTACATTCATCCCGATCAAATGGCGATTGTCATTGTCGGTGACGCCGAGCAGGTTTTGCCGCAGGTCAAGGGCTACGCCGAGGCGATCGAGGTCTACGACACAGAAGGTAACAAAAAGAATTAGCCCGCGAAAGGACGCTAATAAGAAGACATCTTCCTGTTAGCGTCCTTTCGCGTATTTCGCGGGCCGCCGTCTTACGCCGGTTGCGTGAATTGGATCACCGCAAAGTGTGCTCCCGACGGATCCATGACCATTGCCATGCGGCCGATCCCCGGAGCGTCGAATGGCCCGTGCTTAACGCTTCCGCCGTTGGCCGTGATCTTCTCGCAGGTCTCGTCAGCGCTGTCGACGGCAACATAGCTCTGCCAGAACGACGGCGGCGGTTCAGGCCCCCACGTTTCATCTATCGCCATCATACCGCCGTAGGCTTTGCCGTCCATGTGGATCTCTTTGTAAGCCATTGGTGTGATCTTCGACTGCTCGATCGTCCAGCCAAACATCTTTGAGTAAAAATCCGTCGCCTTTGCGAGGTCTTTTGTGGCATTCTCGCGCCAGCAGATCGTTCCCGTTTCCGGAATATTGAATTCAGCCATTTCTCCTCCCTATGTCTGCGGCTTGAAGGTCGCGATCATCGCGCCGGTCGGGTCTTGAATTATCGCCATGCGGCCGACATTTGGAATGTCCATCTTTTTGTGGACTGTCGCCCCGAGACTCTCAGCGAGCTCGGCGTTGGCGTCGACGTCGTCGACCGCGACGTAGATCATCCAGTGGGCGGGCGGCGGATTATCGCCAAACCAAGCCGGGTCGATCTGATAAAGCCCGCCTACCGGCTTGTCGCTGCCGGTCGAGAACTCACGATAGTCCATTCCCGGCGCGGCGTTGCCGTGCTTGAAGGTCCAGCCAAACACATTCTCATAAAAGGCCTGTGCCTTGTCAGCGTCCGCGCAGGCGATCTCCGTCCAGACGAATTCGCCATGACTCGGAGTCGGCCATCCGGCCATCTCACTCGCTTCTTGTGCCATAAGTAACTCCTTATTTTGTAAAAGGTAGAACCGTATTCTGTTGCGGATTACGGTTCTTACGCAAATCGAGGGAGGTTGGTTTTTGCACCCCGCTCGCAGATGCTGCGGCGGGGGCCCCGCACTTGGGTTTGAGTTGTGATGTGGGAGCTTTACGGTTTTGTGCAGGCGGCGTAAAGATCACAACTCAAAGCTTGCCTGATGCTGTTATCCGACGCGACGCATCGGGACGGTGTTCCTTTGAATGTCCTGCAGACGATCGATGAGGTCCGATGCCGCACGCTTAGAGAGCTCGTCGATCGCGCAATGCATCATTCGGGCACACTCGGCCTCGGCGTCGATATTCCCCTCGCGAGCGATAGCGCGGATCATGTTGAGTTGCTTTGCCGTGACCATATCGCCGAGGCTTTTTGCGATCGGGTCGGTCATCACGGGCCGCTGCTCGATCTCTTGGGGCGCGACCTCTTCCTGATCGATAGAGTCGAATTCCTTCTTATACAGCTCGCGTGCGATGCCAAATTTGACCGCCGCACGCTTAAGTGCGTCGTGCTCGGCTTTCTTAATGCCCGTCTCGCTGATCGCCTTGCCGGTGCCGACACCCTCCCGGGTAACGCCATCGATAGTGATCGCCACGGTTACGGTGACGATCTCGCCTATCGGGCGAATGTCCTTTACGGTATGTGTCCAGTTCGGTGCCGTTTCGTCGAGAATGTCTGCGACTGTGTGCCACTCGACGTACTCGACCATATGAACGTTGCCGTTTCGGTCGCGGCGTCCGGCCCGCTGACGAATGAGATTAGGATCGACCGTCTTGCGAAGCTCCTTGAGCGTAGAAGAGAAGTCGAGGACGTTATTTACCGGCTCCTGTGTCTCGATAAGCTCGGCCTGCTGCGTGTCGTTTTGCGTTTCGTGTATGTTGCGTTTCATGTGATTGTCTCCTGTTTTTCTTGTACAGGATGCAACGTTTCGATCGCGAAATGTTGCATCCGTGGTACAATGTACCAGAAAAATATTTATGTTGCAAGTGCGAAACAAAGTGTTGCAATCAAAAAAATGATGTGTTATGTTTTATTTGTGAAATGGCAAGTGCATCAGTGACACTTAAGATTTCAGGAGGAAACTAACTCAAATGGCATTTAAAAATGAAAGTCTAATAAACACCGTAGAGCTCGGCCGTGCGATCAAGCGCCGCCGTGACGAACTTAGCCTGAGCCTGAGAGACGTGGCTGATGTGACCGAGGTCTCGGCCTCGACACTGTCGCGTATCGAGAACGGCACGGGTCGCCCTGACGCCGATAATATCGCGCGTCTGACGCAGTGGCTCGACATGCCGGTCGATCGGCTGATGAAGAAGCATTCTTCGTCGACATCCGACGTCGAACCGGTGATCTATTACCCGCACGAGCCGACAACCGACATCGTGTCCGCTCATTTGCGAGCAGACAAGAACCTGACGCCCGAGACGGCTCAGGCGTTATCGGAGCTTTTCCGAGTGGCTTATCAGCAGTTCAGCGGCACTGGCAAAAAGAAATAACGGCAGACCGCGTTCTACACACTAGAGATAAAATGAAACACACAGAAGAAAAGAATACTCGCATTGCCGGCTATGGCGTGGACACGCTGTTCGTCCTGTTCTTTTTGGCCCTCGAGTATGGCAGGTCGGCTCAGCTTTTTTCGATTGACGGAACGCTGATGGCGACGACTATGGGAATGGTGCTTGTCCTGCCATACTTCCTGCCGTCGCGGGTCGACCGTCCAATGATGTCGAGATGGCTCGCCGTCCGCGGCGGTGTCACGCTGGCCGCGCTGATGCTCGGTGTCATTTACGGTAAGAGCACTGGAGCCGCTGTCCCGGGAGGCTTTAGCACCGTCCCGATGACGTTCCTGATACTCGCCTCGATGGTGAGCTGCTACATCCAGTTCTACGGTCTCATGAGACTCCGGCCGGCAAAATAGGCAAAAGGCCTGGTCGGAGACAAGAAAAGGTCCGTGTCGATCTCGGGAATCGACACGGACTTTTCATTTTTTAAAAAGGTCTAATCGCTCTCGGCCATGACCGCAGCCGGCTCGGCAACGAGATCGTAGAGAGCATTCACCTGCTGGACCAGCTCGACATACTGCGCGGGTGTGAGGGCCTGAGCACCATCGCAAAGTGCTTCTTCAGGACACGGATGTACCTCGATGATAAGACCGTCCGCACCGACCGCGACTCCGGCTCGAGCCATAGGCGTCACCATGTAATTGTGGCCCGTCCCGTGCGAAGGGTCCACGATGATCGGCAAATGCGTGAGTCGATGGACGGCCGGGATCACGGAAAGGTCCATCGTATTTCTCGCGTGCGTGGCAAATGTCCGAATGCCGCGTTCGCAAAGGATGACCTCGTAATTCCCCTCGGCCATTATGTACTCGGCGGCGAGCAGCAGCTCCTCGAGCGTCGCTGAAAGTCCACGCTTCAAAAGGACTGGTTTGCGCGTTTGACCGGCATATTTGAGCAGCGAGAAATTCTGCATGTTACGCGCACCGATCTGGATGCAGTCGCCGTATTTTGCGACGGCGTCGATACCAT
>DASYKW010000236.1:0-38061 GCA_035995005.1 Pyrinomonadaceae bacterium
GAAGTTATTCCCCGCCGTGTATTCCTGACCTGGCATTCCGACAAAATCGCTCGCCATGATCATGCTGTCGCCGACCGGTAGGGCCGTGTGCATGACCTTATTCTTGTCCGCGTCCGAGAAGCTTTCGCACTGCGGATTATCGCCCCAACGCATCACCGTCGCGAGGTCGCTCCCGAATACCGAGCCGTAAAAGTTCATCGCCTCCTCGGCGTTACCGTCGAAGCTGAGATATGGATTTAGCTGTGTCATGTTTTCTCCTTTGTGGCCTTATTTGGCCGGTTGATAATGGTTGATAACGATCCCGCATGCGTAAGCGGTTGAATCGATAAGCTTTAGGCCGCGTCCGTCGGCGAATATTGTCATCCCCTTGCCGATAGCCGTCGGATTTACGAAGAGAAAATAATCGTCGATCAGGTTCTCGCCGACAAGACTCGTAACAAGTCCTGCCCCGCCATAAACGACGATGTCCTTGCCGTCAGCCTCCTTGAGAGCCGCTATGTCGGTTTTGATGTCGTTGGCGACCGTCGTGTTTACCCAGGACGAGCTCTCAAGGGTCCGCGAGAAAACAACCTTTGGAATGTTGATCATCTTCTGCGCGAATTCGTACTCGGGACTGTCGGGCTGGACGCTTGTCCAGTAGTTGATAAATCCGTCCGTCATCTTGCGGCCCATCACGATCCTATCTGACGAATCTGTGATCTCGTTGATCCGCGCGATGAGCTTGTCGTCGTTGTCCCACGTCATCCAGTCAAGTTCACCGTTGGGACCGGCGACAAAGCCGTCGACGGTGATCTGCATCTGTAGTTTTAGTTTCCTCATTGTTAGTTACCAGCCTGTTAATTTGTTCGGACGATTGCAAGGTTACATAAGTCACTTGCAATATGCAAGTAAAAAATACACGAAATCGAAAAAACTTGCAGACTGCAAGTATCTATTGCTTGCAAGGTGCAAGTGTGTTACGTTTTGAGGGTGAGAAATAAAGGTCTAAAAGGCAGGCGTTCGGATTGTCCGGTCAATTTTGCGGTCGAGGCATTGGGCGACAAATGGTCGCTCGTGATCCTGCGCGACATGATCTTTTGGGGCAAAAAGACCTTTGGCGAATTTCTCAAGTCCGACGAGCACATCGCGACCAACATTCTTGCGACTCGTCTTGAGTATCTAGTTGGCGAGGGCCTAATTTCCAAATCTCCAGACCCCGGCGACAAGCGAAAGGATATCTACCGCGTTACCGAGAAGGGAATCGCCCTGATGCCGATCTTTATCGAAATGATCGCATGGAGCGCGTCCGACAGCACGTGGCAGTCTATAGCTACCGGCGGGACCGAGGCACAGATAAAGTTTGTGACACAGTGCGTGACCAACAAAGACAAATCGAAGCTCAGTCTTGAGGTGCAGAAGACGGTGCGCAGAGGCGACTCCGTGTTTGAGGGCGTCGTTCGATAGGAAGCGCCGTTCAGGCGGCCAATTTCAGCACAAAACGGCATTTCGGCAGGGAGGTCCTGTCGCAGCACTCGCGAAACCGTTTCCCGGTTATCTCCGATACCATTGTTTCCGCTACCTTGCAGATCTCAGGATGCTCTGCGACCGCGTCTGCAAAAGGACAGCTCTCACTCTTGATCTCGATCTGGTCATCCGACTTGAACGCCTTGGCACTGCCGCCTAGTCCGCCCAAAGTCTCGATCGCTCTTCCCACCTTCTCATCCAGTGTCAGGTCGCTCTGACTCCGCGACACCGAGGCGATCTCGCTCCCTATATCGCGAAAGATATTCTCGAGCGATGAACGCGATATACGCTGCTTGAGCACGTCGAGGAGGCGGTTGAGCAGGGAATCGTAGGCCTTTGGGAAGATATGACGAGCCTCGTCAGTCAAGCGATAGAGCAGATGTGGTCGTCTGACTCCCTTGACTGCTCCGCCGACCTTGACTAGTGCATCCCGTTCTAAGGACAACAAATGCGCTCGCACGGCGTTATCCGTAAGGCCGAGCTCGGCGGCGAGATCGTTCACCGTCATTGCTGCATGGCGAAGTAAAAGAACTACGCGACCGCGTGTGCTCTCGAAAAACCGCTGGTCAAATTTGGTTCTGACTATGCTCATATCGTGTTTATCATTCTATCAGTTACAGCCGACAAGTCCAATAAGTCAACGGGTCTCTTGACTATTTATCTTCTGTGTTTTAAATTCAAGGAACTGGCGAACGTTTGGCCGAATATCGTAAGGGGGAAACAAGTATGGAACAAACTATGGAACGAACTTCAACCGCCGCCGGTGAGCAAAGCGCGGCATTTCAGGCATATCAAATATTAAGGATCGGGTTTACGGTCGCACCGATCGTGGCAGGACTGGATAAGTTTTTCCACGTATTGACCGATTGGGACAAGTATCTGCCGCCCTTGGTGAATAACATGATAGGCGGCCGCGGCCATCAATTTATGCTGGTAGTGGGCGTGATCGAGATCGTGGCGGGTATCGGGGTGTTTTTGAAGCCGAAGATCTTCGGCTATGTCGTGTCCGCATGGCTGGTGCTGATCATCGTCAATCTGTTGATGATCCCTGGCTACTACGACGTCGCACTTCGCGACCTCGGCCTGTCGCTCGGTGCCTTGGCACTCGGCCGTTTGAGCAAGGAGTTTTCATGATCCACGATCAGCGGGAACTCGGTTTTACGTCAGCGGAATATGAGGGGAAGAGGGATATGAGAAGACAGTTTTCAGTTATTAGATCACTTGCGAACGTAATGGCCGTAACGGCCATTCTTATAACAGTGTCAATGCAGGCATCTGCTCAAACCGAGAAAAGCCTGTATGACCGCTTGGGCGGTGTCTTTGCGATCTCGGCGGTGGTTGACCATTTTAGCGACGCGCTCGTGAAGAACCCGATCGTGGGGCAGAATTCGAAGAACCCTGCGCTTAGGAATTGGCACAGGAATAATCTCAGCAGATTGGCTGGTCTAAAGTTCATGCGGACCTTGTGGGTGTGCGAGGTCACCGGCGGGCCATTCAAATTCTCGCCGACAAAACCTGGTTCCACTCATCTGGGTCTCGAGGAGGCCCATCGGGACCTCAAGATCTCGCCCGCTGAATTCGACGAAGTGGCCGCCGAACTCGGGCGCACGCTTGATTGGGCTAAAGTGCCTGCACGTGAGAAAGGGGAAGTGCTGGCGGCTTTTGCCGCTCATAAGGGCGAGGTAACTGCCGGCTACAGATCGAAGTAGAACGAGAACGGTGTTCGAAACATGAGAAGGCACGCAGACATAGGATCTGCGGGCCTTTTTCCGTTATGGATACGTAGGACTGAGCTTCAATACTATTTCTTCGGCCGCTCGTTCGATTTGAGCACGCGCTTTCTCAGACGAATGGAGAGCGGCGTGACCTCGATCAGTTCGTCGTCGGCGATGAATTCGAGTGCGCGCTCGAGTGACATCTCACGCTGCGGCACGAGCCGCATCGCCTCATCGGCTGAGGTCGTACGCATGTTGGAGAGTTTCTTCTCCTTGATGGCGTTTACGTCGAGATCGACGCTGCGCGCATTTTCGCCGATGATCATGCCCTCGTAGACCTTGACCTGCGGCTTTACGAAGAGCGTGCCTCGTTCCTGCAGGTTGTAGAGGGCGTAGGTGTTCGTCTCGCCCATGCGGTCGTTGACAAGCGAGCCCGTCTGCCGTGAACGCATCTCGCCCTGCCATTTATCGAATCGGAGGAAAAGCGTATTCAAAAGGCCAGTGCCCTTAGTTTCCGTCAGGAACTCGCCGCGGAATCCGATCAACCCGCGCGATGGCGTCTCGAATTCGAGTCGGACGCGGCCCGAGCCGTTGTTGATCATCTTGGTCATCTGGCCTTTTCGTCGGCCCATAGCCTCGGTTACGACGCCGATGAATTCCTCGGGAACGTCGATGACGACAAGCTCGATCGGCTCAAGCGTTTCGCCGGTCTTTTCGTCCTTCTTGGTGATGACCTCAGGTTTTGAGACCTGAAGCTCGTAACCCTCGCGTCGCATCATTTCGATGAGGATCGCAAGTTGCAATTCCCCGCGGCCCGATACCTTAAATTGCTCGGACGCCTCGGTCTCGGTGACACGAAGGGCGACGTTGCCAAGCAGCTCGCGGTCGAGACGTTCCTTGATCTGACGCGAAGTAACAAATTTGCCGTCGAGCCCCGAGAACGGCGACGTATTTACGCCAAAGATCATCGAGATCGTCGGCTCGTCGACGTTGATCAGCGGCAGCGGCCTTGGATTGTCGGCCAGCGTGATCGTCTCGCCGATCTCTACGTCGTCAAAGCCCGCAAGTGCGACGATCTCGCCGGTGCCCGCGTTAAGCTCGGTCGAGCGTTCGAGTCCCTCGAAGACAAAAAGTTCTTTTACGCGAGTCTTGACAAGCGAGCCGTCGCGTTTTGAAACCGCAACCTCTTGATTCTTTGCGATCTCGCCAGAAAAGATACGTCCGATCGCAAGTCGTCCGACGAAAGGGTTGTAGTCGATATTCGCGACCAAGAGTTGGAGCGAATCGTCGCGTAAAGCATGCGGAGCAGGGATCGTTTCTATGATCTGATCGAACAGCGGCTTGAGGTTCTTGCCCTCGTCCGCGAGCTCCTTTTTGGCGATGCCGTCACGGGAGATCGAGTAAAGAATAGGGAACTCGATCTGCTTATCGTTTGCACCGAGGTCGATAAAAAGGTCGTAGATCTCGTCGACAACTTCCTCGGGCCGCGAATCCTGCCGGTCGATCTTATTTACCAAGGCGATCGCGGGGAGCTTGAGCTCCAAGGCCTTTCGCAGCACAAAACGCGTCTGCGGCAGGCACCCTTCGGCGGCATCGACGAGCAAGACTATGCCGTCTACCATCTTCAGAACGCGCTCGACCTCGCCGCCAAAATCCGCGTGGCCCGGCGTGTCGAGAATGTTGATCTTGTAATCGCCATATCGCACCGAGGTGTTCTTGGCCATGATCGTGATACCGCGTTCGCGCTCGAGGTCCATTGAGTCCATTACACGATCGACAACTGTTTCGTTGTCCCGGTGGGTTCCTGATTGCGCCAGCATGGCGTCGACGAGCGTGGTCTTACCGTGGTCGACGTGGGCGATGATTGCGATGTTGCGTATCTTCTCTGGGGTGATCATAGTCGTGAATTCCGGCCAAAGGGCAAACTTTAACTATGACGGATTGGGGCTGGAAAGGCAATTTAGTTACGATCAAGCTATGAAGATATTACTCGTCGGTCCTCGGGAACGATCGGGAAACGCATTTACGACCGATTCTCACAAAAGCACGAGGTTGTGCAGCGAACCCCCGCCGTGCGGATGTAGAGGTGGATATCACGCAGGTCTACCTCGAACGCGCGTTCATATGCCTTCTGGGAGTCCTTATTGCCTCCCTGGGTTCGAGTTGAGTTCCAGAACGTTGAAGGGGCAAAGAAGTAAACGGAATACTTGACGAACGATGCCGTTCAACATTCGCCCGGCAGGGCGGAATTTGACCCGCGAGCTCCCCGCAAAGAAGAATGAGGGCAACTGGGAATGTAGGAAAAAATACATTTCATGCGATTCAGACGCCCGCCCCGTGACACTTCTTAAATTTCTTCCCTGAGCCGCAGTAGCACGGGTCGTTAGGCTTCATTTTTGGAGAATCGCGAACAAAGGGCGTGTGACGGGCGGCCTCGGCTCCGGCGGCCTCGGCTGTGGCCATCGCACCGGTAAAGGCCATTCCGGCGGCCTGTCTGCGTGAACGCTGCATCTCGAGACGTTCGAGGCGTTCACGTTCCTCGCGTTCGTCCTGACTGACGATCTCGAGGTTAAAGAGCGCCTTTGTCGTATTCGTGTCGATGCGGTCGAGCATGTCTTGGAACATATCGAACGATTGCTTTTTGTACTCGACGAGCGGATCCTTTTGCCCGTAGCCGACGAGCCCGATGCCTTGCTTGACGTGATCGATCGACAGAAGGTGGTCCTTCCATTGCGAGTCGATGATGTTGAGCATGATGTAACGCTCGTAGGCTCGAAGCGACTCAGGACCAGCCAGTTTCTCCTTAGCCTCGTAGTTGGCGATCGCTTTTGCCCAGATCGCGTCCTCGATCTCAGTGGCGTTCATTGTTTTGAAATCAACCCCTGCGTGAACGGCCGGGTCGACATCATAAATGCTCTCGATCTCCGCGGCGTATGTCGAAATATCCCAGTCTTTGGGGGCGATCTCGTTCGACAGGAAGCTCGAGGTCAGGTCGCCGAGCAGGTCGCGTGCGACGCCTTGATCGCCTAGCAGGTATTCGCGATGCTCGGGTTCAAACATCAACTGCCGCCGCAGACCATAGATAGTCTCGCGTTGACGGTTCATGACGTCGTCGTACTTGAGGACGTGCTTGCGTGTCTCAAAGTTGCGGGCCTCGACGGCCTTTTGAGCACGCTCGATCTGACGTGAAACGGTCTTTGACTCGATGGCGACACCTTTCTCCATGCCGAGCCACTCCATCATCGAGCGGACCTTATCGCCGGCGAAGATACGCATCAAATCATCTTCAAGCGACAGCACAAAGTGCGAGCTTCCGGGATCGCCCTGACGACCGGCACGGCCGCGAAGCTGGTTGTCGATACGCCGCGATTCATGACGCTCAGTGCCGAGAATGTGCAGTCCGCCGGCACCTACGACTTCTCCGTGCTCCGCTTTGACGACTGCCTTTGCCTTTTTTAATTCCTCTTCGAACTGGGCCTCGGTCGCCTCGTCAGGATTGATCTCCTGACGTTTCAGATAGTCGCGGGCGAGGGTCTCGGGATTGCCGCCGAGCAAAATGTCGGTACCACGGCCGGCCATGTTGGTCGCGATGGTGACCGCGCCTTTGCGTCCGGCCTGGGCGATGATCTCGGCTTCCTGCTCGTGATATTTGGCGTTGAGGACCTTGTGCGGGACGTTCATCGCCTTGAGCTTCGCTGCTACGAGCTCTGAGTTCTCAACCGAGACAGTACCGACGAGGACGGGCTGTCCCTTTTCGTTGAGGTCCTTGATCTCTTCGACAACGGCGTCCCACTTTTCGTCGATGGTGCGGTAGATCACGTCGGGCGTGTCCTTGCGGACCATCGGCATGTTAGTCGGGATCTGGACGACGTCGAGGCCGTAGACGGTGTTGAATTCCTCAGCCTCAGTCTCAGCCGTACCGGTCATGCCGCCGAGCTTCTCGTACATTCGGAAGTAGTTTTGAAGCGTGATCGTGGCGAGCGTCTGGTTCTCACGTTCGATCTTGACGCCTTCTTTTGCCTCAACAGCCTGATGAAGTCCATCCGACCAGCGGCGGCCGTGCATGAGGCGGCCGGTGAAATCATCGACGATGATGACCTCGCCGTCCTGAACGACGTAATGGTGATCGCGTTTGTAGAGCGTGTGTGCCTTGAGCGCCGACTCGACGCAATGGAGCATGTCCATGTTGCCGGGATCGTAGAGATTTGAGACGCCGAGCAGTTTCTCAGCCTTTGTGACGCCCGCCTCGGTCAGCACAGATGAATGATTCTTTTCGTCGAGCAGATAGTCGCCGGTCGTGACCTTTGTCTCCTCGTCCTTGGAACCCAGCTCGAGCTGCGGGATTATTTGATTTGCCGTGTAGTACTTGTCGGTCGCCTCATCGCTTGCGCCCGAGATAATGAGCGGTGTCCTCGCTTCGTCGATCAGGATCGAGTCGACCTCGTCGATGATCGCGAAGTAATGGTCCGGCTGGACGAGCGAGTCCACGTCGAACTTCATGTTGTCGCGAAGATAATCGAAGCCGAATTCGTTATTCGTGCCGTATGTGATCGAACACGCGTAGGCATCCTTTCGCTCGACGTCGTCCATGTCGTTCTGGATGCAGCCGACGGTTAGGCCGAGGAATTTGTGAATGCGGCCCATCCATTCCGAGTCGCGTGACGCAAGATAATCGTTGACTGTGACGACGTGAACTCCGCGGCCCGTGAGGGCGTTGAGGTACGAGGGAAGTGTCGCGACGAGCGTCTTACCTTCACCTGTGCGCATCTCCGCGATGCGGCCTTGGTGCAGGGCGACGCCACCTATCATCTGCACGTCGAAGTGCCGCATTCCCGTGACGCGTTTTGACGCCTCGCGAACGGTCGCGAAAGCCTCTGGAAGCAGCTCGTGGAGCACGGCCTGTTCCTCTTTCCGGCGTTCTTCTTTATCCTCGATGCCGTCGAGGCGGCTGGCGATGATCGCCTGGAACTTCGGCGTCTGGGCCTGAAGCTGCTCGTCCGTCATCGCCTGGATCTCAGGTTCGAAGGCGTTGATTTGGATGACGGTAGCTTTGACGCCTTTTAGAAACACGTCGCTGGACGACCCGAAAACTTTTTTTACTAACTTATCTGCAAAACTGTTGACTGCCATGGTTTCCTCTGCTGCGTCGTGTCAGTAGCCCGACCGTCAGGGAGGGCAACGTGGCCCTTACTAACGTGCGGGCTACTGACACCCGCGTCACTCCGTTGTGACTCTACTGATCCTTGGGGGGATGGCGAAACTGATGCTCGCCGCTACTTTGCGTTAGAAGCAAGCAGCGTGTCTAACGAGCCGCGAGGAAGGCGTGTGACGATCGAGACCTGATCGTTGTCGGCATGCAGGATAGTGTTCTTGACGATCTCGGACCGCAGCGCGGACTTTGAGCCGGCCGCAAAGAGGGCGAGCGTGTCCGTCAGTTCTCGGTGGAGGTCGGCCGCACGCTGCGGCGAATCTTTTCTGACCGCGACATTCGACCAGAACGCTTTGCCGTCAAAATGAAAGTCGAATTTGTTATCGACCGCCGTCTGGCCCTTGAATTCGTTCGTCGGGACGCAATCACCGAGCGAATAACCGTAGACCATGCCGCGGCTAAAATATTCGATCGCGGAGCGCGATGCTTCGCTGGTGGAATTGAACGTGACGGGCGAGTAGCGACCAGCGAGATTGGAATCAACGCAGGGCAACAGCGTCGTTTCGACGACGTCGAATGTGTCCTTTGAAAAATCGAATTTGCCGCGTGTCTGGAGACGGCCCAACGACGAAAGAAAATACTCGACGTCTTCAAGATAGATCTGAATCGACGCCGTGACGGGCGAGCGGCCCTCGTCGGGCTTCTTGTCGAGGTCGTCCCGTCGGCCGGTCTCGTCTTTTACATCGAATTGCTTTGCAGTCGCGGCCTGAGCCAGCACGCCCGGAGCACCTGCCAGGAGCAGACCGAGGTATACGCCAAGCGTGGCGATGGCAAGGATCGAGTTTTGGGTCTTACGCGTGCTCAAAGATTATTTCTGCGTCGTATTGTCGCTTGGCCTGCCAACGCTGCTCGAGCTTGGCTGTTGCGGCTGCGCCTTCTTTTTAGCCTGCGAGTCTGTCAACGCTCGATTGATCATATCTTGGGCGACAGGCTTTGGCATCTGAAAGTTTAAAACGAACGTTTTTTTGCCGTCGGTCGTCGATTGAGCACCGTCGAGCAGTGTCCGCTCGTCACTTGGGTTTTTTGTAACGGTCTTGCCGATCAGGATAGCGGCGCCGACGTTGCTGGCGATGGACTGAGCCCGCTCCTGCGTTTTTTGAACCGACATGATCTGGACGGTGATATTCGTATCGTCCTGAATGAGGACGGCCGTTATCTGGTCAACGCCCGCCGACTTAAGAAAGGTCAGATAACCGCTTTCGCCCAGAGCCTGAAGGGCCGCTTTGCCGACATTGATCATCTTCTTGTCGCCCGACTCTTTCGAGACGTCAAACTTTGACTTTTTGATGTCCAGCCGGCCGTCATCGGTGATAAAGGCGTTCAGGGTCACCGTAAAGTCCTGATTCAGATCGATCTGTTTCGCTTCCCACTGGGTCGACACATCATCTGCAAAATCCGCAAGCGGCTTTTTGTTGATCTGCACCGCCGTGACAGCGTCGCTCGTCATCGGCGTCGGTAGCACCTCGGGTGTTGGCGATGGTGTCGCCTGCGCGATCGTCCCTGAGCCGTTACCTTTTCGAGGTCGACGGCCGGTTCCGCTTGTCACCGTAGACGAGCCAAAGCCGCTCGGCAGCTCGCCGTCAACTGCATTGGGATTGGCGGTTGGAATATTTTGCTTTGTGTCCAAAAGCGAATTACCCTGCGACGGTGTCGTCATTGGAATCCCGTTTGGAATGCCCGGAATATTCGACGTCAAAGCCGGGTTATTGAGTGCGTCGAGTTGGGCCTGAAACTGCTCAGGATTTGCCAGTTGGAAATAGCCCTCAGGATATGAGAGCGGCAGTGAGTCGCTCGATACGTCGACAAACGTCACTTCCTCGCTGTCACCGATCTTCGTCTTGTCATAGACGGCATCGACGTAGTCACGCTCAGTGCCGAACATTTGCGTGCCAACGTACAGCGTATCCAGCACCTGACACACATTGCCGACGAGCGGACTGTCACAGCCCTTCATCGTAAGGATCGACGTCTGAGCCATGATCAGGAGCGCGAGCAGGTTTGCCGCGGCCGAGATCCCGAGGATCTTATAGATGCGAGGCGTCAGCGTCCAGCTCTTGAGCTCGTACTGATAGAACAGATCGCCCTCATCTTGCGGTGTGGCGACCGGCTCGGCTTCGTATATTGAGTGCTCGAACATACGTATGATGACGTCTCTCGAAAAACCAAAAATTAGACGTCCTCGCCTCGCTATTCGTTGCGGGGCAATTAGTTATCTTATCAAACGGTGCCGTCCGATGGAAGAATTAGACTTCCCGGCGTCAAACCTCTAATCTGTCCTCATGCCTCGCCGCGACAACCGCGATCGTTCCCGCAAACGTCCACAGGACAAGCGTTTCCGCCCATCTGGAGAACGATCAAGTAAACGTCCGTTTGCAGCGGAAAGTTCCGCTCCCATAGTCGCATTGACGCCTAACCAGCTTCGTTCCGTCGAGCGGCTGCTGTCGGGAATCGGGGTGCCGGAGCAAAAGCCGTTCAAACCCGATAAATTTCAGATCGAGGCGCTCGCGGCGATCGAGCATGAGGACGTCCTCGTAACCGCCCCGACTGGAAGCGGCAAGACATGGATCGCCCGCGAGGAGATTCGCCGTTTGCTCGCCCAGGGGAAACGCGCTTGGTACACGACGCCGCTAAAAGCACTTACAAACTCGAAATACGCCGAGTTTATCGCCGAATTCGGGGCACCGAATGTAGGCATCCTTACCGGCGACCGAAAAGAAAATGCCAACGCACCGATCATTGTCGGCACGACCGAGATCTACCGAAACCAGCTCTTTGACGCACTGCGCGAGGGATTTAACGTCGATGCCGATATCGTCATTCTTGACGAGGCCCACTATCTCGCCGACGAAGACCGCGGCCATGTTTGGGAGGAGTCGATCATCCTCTCGCCGCCGCGCATCCGGCTTCTGCTGCTCTCGGCTACCGTAGGGCGTGCGGATGAATTTGCGGCCTGGATCGGCGAGGTTCGCGGGACGACTGTCCGAGTTATCAAGGCCGGTCCGAGGCCGGTGGAGCTACGGGCGGCTTACATATCTAAAGACCTGCAGCTGTTTCCTCTTTTAGACGAGGAAGGTAAGTACAACCGGGATCTCGATCAATTCGCAAAACAGCGATCGGACAGCGGCGGTTATCGGCGAAGACGACGATAGGCTATTTCACGCCCGAGATCAGCGTGTCGATGTCAGCCTGCGGAACAACAAGGTCGATCGTCACGTCGCTGCCAATATTCCCGACCTTCACATTCTTGACCATCCGTGCGTAGACCTGTTGGTCGGCACGTTTTGATCCGGCAAGCAGCCCGCCGAAGGCCCTCAGCCCGTCGATCGTCGATCTGAGACTAGCCGCCTGCTCGGGCTTTGCGGTCCTGGCCGCGATAGCGAGCGTAGCCCCGGTCGCGGCGATGTCGAGCGAACCCGAAACATACTGTATCGAGCGAAGGTTGTCGCCGAGCATGTCTTTGCCGAGAGGCAGCATGCCGTCGAGTCCCTCCGGCGTTTTCGCGGCAAAGTTGAGGATCGCGGTCGGATTTTTGTTAAGAAGTGAAGTCAGGTCAGTTCCGGGATGCGTCCTCGCCTCAAGTGTCTCTTTGACGCGGGCGTATGAGCCAAGTACGAGCGAATTCTGGTCAAAGGCCGCAACGGCGACGTCTTTAAGGCCTATTACCGCCCTATCCATAGCTGCTGTGATCTTCGAGTTTGTGACAGTGACACCTGACGTTTTTTGCAGGACATCCTTGGCCGCGATCACATAAACCGTACGGCCCGCGACCTTTTCCTCGCGATAAGTACCGCTTGAGGCCAGCTTAGCGACCGCTATGAGAGTACCGGCGTTAATATCGCCGCTTACGATCGCGACGGGATCAAAGTCCGTATTGCCGGGCGCGACCTGTTTGATGTTGATACCGACGGCGACCTCGTCGAATTTGCGAAGGTCGATACCCGTGCGATTTGCCGTCTCGTTGAGCTTTCGCATTATCTCGCTGAGTGTTTGCTGATTCGCAGCGAGAACGCCTGGCAGCGATTCGTTGAGAAAACGTTTTGAATCGAAAACGATTATCCCGTCGGAGGCAGGCAAGAGGGTGACGAGACGACTCGCGCGTATGCGCTTGCCGCGTTTTCCACGTGTATCAGCGGCGGAAACGGCTACAAAATTCGCCATCAAACAGAGAAATGTTGCGAGTGCAATAAAACGGATCTTCATAATGCTAAACCCCTTACCGGACAAGACTTCCTAACCATTAAAGATGCTCTGCGGTTCGGTATTAGTTCGCCATTTGTTTGGCCCCAGGCGTCTTTACGACCTCGAACTCAAACTGCAATTCCTTACCGCGGAGGATATAACTCAAATACTGCTCCCAAAACTTCCGCAGAAATCTTAGGTTGTAATTTCGCTGGTCCGTGTTAACAAGGAATTCGATCCCAAGGGCTTTCCAGAGCGACAGCAGCGAGACATACGTCCGGATCGGCTTGAGCTGCACGTCGGTGTAAAAGTCGAAAACCTCGCGGCCCGCAATGAACGTGTTGAACGTATAGGAATTAATATGATTCCGGTGCGTCGGATCATTTGCCCAATCGGGATTAGTGTAATGCGGCGTCAGGAGCTTGATCCGCCCACCCGGCCGCGTGATGCGGTGAAGCTCGGTGATGAATGCGATGACGTCCGGTACGTGCTCGACGACGTGATTTGAGACGATCAAGTCGAACTCATTATCCGGAAACGGATACGGCAGCTCGCCCAGATCGTGAATGACGTCGGCGGCCGTACGCGGGTTGTTGTCGAGCCCGATCGCACCTTCTGTTTTGTTGATGCCGCAGCCGACGTCGAGGACCTTCATTGTTGGGTATTATCGCCGCTTTTCACTTAGATAGAAATGCCACAGCAGCCGTGCTGCAACGGAGCGATACGGCTTCCAGCGTTCCGCGATCGCGATGAATTCGTCTGAGTCCGGTCGTTTCTCGGCACCGGTCAGTTTCCGATAAGCCTCGTGTAGAGCGATGTCGCCTCTGGGCATAACGTCGGGCCGAAGCAAAGCCATCAGAAGATAGATGTCCGACGTCCATTCGCCAATACCTTTCAGCTTGATCAGCTCGGCTTTCACCTCCGCGTCAGGCAGCAGATGAAGACCATCGATATCGACATGTTTATTGATGATCGAGTCGGACAAGTGCCGCGCATAGGCCGTCTTCTGCCTGCTGAATCCAACGGTTTTCAGTTCCACATCGTTGAGCGTTAGGACATTTTGCGGTGTTACATGTCCGAGCAAGGCTTCGAGCTTGTCGAAGCACGCTTTAGCCGACGCCAGCGAGACCTGTTGCTCGAGAATGATGTTCAGCAGTGTCGCGAACCCAGGCTCGCGGTCCCACAGCGGCGGCGTGCCGTAGCGTTCGTAGACATGAGCGAACTCAGGGTGCTCGGTAGCTAGAGCAAGCGTCGCTCTCTTGAGGCCGGTTTTTGTTAGGGACTTTATCACCAGATCGACGGTACCGCCGATTCGTCGAATTCCATCGACTCGCCGTTCGGCAGGATATGAACCATCCGCTCGACGCCCTTTGCGCGCAGCAGCGGCGACAGCATGCCGACCCGATGGCAGTTTGCACGAGGTTGCTTATGGTCCGAGAGCGGTTTTGACTCCGAGCACATGATTGCTGTCGGCAGATCCGAGGCGATCTCGACAATGCGGTTCACGCCCCATTCCAAGTCCTCCTGCGTCGGTTTATTCTTGCCGCCGGTCTCGGGAATGTGCTCGTAGCCGATATTGTTTTCTCGCAATAACTCAGCCAACACCGATCCATTGAACTGCGGCCACCTGCTTCTCGCGAACGCCCGCACATCGACAACAAATTCGATCCCGTGCTGTCTCAGCAGTCCGAGAAAGTAATCGAACGGATGCCGCCCGTGGCCAATCGTGTGGATAGTCGTCATTTGCCGAGTTCTGCGATCTCCTCAACTACCTTCGGATCTTCGAGTGCCGAAAGATCGCCGGGATCTTCGCCAAGATAGGCCGAGCGGATCACGCGGCGCATGACTTTGGCGTTGCGGGTCTTTGGCAAGGCGGAGACGAAGTAAATCTTTGACGGGGAAAGGGGTTTGCCCATCTGTGTTGCTACTAGCTTCGTGAGCTCCCGGCCCAGAACCACCCCGGCCGCCGAAGCGGCGTCCACCCCTCCTTTGTAAGGAGGGGAGTTGGCTAAGACACAGAACGCGACCATGGCGGAGCCTTTTGCTTCGTCGGGGATGCCGATGACGGCGGCTTCGACGACCGCAGGGTGCGAGACGAGGATGGACTCGACCTCCGCGGGGCCGACGCGTTTGCCGGCGACCTTTAGCGTGTCATCTGAGCGGCCGAGGATGAACCAGTGGCCGTCCTTGTCACGCATCGCAAAATCGCCGTGGACCCAAATGTTTTTGAAGCGGCTCCAATACGTCTCGAGATAACGCTCCTTTTCCTGCCAGAATCCGCGGGCCATGCCTATCCACGGTTGTTTGATGACAAGCTCACCGACTTGCCCGGCGCCAACGGGTTTGCCGTTCTCGTCGAGAATATCGACGTCCATTCCCGGACACGGTGCCGGAAATGAGCACGGCTTTATCGGCAAAAGCGGGTTGCCCATCAGGATACCGCCCGAGATCTCGGTCCCGCCGCTGTAGTTGATGATCGGCAGCTTCGAATCGCCTACCTTTTCGAAAAGCCACCGCCACGGCGCGGGATTCCATGGCTCGCCGGTCGAGGCGAATGCTCGCAGGGAACTGAGGTCGTGCTTTTTCGGCAGGTCGTCCCCGCAATTAGATAATGCACGGATCAACGTTGGCGAAATGCCGAGGACCTCGACCTTGTGCTTCGCACAAAACTCCCACATCCGGTCGGGCTGCGGATAATCAGGAGCACCGTCGTAAATACAGATCGTCGCGCCGTTGATCAGGGCGCCGTAGATGAGCCACGGTCCCATCATCCAACCTATGTCCGTGTACCACGAAACGCGTGTGCCGACGCCGACATCCGTGCCGAACGCCATGTCCTGCGCCGCCTTTATCGGAAAACTCGCGTGAGTGTGGGCGATGCCCTTTGGCTTTCCCGTCGTGCCGGAGGTGTAGAGGGTTATCAGCGGATCTTCGGCAAGGGTCTTCTCGGGCGTGATGGCCGTTTCGGCTGGGAAAAGGCCCTGGTCTACGCCCCAGATCTCGACATTCCGTCCGTGGAACAGTTCGTTTTTCAGCAGTTCAAGCTGCAATTCATGGTCATAGATCCGTTTTTGCGTATCATCAGCTGGCCTGTCGTGTTTCTTCCTCGTACTCGGTCGAGGCCTGTCGATCACGATCACATTCTCGATCGACGAAACGTTCGCGACGGCGCGGGAGGCGATCGTAAGCATGTCGACGGGCTTACCTCGACGTGTCGTGCCGTAACAGGTAAACAGGGCCTTCGCCCCTACGGCCTCCATCCGGCTTGTGATCGCGTCAATGCCGTATCCGGAGAAAACCGGTACCGCTATGGCGCCAAGACGGTTGATCGCAAGCAAGGCAACGACCGTTTCGGGCAGCATCGGCAGGTGTAGACCGACGGCGTCACCTTTTTGAATATTAAGGCCCAGGAGCTTTTCGGCACATGCGTCGACATTGTCCAGAAGCTCTCGATAAGTGAGCGTCCTTGTGAGGCCCGATTCGCCTTCCCAAACGATCGCAGGCTGAGCGCCGATATTGTCGACCCAGCGGTCGAGACACATCGTCGTGATATTCAGCCCGCCATTCTCGCACCATTTCGGAAATTCGATCCCGTCGGTCCTATCGAGAAGTTTGTCGTATGGCGGGTCGAATTTGATGTCGAGAAAACGCAGGACCTCGGCGGTAAACATCTCGACATCGCCGATCGAATACGCGTAAAGCTCATCCCAGGTCGTGACGCCGACCTGACGCATAAATTCGGTCAGCCGGGCGCGCTCGATGAGCTCATGCGTCGGCGTCCATGCAATGGGCTGATCTTCGAGGAGATTTGCGTCGTGCATCAATTCAATTCTATTGATAAACAAAAAAAAGACGAGCCCGTGAGGCTCGTCCGATCTGAATGCATTTGTATCGAAGCTACGGCCGGCGTCCTTGCTGGTCGTGCTTTTGGCGATAGATCTGTGAGCTCAACTCGTTGAGACGATGTTCGAGTCGGGCTCGCTCGCTCGAGGTAACGCCATTCTCGCGAAGCCGGGCCTCGATCCGCCGGACCTCGGCCTCGTTTTTCTCGAGTCGGGCCGCTTCACCCGGAGTTAAACTGCCGTTCTCGATCCCGTTTGCGATCCGCTCCTGCTGCCGACGCTCGCGGGCGTTGATGTTTCGATTGTGGTAGCGGTTTGTCTGGGCACTAGTAGCGATGGTCAGGCCGCCGATGAGCATTAATGCGAATGCGAAAATAACTAACTTCATATTTGCCTCCTTGCTTTGTATTCAGGATCTCTCCCTTCAGGGCGTTAGACGTCTGGGCGCACGAGATGGGCGAAGAAAATGACGTTGTTGTTGACCGACGTTTCTGTAAAAATATGTGAGCGGATGAACGAAGACCTTTCAGCTATCAAGCTCCCTGAGGGGCTTTTCGCGGGCAAGACGGCGATCGTGACGGGTGGGTCGCGCGGGGTCGGGCGAGCGACTGCAGTGCGGTTGGCAGAGGGCGGAGCTGCTGTGGTTATCAATTATCTCAGCAACGCCGGAGAGGCCGCCGAGACGGAGGAGATGTGCAAGGCAAAGGGATCAAGAGCCGTCACGATTGCAGCAGATGTCTCGGAATATTCAGGCGCGCAGGCTATCGCGAAGATAGCGATCGAACAGTTTGGCAAGATCGATCTGCTTGTATGTAATGCCGGGGTGTGGGACGGTGCTCCGATCGAGGACATGTCCGAGGACCTCTGGAACAAGGTCATCAACACTAACCTAAAATCGGTCTGGACGATGACAAAGGCATGCGTTCCCGCGATGAAAAAGCAGCCGTCAGGTTCGATCGTTATGGTGTCGTCGACGTCCGGACAGCGCGGTGAGGCGAATTACTCCAACTACTCCGCGTCAAAAGGCGGGCAGATCGCGATGACCAAAGCTCTTGCGTCCGAGCTTTGTCCTCGGATCCGTGTTAACGCGGTCGCTCCGGGCTGGATAGAGACTGCCATGGTCCGCGAGGCGATGCAGGACCCCGCCTATCTGGCAGAGCAACTCGACAAGATCCCGCTGAGACGCTTGGCAACGACCGACGATGTCGCGATGTCGATCTGTTTTTTGCTTTCGGACTGGGCGCGGCACATTACCGGCGAGATCCTTAACATCAACGGCGGCGCTGTTCTCTGCGGATAGGAGGGGTTTAGCCACAAATGGCCCGAATTTACACGAACTGAATGCCTCGGATTCGTGCTATTCGTGTTATTCGTGGCAAAATCCTCTTCTGTGGGCGAAAACTTGCTCCCGATAGTAATGAAATTTGGCGGGACGTCCGTGGGCGACGTCGCCGCCTTTGAGCGCGTCATCCACGTCGTCTCCTCGCAGATCGAGCGAAGGCCTGTCGTTGTCGTCTCGGCGATGACAAAGGTCACGGACGCCTTGCTGACGGCGTTTGAAACCGCCAAAAATGGTGATTTCGCCGCCGCTATCGCCTCGCTAGAGCCGCACTATGAGCGCCATGTCGAGGTCGCGAATCACTTTTTGCCTACTGGCCAGCCTAATGAATTCAACGGCGAGCTCGATCTTGCGCGCGGAGAGTTGAGCGACTTGCTGATGCGTGTCTCGCGTCGCAGCTTGCCGCTGCAAATGCTGAAGGATGCGATCGTCTCATATGGTGAGCAGCTTTCATCGCGTTTACTCGCTGAGGTTCTCAAGACGCGAGGCGTTAAAGCCAGGCAAGTCGATTCTCGGCGCTTGATCGTTACGGACGACGAATTTGGAGCCGCGACACCTTACGTGGAAGAGACGAATGAGCTTGTGGGGCTCGAACTTATGCCGCTCATCAAAGCCGGCGAAGTGCCGATAATGGGCGGATTTATCGCGGCCAATCGCGCGGGCGAGACGACGACCTTGGGCCGCGGCGGTTCGGATTACACTGCGGCCATGGTTGCTGCGGCTCTTCACGCTGCCGAGCTGCAGATCTGGACGGACGTCACTGGTGTTATGACCTGTGACCCGCGGATATGCGGCGAGGCAAGGACGATACCTGTGCTTAGCTACGAGGAGGCGGCCGAGCTCGCGTATTTTGGAGCAAAGGTCCTGCACCCGAAAACGATCAAGCCCGCCGTCGACACCAATATTCCTGTTCGCGTCTGCAACACCTTTGAGCCTGCGCAAGTGGGGACAATGGTGCTGGCGGATTCGGACGAAACGGCAACCAAGATCAAGTCGATCGCTCACAAAAAGAACATCACCATCCTTCGGATCACTTCTGCCCGCATGCTCGGCAGCTACGGGTTTATGAGCCGGCTGTTTCAAGTTTTTGAGCAGTTTCGCACGGTCATTGACGTGATCTCGACGTCCGAGGTATCGGTCGCGTTGACGCTGGATAACACCGCCGAGCTTGAGAAGATCGTCACCGAGTTACGCCGCCTCGGCGACGTCGAGGTCGAGCCCGGCTACGCCGTCATTTGTGTCGTCGGCGAAGGTCTGCGCGCCTCGACCGGCCTTGCTTCGAGCATTTTTTCGTCCATCCAGGACATAAATATCGCGCTCATCTCGCACGGGGCGTCGAGCGTAAATTTGACGTTCGTTGTGAAGGAAAAAGTCGCTGCGGATGTCATCAATAAGCTTCACGGGGAATTCTTCTAACCGTGACTGGTATTCCGATGCGTAAGATCTGTCCATTCCTGCTTTTTCTCGTCGCACTTCTCAGCGTTTGTTCGAATCGCAACAACGTCCCGGCCAACTTTCTCGCGCGAAGCGTAGTGGTCGACGGCAAGGAATATCAGTACCGGGTTTTTGTCCCCATAGATCGCGATCCGAATAAAAAGCCAGCCGTCATGCTATATCTTCACGGCTCCGGTGCTCGCGGTGCGGACAATATCGCGCAAGTTGACGGATTCCGTTGGGCGATCGAACCGGTAAAAGACAAAATAGATTTCATCGTTGTGCTCCCGCAGTGTGAAGACGATACCTTTTGGGCGGCGCAGAATATGTCCGACTATGCGCTCACGGCGCTCGATAGGTCAGTGGACGAATTCAACGGCGATACCGATCGAATTTACCTCGCGGGCTTTTCGCTCGGCGGCTACGGCGTATGGCAGATCGCCGCTGCACATCCGCGCAAGTTTGCGGCGCTTTTACCAGTCGCAGGCGGTGTCGTGGGCACATATCCTATGAACCCGCGCGACCGCGACGCGATCATTCCATCAGTCGGCGACATGCTTGGATCTCCCGAGCCGTACAAGGAGATCGCAAAAGCGATCGGGCAAACACCGGCATGGGTATTTCACGGCGACCACGACGAATCGGTCTCGGTGAAATTCTCGCGTACGATCGTCAAAGCTTTACAGGATAACGGAAGCACGAATGTCCGATACACTGAGTATCTCGGCGACGGACATCAGATCTTCGGCAAAGCGATCGCGGAGCCGGGCTTGTTCGAGTGGTTGGCTAGCCAATCTATGCAAAAGCGCGCGGGCTCTCCCAACGCCTTATGAACTTATTCGAACTTACACGATCTCTCATGAGCGTACCTTCCACGTCCGGAGACGAGGAGGCGGTCGGGTTTTGGCTGCGTGACCATTTGCAGTCACTTGGCTGGACAGTAGAGCTGCAGAAAGTTTCGGAGAACCAAAACAACGTGATCGCGTGGCTTAATGAAACGCCACGTGTCTGGCTGTCGACGCACATGGATACGGTGCCGCCATTTATTCCACCGAGCGAGGACGACGAAGAGATCTATGGCCGAGGTTCGTGCGATGCAAAGGGGATAATCGCGGCCCAGATCACGGCCGCCGAGCAATTGCGGGCGGAAGGGGTCGAAGACATCGGACTGCTGTATACGGTCGAGGAGGAACGCTCTTCAACCGGGGCGAGAGCTGCGAACGATCATCCGCTTGCCGCCAAGTGCGAATACATGATCAATGGCGAGCCGACAGATAACGATCTGGCGATCGGCTCGAAGGGCACGTTTCGGATCAACATCAAAACGGCGGGTAAGGCCGCGCACTCGGCTTACCCGGAGCATGGCGACTCGGCGATCGAGCGGCTCCTCGACATCCTGGAGGACGTTCGGCATACCAAGTTTCCTCATGACGATTTCTTTGGCGAGACGACCGTCAATATCGGCACAGTAGAGGGAGGCGTGGCTTTGAACGTCATTCCGCCGTCAGCCGTGGCAGGCATTGCGATCCGTCTCACCACGCCGCGGGCTCCGATCGAGGAGGCCCTGAGAAGTGTAGTTCGGGACCGGGGTGAGATCGAGGTCTTGTCTTGCAGCGAGCCTGTCAGGATGGTTGAAGTTGATGGCTTTGAGAAAAAGGTCGTGAGGTTTACGACCGACATTCCATATCTTACAAATTGGGGCAAGCCGCTGCTCCTCGGTCCAGGCTCGATCCTCGTGGCTCATACAAAGGACGAGTTTATTTTGAAGAAGGACCTCGAGCGGGCGGTGGAGTTGTATCTATCGCTGGTAAAGAGGTTATTGACCACTGAGAACACAGCGAGCACAGAGACCAATAAATAGCCTTGAGACTCGGCGCTCTCCGTGCTCCCTGTGTTGAAATCCTACGTATGAAAATCGCACTGATAGGCCATGGGGCAATGGGTAAGCTGATCGGGCGACTCGCAACGGAGAAGGGCCACGAGATCGGCTGTGTCGTTAACGATGCGGACTCGGCCCTTTCGGCGGAGGCGTTGGCGGAAAAGTTGCGCGGCTGCCAGGTTGCGATCGATTTCACGACGGCTGAGGCCGTGCTCCGAAACGTAGAGGCGTGCGTTTCCGCGGGCGTGCCGATCGTCGAGGGTACGACGGGCTGGAACGCGCAGCGTGACGAGATCGAGAAAACGATCAAGGACGGTAACGGCGCGTTTGTTTTCGGGGCGAACTTCTCGATAGGGGTGAATCTCTTTTACAAGGTCGCCGACTTCGCGGCCGAGCTTTTTGCAAGGTTTCCCGAGTACGAAGCATTCATCGAAGAGCAGCATCACTCGCGCAAAAAGGACGCCCCGAGCGGAACGGCATTGAAGCTAAAGGATGTAGTTTCAAAGCACGTTGATGTGGGCGAAGTTGCCGCGACCCGTGCGGGTAACATTCCCGGCACACACCGTGTAGGATTCGACGGTCCTGCCGACCAGATCTTGCTCGAACACACCGCCCGCTCGCGCGAAGGCTTTGCTCTGGGCGCGATCATGGCAGCGGAATGGGTGGTCGGGAAGAAGGGGTTTTACGAGTTCACCGATGTCGTGGACGAGATAGTGCGAAAATAGATCGTATGACGATGAAAGTTAGCTGGATGCGTGGCTGTGCTACCGCGCTTGTGACGCCGTTCAAACGGGACGGGTCGATCGACGATGCCTGTTTTACAAAGCTTGTCGAGCGACAGGTGAAGGGCGGCGTGAAGATACTTGTGCCGTGCGGTACGACCGGCGAAAGCGTGACGATGAGCGATGATGAGCGGCTGCAAATCATTCGCCTTACCGTCGATGTTGCAAAGCGTCTAAGGGTGCACGTTATCGCCGGCACCGGGAGCAACAACACGGCCGCGACGATCGACTTTACGCGAAAAGCCCGCGAGGCCGGCGCCGATGCGGCGCTCGTAGTCGCTCCGTACTACAACAAGCCGACGCCGGAAGGGATGCTCGCGCATTTTGGTGAGATCGCAAAAAGCGTCAAGGGCTTTCCGATCATGCTCTACAACGTCCCCGGCCGGACCTCGTCGAATATCTCAGCGGCGACAACGCTGAAGCTCGCGGAGAAATACGAGAATATCGTCGCGAGCAAAGAGGCATCCGGCAACTTTTCGCAGGTGATGGAGATCCTCGCGGGCCGGCCCAAAAGCTTTGCCGTGTTTTCGGGTGACGACGCAACGACGATACCGCTCATCGCCCTTGGTTGCGACGGGCTTGTCTCGGTCTGTGCGAACGAGATCCCGAAAGAAACATCGAGAATGGTCGGGCATGCCCTGAACGGCTCATTCCATTTCGCGCGCAAGATCCATTACAAGATCCTGAATCTGATGGAGGCGAATTTTATCGAGTCGTCGCCAGCGCCATGCAAGTTCGTGATGTCCCAAATGGGACTGTGCGAAGAGAACCTTCGCCTGCCGCTCGTGCCGGTGACAAAGGCGACGCAGGAGAAGCTGAGGGCGATCATAAAGGACCTAAAGCTGTAGCCATGGAACTGCGACAAAAGATCGAGACGATGTTCGCCAAATCGGAATTTACATCCGACGACCGCGAGGTTTACGAGGAATTCAAGACCGCGTTGCGTCGTGGCGAGATCCGCTCTGCGGAGAAGGACTCGGACGGATCCTGGCATGCCAATTCGTGGGTCAAGCAGGGAATTCTGCTCGGCTTTCGGATGGGCAAGATGGTCGAGATGGGTAAGCCCACCGAGACGCTGCGATTCTTTGACAAGGACACATTCCCGCTACGGCCGATGACGCTGGAGGACGGAGTTCGCATCGTCATGGGCGGGTCGGCGATCCGAGATGGCAGCTATGTCGCACCGACGGTCGTTGTCGTTCCGCCGGCATACATCAACGTCGGGGCGTATGTCGGTGAGGGAACGATGGTCGACAGCCACGCTCTGGTCGGCTCTTGCGCACAGATCGGTAAACGCGTTCATCTCTCGGCCGCTGCGCAGATCGGAGGCGTGCTGGAGCCAGTCAACGCAACTCCTGTGATCATCGAGGACGACGTTCTCGTGGGCGGAAATACCGGCGTTTACGAGGGCACGATCGTGAGAGAACGCGCTGTCCTCGCAAGCGGTGTGATCCTGACCCGATCGACACCGGTGTTTGACCTCCCGAATAACCAGATCATCAAGGCTGCGGATGGCGGTTCGCTCGAGATCCCTGCGGGAGCGGTTGTCGTGCAGGGCTCACGTGCTGTGACGAACGACTTTGGTAAGCAGAACGGCCTCTCGATCTACTGTCCGATCATCGTCAAATACCGCGATGAAAAGACAGACGCCTCAACGCAGCTTGAGGATTATCTACGGTAGGATGCAAGACATCGCGGCGTGCTAACGTTGGGGTGTGTCCAAAATCGAGATCATCGTTAACGCCGCAGGCGGAAGCTTTGTCGAAGGCGAGACCGAGAAAGGGGTCGTCGAGGCCTGTGCCGATGCAGGCCTCGATGCGAAAGTAACTCTCGCAAAAGGCGGCGACGAGATATTTTCAGCGGCTGAAAAGTCCACAGCTGAGATCATCGGAGCCGCCGGCGGCGACGGAACGGTCAATGCGGTCGCCTCAAAGGCTCTCGAAGGCGGGAAGACCCTCGCTGTCCTTCCGCTCGGGACTCTCAACCACTTTTCGAAAGACCTTGGAATACCCCAGGAACTGGCGGGCGCCGTGATGTCGATCGCCGAGGGCCAAGTCGGAAGGGTCGATGTTGGCGAGGTCAACGGGCGGATTTTCCTCAATAACTCGAGCATCGGACTCTATCCGCGAATAGTCCACAAACGCGAGCAGCAGCAGGAACGACTTGGCCGTGGCAAATGGTCGGCGGCGATCTTTGCGGCGCTCACGGTTTTCAAGCGAGAGCCCTTTTTCCGCGTGAGCTTTGATATCGACGGGCAAAGCTCCACGCACAAGGTGCCGTTCGTCTTTGTCGGCAATAACGAATATTCCATCGATCAGTACAACATCGGAAGGAGAGAGAGCCTGCAAGGCGGCAAACTAAGCGTGTACTTTTTGCGGCGCGGAGGTCGCTGGGGCGTGATCAGGCTGTTGCTGAGGACTCTGCTTGGAATGCTCGACACGATGAAGGAATTTCAGACCCTGACGACTGATGCAATAACGATCGACGTCCGAAAAAACGCCGTCTTGGTGGCTTTCGACGGCGAAGTTGAGGCCATGCAAACGCCGTTGGAATATCGCATCAGGCCTCGCGCGCTAAAGGTGATCGTTCCAATACAGCCCACTCAATGAGACGCATCGTCCATCTCTCGGATCTGCACTTTGGTGCCATCGACGCTGGCATCGTGGACTGCGTTGTGGACAAGGTAAACGCGCTTGCTCCTGACGTCGTCGTCGTTTCGGGCGACCTAACGCAGCGTGCGAAAAGCCGCGAATTCATCGACGCCAGGACATTTCTCGACCGTCTGCCGACGCCCCAGATAGTGGTTCCCGGGAACCACGATATTCCCGCACACAACCTCTTTGCACGGTTTGTGACGCCGCTTGAGAAATATTGCCATTACATCACCGATGACCTTTCGCCGACATTTTTTGACGAGGAGCTTGCTATCGTGGGCCTCAATACGGCCCGATCGAATGTCGTGAAGGGCGGCAGGATCAACCAGGACCAGATCGATCTCGTCCGCAGCAGTCTTTGTGCGCTCGGCGAGCAGATCCTGAAGGTCGTCGTGACGCATCACCCCTTCGATCTGCCGGCGAACAGTCACCACTCGGATGTGGTCGGCCGTGCAAATGAAGCGATGGCTGCGGTCGCGGCTTGCGGCGGTGACGTGCTGCTCGCGGGTCATCTGCACGTGAGCCACATCGACACGACGGCAAAGCGATATGCTCTCGGTGACGGTACCAACGCGCTTGTGATCCAGGCCGGAACGGCCACCTCGACACGCGTTCGCGGCGAGCCGCATTCGTTCAATTTCATAGAATTCGACGAACCGCGACTTAACGTGACTCGCCTCGAGAGCCGCAAGCCGGGCGAACCCTTCGCACCGGCGGAAATAAAACGTTACCGGAAAAGCGGGAATGGCTGGCTCCGCGAGGAAGTATGAACCCAGTGTTTATGTGCCTCCGCGTGTGCATAAGTGGTCATTTTGGGCAAAGTACGTCATTTTGTGCAAAAGATGTCATTTCGTGCATTTTGTGTCGTTTTGCGAAAAGTAGCATTTCAATTTCGAGCGGATTGCGCGATAGTCGCCTTGCCTATGAACGACCACGTAAAAACCAGCCAATTTGAACATCAAGCCGAGAATGCAATGGTCGAGAACGGCTTTGAGCCCGCCTTCTCGCAAGCAGTCTGGGACCAGGTCAAGGAGATCGACAATACCGCCCCGACCGTCACGGCCGCCGTTCGGGATATGCGGGATCTGTTGTGGTCGTCGATCGACAACACAACCTCGCGCGACCTCGACCAGATCGAATGGGCCGAGCAACTATCGAATGGCGACATTCGAGTGCTCGTCGGGATCGCAGATGTCGATGCCAAGGTCGGCAAAGACACCCCGATCGATCATCACGCTGCAAAAAACACGGTAACCGTTTATACCGAGAGCAAGATATTCCCGATGCTGCCTGAGCAGCTCTCGACCGAGCTGACATCGCTAAACGAAGGCGAGGATCGCCAGGCGGTCGTCGCCGATATGACGATCAAGGAAAACGGTGATGTGCCCGAGAGTACGTTTTACCGAGCACTCGTCAATAATCACGCAAAGCTCGATTACGAGTCGATCGGTCCGTGGCTCGATGGGCAAGCTGTTCCTGAGAAGGTTGCGAGAGTCAGCGGTCTCACGGAGCAGATCGAGCTGCAGCAAAAGGCAGCATTGAGACTGCAGAAGTATCGCGACATAAAAGGCGCATTGCAATTCGAATCGATCGAGTCGTCCGCGGTCGTAGAGAATGGCGAGGTCAAGCAGATCAGACGGGTCGAGCCAAATGGTGCACGCAAGCTTATCGAGAACTTTATGGTCGCCGCCAACGTCGAGATGGCGGAGTTTCTCGAAAACAGCGGAGCCCTGTCGCTGCGCCGAGTGGTGCGAAATCCCGAGCGTTGGGACGGCATCGTTCGCATTGCGGCTGAATTTGGGGAGCAACTGCCGGCCGAGCCCGATCAGACGGCACTTGCGACATTCCTGAATAAGCGTCGCGAAGCGGATCCTGAGCATTTTCCTGATCTGTCGTTGTCTATAGTTAAGCTCATCGGCCCGGGACTTTATGTTGTTCAACGGCCCGGCGAGGACGCGGGCGGGCATTTTGGGCTGGCAGTAAATGATTACTCTCACTCAACGGCTCCGAATCGCAGATTTACGGATATCGTCGTTCAGCGTCTTGTAAAAGGCGTTATCGATAAAACGCTGTCGCCGTATTCAGCCGAGGAGCTCGACGCAATTGCCGAGCACGCCAACCTTCAGGAAAAGGCCGCGCGTAAGGTTGAGCGCAAAATGCGAAAGATCGTCGCCGCGACCGTAATGCAGCGTCATATCGGCGAGTCGTACGACGCGATCGTCACGGGCGATACATCTGCCGGAGTCTTTGCGCGCATCCTGCGGCCGCCTGTTGATGGGCGCGTCGTGAGAGGCGAGCAGGGCGTTGATGTGGGCGACAAGGTTCGCGTAAGGCTGCTATCCGCCAATCCTCACAATGGCTTCATCGATTTCGGGGTGGAACGCTGATAAAATAACGGTAGAGGAAATAAATGGGTCCAAATGACAACGATAAAGACACCTTGACCGACCACATCAGCGGCCTCGGGCAAAAGATCATAGGCGAGGTCGAGACGATCGGCGGTATTCTAACCGGCGACCCGACCACGCAGGCTGAGGGCGAATTCAACGTCGAGGTCGGCGATATTCGCGACGATCTTGAGGGCGAGATCGACAGCGAGGCTGCCGATCAATGATGCCTTCTCCTGAGAAAGCAGGATTTACACCGGCAAGCCGAATGCAGGGCCTGCAGCCGACGCTCATCAGGCAGTTTTTCGAGCGTGCACTGCCGGACTCGATCAACTTTGGACTCGGCGAGCCCGACATTCCGACGCCCGACTTTATGCGTCGTGAGGCCGCGAGGATCGCGATCGAGGAGCAGAACGGCTACACCTCGCATCCCGGCATTCCTGCTCTTCGCGATAAGATCGCCGAGCAATACCCGCATCTCAATTTGAAACGCAATGATGTCGTCGTCACCTGCGGCTCGCAAGAGGCCATGACCGCAGCATTTATGTGCATCGTGGACGTCGGCGACGAAGTGCTGCTGCCGAATCCGAGCTTTCCTGCGTACGACGCGTGCGTCCGGATCGCTCAGGGCAAACCTAATTACTATCGGCTGCCGGCGGACAAGGATTTTGCATTCGATATTGAGGAATTCAAGGCCGGCATAACGCCGCGGACGAAGGCAGCCGTCGTTGTCTCACCATCCAATCCGACGGGCAAGATATTAACGCCGGACGACCTGAAACAGATCGCTGAGGCTCTTGCTGGAACCGGAATTTACCTGATCTCGGATGAGATCTACAGCGACTTGTATTTTGGCGAGCGGCCGCATTCCGCGTCGGAATATTACGACAAGACGATCATCGTTAGCGGCCTTTCGAAATCGCTCTCTATGACCGGCTGGCGGCTTGGCTGGGTTGCGTCGTCTCAGTCGGATGTCGTGAACACGATCCAGGTATTACACGGATTTTTGACCGTCTGCACGTCGGCGATCACGCAAAAGGCATCGCTGCTCGCATGGACGCCCGAGGCCGAAGAAGCCAAACAAGGGGCTCGCGACCTTTACAAAAAACGCGGCGAATTTCTCGTCGAGCTATTAGATAAGGAACTCGGTCTCAAGGCAACGTCACCCGATGGAGCGTTTTACACGATGCTCGATGTTCGCTCGCTTGGTGACGATATCGAGGTCGCCGAGAAATGCCTGCAAAATCGCGTGATCACAGTTCCGGGCGTGGCGTTTGGCGACGAAGCAAAGGGATTTTTGAGGCTCTCGTTTTGTAATACCGAGGAAAAAATGACTGAGGGCGTGCGAAGAATAAAGGTGGCTCTGCTGTGATCCGCGTTTTACCGGCAATCATCGCATGTACCGTCTTCGTCGCGCTGACTACGCTTATTCCAATGATTGGATATAACGCGATTTTCGAAAAAGCCATGGACCCGGATCCCCACGGAGTGGGGGCGTTCCTTTGGATGATGTTTGCGGGACTGCTTAGTCCCTTCGTTTCGTTTTGGGTCAGCGTTGGATTTTGGCTCTGGTTGCGGCAACTTCAACGAACACAGTCTCAACTCAGTATCATTGATGACAAAAAAGTATAGGGTCGGGATCTTAGGTGCAACAGGCACGGTCGGGCAGCGGTTCGCGCAGCTGCTTGAGGACCATCCGCAGTTTGAGATAACTGCGCTGGCGGCGTCGGACAGGTCGGCAGGGAAGACGTACGCCGAGGCCTGCGCGTGGAAGCTGCCGGGCTCGATCCCTGCGAATATTCGCGATATCGTCGTTCAGCCGATCGAGCCGCCGCTTGATTGCGAGATCGTATTCTCAAGCCTGCCGTCCAATATCGCACGCGAGACCGAGGAGGCTTTTGCACGTGCGGGCTATCCCGTGATCTCAAATTCCTCAAGCTATCGGATGGACGAGGATGTGCCGCTGATGATCGCAGAGATCAACGGCGACCATACGCATCTGATCAAGCGTCAGCAGGAGAATCGCGGATACGCCAGGGGCTTTATCGTAACGAATCCGAACTGCGCGGTGATCAGCTTTGCACCGCCGCTTGCGGCATTACACCGGAAATTCGGCGTCGAGTCGTGCATTGTAACTACGATGCAGGCGATCTCAGGCGCGGGTTATCCGGGCGTCGCGTCGATGGATATCCTCGATAACGTCATCCCGTACATCGCCGGCGAGGAGCCAAAGGTAGAGACCGAGGCGCAAAAGATACTGGGCGTGTTTACCGAGAGCGGTATTGAGAAGGCGGACTTTCCTTTATCCGCGCAGTGCATGCGAGTGCCCATAGTAGACGGCCACATGGTCTCTGTCCGCGTAAATCTCAAGGAGAAAACGACACTTGAGGAGGTTGTTGACGCGATGAGGAAGTTTCCATCGCTCGATCTGCATTCGTCCCCGCAACGCTTCATCGATGTGACGGACGAGCCGTCGCGCCCGCAGACGCGGCTCGACCGTGACAACGGGAACGGAATGACGATCACCGTCGGGCGTGTTTTTCCCGACAATGTCTTTGATTATCGTTTCGTCGCGCTGAGTCACAATACCGTCCGCGGTGCGGCGGGATGCGCGATATTGAATGCGGAATTGTTGATATCGAAGGGAATTATTTAGCCACTAATTACACGAATGGCACGAATAATCAATTCGTGAAATTAGTGTTATTCGTGGCAAAAAACCAAGAATGATCGAACGCTATACATTGCCTGAGATGGGCGCGGTCTGGTCGCTGGAGAATAAATTCCAGAAGTGGCTGGATGTCGAGATCGCCGTGTGTGAGGTGCATGCGGAAGACGGGACGATCCCGGCGGACGCGCTTGCCGACATCAAGGCCAAGGCGGCTTTTACTGTCGAGCGGATCAACGAGATCGAGAAGACGACGGATCACGACGTGATCGCGTTCACCACGAATTTGGCCGAAAGCATCGGCCCCGCCTCGCGATTTGTTCACTACGGTCTGACTTCGAGTGATGTCGTCGACACGGCGAACGCCTTGCTGCTACGCGAGGCATGCGACATTCTCTTGAAGAAAGTCGACGCGATGCTTGAGGTCCTGAAGCGGCGCGCTTTTGAGTTCAAAGACACACCGCAGATCGGACGTACCCACGGCATACACGCCGAGCCGACGTCATTCGGACTCGTCTGGGTTTTGTGGTACTCGGAGATGCAGCGGAATAAGCGGCGGCTTGAGCAGGCTCGCGAGGCCGTCGCTGTCGGCAAGATCAGCGGCGCCGTCGGGGCTTTTGCACATCTAGATCCGAGCGTCGAGGTGCGCGTATGCGAACGGCTCGGCCTCAAGGCTGCCGACGTATCCACACAGGTCATTCAACGGGATCGTTACGCCGAATATCTCTCTACCCTCGCGATCACCGCTTCGACGGTAGAGAAGATGGCCCTGCAGGTGCGTCATTGGCAGCGGACAGAGGTCCGAGAGGCTCAGGAGGCGTTTAAGACCGGTCAGAAGGGCTCCTCCGCGATGCCGCACAAGCGGAACCCGATACTTTCCGAGCGTATATGCGGGATGGCGCGGACTGTGCGGGCAAACGCAATAGTCGGCTACGAGAATATAGCTCTCTGGCATGAGCGCGATATCTCGCACTCGTCGGCGGAGAGGATCGTTCTGCCAGATTCCTCGGCAACTACCGATTACATTCTTGCTAAAGCGACGAGTCTGCTGGATACACTGGTCGTTTATCCGGAAAACATGCTCAAGAATCTTGCGATAACACGCGGATTAGTGTTTAGCGGACAACTGCTGCTTGCATTGACGCAGAAAGGTGTCTCGCGCGAGGATGCGTACACCTGGACACAGAGGAATGCGATGAAGGTCTGGGACGAGGGCGGTGAGTATGCGGACCTTGTAAAAAGCGACGCGGACATCTCATCTCACTTATCGCAAGAGGAGATCGCCCGCGCCTTTGATCTCAAACACTATCTACGAAACGTAGATAAGGTGTTTGCGAGGGTATTCGGTTAGTTGGACCACTTGTCCGCCAAATTTCCAATGACCGGAAGTTTGAAGACCTTTCCTTGAAAACCGTTGATACAGCTAATTATCAGGCCGACGAGGAGCGCCAAGATGTAAGCCAGGAGAACAAAGTAAAAGATAAACCCTATAAACGCTATCCCCGGCACGTTCAAGACTCCCGCGATCACAACAAAGATCATTACGATCACGAAGGTAACGACATAACCCACGATCATCGCCGCGCTTATCAGCAGCGACTGGATGGCGTGGAATCGCGGCAGCTTGTTGCCCTTGTCGGTCGCGAGAATGCCGATGCTAACTATCAGGTGACAGAGACATACCGGGATGTAGGCCAGGCCGGCAGCGACGTTTTGATCCAGCCCGAAAGCCGATTTTGGTTGTTCTTGCATTTTAATGAGAACGGCCGGCGATCGAGCCGGCCGTTCTATTGCTAATTCGTTAGTTAGACCACTTGTCGGCCATGTCACCGATGATCGGAAGCTTGAACATCTTGCCCATAAAAGCCTGGATGCAGCAAATGATCACGGCGATCAGGAAGCCAATAATCACGACAAACCACAACAGCGATGCCAGCATCGTCATGATCCCGGAATTTGCTGCCGCAGCGACGCCCACGATGACTATCACGACGATGTACAGCACGATCCAGAGAGCACAGAGCAGAAGTGACTGAAATGCGTGAAAACGCGCGAGCTTATTCGTCTTGTCAGTCACGAGGATAATAATGCTCATGATGATGCCGATAGCGCAGATAGGGATATAGGCAAGGCCGGCGGCGACGTTTGCATCTAGTCCAAGGGCGGACTTTCCAGAGTTTTCCATGATGGTTAGAGTTCTCCTTAGGTTTTAGATCGGATCTGAATTTTTGCTGGAAAAATTAGGTGAAATCTAGCACAAGACTTTGATAAATACAACGAACTAAAGCACAATCTACAATTTATTTCGGAGCGGTAAATGAAGGCTAAAGTCTACGTAACACTCAAACCCAGCGTGCTCGATCCACAGGGTAAGGCGATCCATCACTCCACCGAGCTTCTGGGTTACCGGAATCTTGCTGATATACGTCAAGGCAAGTATTTTGAGCTTTCTTTCGCCGGGGTGACCAGCGAGGACGAGGCCCGTGCAACAGCCGAGAAGATCGGCAAGGACGTGCTTGCGAATCCTGTGATCGAGGATTTTCGGGTTGAGATCGAAACATGAAATTTGGTGTTGTCGTATTTCCGGGCTCGAATTGCGATCACGACGCATATCATGTTGTGTCTAAACACGCTGGCCAGCCGGTCGATTTTATCTGGCATCAGGACACTGATCTGAGCCGTTTCGATGTGGTGATCGTGCCGGGCGGTTTCTCTTACGGCGATTATTTGAGGGCCGGAGCCTTGGCTAGATTCTCGCCTGTGATGCGGTCGTTGAAGGAATTTGCCGCGGCAGGGAAGTTTGTGTTCGGCATTTGTAACGGTTTTCAGATCCTGTGCGAAGCCGGACTGCTGCCGGGAGCTTTAAGACGAAACGCTGGGCTGCATTTCGTTTGTCGCCATGTCCATCTCAAGCTCGAGAACGCCAACACGCCGTTCACGTCAGAGGTCGATCCTGAAAAAGTGCTCTCTATCCCCATCGCTCATGCCGAAGGAAATTACACATGCGACGACGAAACCTACAATAGGCTTGAAGAGAACGGCCAGATCGTGTTTCGCTATTGCGACGAAACGGGCGAGGTTACGCCCGAAGCAAATCCAAATGGGTCACGTTCAAACATCGCGGGTATCTGCAACGAGGATCGCAACGTTCTCGGCATGATGCCGCACCCCGAACGTGCTTGCGAGCCGCTACTTGGCTCTAACGACGGGCGAGATGTCTTTCGCTCGCTCACCAACACAATGCATCGCCTTGCGGCATAGAAAAAGCGGAGGCTGTGACGCCTCCGCGATCTGCATCTAATAAGGCCGGCTTAGTCTTTATCGCTTCCCGGTGTGGAAATGCGGACGCCGCCGTTGGTCGTGACGACTCGAACCGGCGGGCCGCCCCCATTGAGGTCGGTGCTGATCTTTGTCGGACGCTGATGGTACCATCCGTCGCGATCGCGGTCGTCGCGCTCGACCTTAAGGGCCGCGATATCGCTCGAGAATCCGCCGTTGACGGTGCCGGTCTCGACGTGAGCCGCATAGTTCTCGGGGATTTCGATGTTGACGCCGCCATTCGAGGTCTTTACGTCAAGACCGCCGCCTTTCCAGCTTGAACCGCTCAGCTTTACAAAGACACCGCCATTTGTGGTCCGGCCGCTAAAATTACCCGCGACGTTGCTCAAAAAGACGCCGCCATTCATCGTTTCAAATTGTGCAGTCGCGTCGATCCCCGTGATCGAGATGCCGCCGTTGTGGGCAGTGAGATTAACGTTCGTATTTCGCGGAGTGAGGATCTGATATGAGACAGACCAGCCATTCTCGGTTGGGCCCTCGGCCTTTATGGTGCCGCTAGTATTGATCTTTACCTCATTGGCAAGGGCCTTAGCCGCTTCTTCGGTCGTGCCCCAGGCCTGAACGCACGCTCGGATCTGAATGTCGCTGCGATCGCTGCCTTTGACCGAGATCCCGCCATTCTGTTGTCCGTCGACCGTCAGTGTGCCGCCCGCGGCGACCGTTGTCTCTCTGAGTTGGCTGAGCGAGACCTTGTCATTAGACGACCAATTATTGTTAGAGCAGAATTCACGGCTTTCCTTGCCTCTGATCTTCTCTTCCTTGATCTGAAACTTGTCCTGACCAAATGAGTTCGCGGCGGCGATGCCGATAATGAGCGTGATGACTGCAACAGTGATGTATTTGACGTTGCGATTGATGAGTTTCATTGCGCGCGTTTTCCTCCAGGTGAATTGACTATCTGTATTCAATACACCGTCGAACCGCGATCTGTGACAGGAAATTAGGAAACCGACAGTTTGAGGCCGTCCGGATCGACGGTCCAGTCGAGGACGCGGGCACCGTCTTCGCGAGCTAGTGCCGCTTCAACGTCGCCGCGCCGACTGTCCTCACAGTAGAAAGCAATGCAGCCGCCGCCGCCGGCACCGCACACCTTTGGAGCGATAGCGCCGTTAGCGAGTGCGACGTCGATAAGATGATCCATCTGCGGAGTTGTGATATTTGGCGAGAGTTTCTGTCGGTCGGCATGAGCGGCGATCAAGATCTCGCCGAGTCCGTCCCAGTCGCCCGCAAGCAGGGCGGAGCGTGTCTCGACCGCTATATCGCGAATGCCCTCAAAGATCTCGAAGATCTCAGGATCGCCGTCGATATGTCTCTTAGTTATTTCCCAGTTGTTGATTCCCGAGTTTCGCGGCTCGCCGGTATAGCAGACCGCGATCCGATGCTCGAGAGCGGCGTGATCGACTGACAGGGCCTCTCGGCTCATACCCTCCACGTCGAAATGGATAGCCGCAACCGAGCCGTATTGAGCCGGGTAATAGTCCTGATAACCAGCAGGGACGCGAATGACTCTTGTCTCGACACCCGCTGCGATCGAGATAAATTTCTGAGGCTCGTACCTGTCGCCGACGAGTTTATTGAGAGCTCCGATGCAAGCGATGTTTAGAGTCGACGAACCCGCGAGTCCGGCACCGGCCGGTGCCTCCGAGCGGGTTGTCATGTGAAGACCAGTCTCGGGGCGGAAAAAGTAAACGAGCTTTGCAAGCAATTCAAGACGCGGCTCGTCTCTCAGTTTGTCGACGTCTGCGAGGGTGGTTTCGACACAGGACCCTTGGTCAACTGATTCGATAATGATCCGGTCGTCATTACGCGCCTCGATACGGCAGTGAGCACGGATCGACAGAGCGAAATTGACCGTCGCCGCACCTTCATGAAAAAGGTACAGCGGCGGAATGTCTATCGTGCCACCCGCGAGGTCTACGCGGGTCGGGGCTGACGTTTCGATTATCACGTTTGATCGGGCGTCCGGTGACGAAGGTAGATTTTAGCGTAGAGGATGCGGGCGGGCGAAACTACGCGTCGTGTTTTGAAGATTCGACAGGGGCCTGTTTCGCGTCTTTTTCTTCTTTGTGGGGCTCGCGAGTGAAGTGAATTCGTTCCGCAAGGTCATGAAGCTTCTCCTGTGCAGCCTCCTCGACAACGTGAAACTTGTCCTCGATCATCTGGATCGTCTCGGGCTTGGCGGCCTCGACCTTCTCGGATAGCCAGTATCGCTCGATCACGTAGAAGACAATGATGCCGAACATTACGATCATAAAGAGACCGATACCGATCCTCTTGTAATCGCCGATCATCGACGTCACAGCACCGCTAAAAAAATAGCCGACACCCGAGAGCAGCGTTACCCATATGGCGCAGCTTATCGCGCTCAGCCCGAGAAAACGCGGGAAAGGCATTTTGCCGACACCATAGGAGACGCACATTGCGACGCGGATGCCGTAGATGTATTTCGAAATGATGATCGCAAAGCTGCCGAACTTTTCGATGAGCTTCTCGATACGCGGCTGGGCGACCTGGTAAAAACGATAATCCTTGGCATTTTCGTGGAAGATGCGGCCGATCAAGTAGCCAAAACTGTCGCCGACGATGCCGCCGAGCGTGCCGAAGAACAGTACCTTGAACCAACTCCAGGGCCCGAAGAATTCGCTGTGGGCCATCACGCCGGAGAGCAATAGCGTGATATCGCCCTCAACGGTACAGAGGGCGAATACGGCAAAAATGCCGTATTCCGCTAGGATCTCGTAAAACTGATGTTCCATAACGAGAGCAGGCCGGGGCGTTAGGAAGAGCTATGGCCCAAGAGTAACTTTCACATAAGTTACAGTCAATGGTAATTCGGGTACCGCAAATTGAGCATCCTATTGTCATACGGACACGAATGGTATCCTGTCCGCACGAGGAAAGTATGCTGCACGACCTGACGCGACCCCGCCGTGTCGTCATTACCGGCATCGGCTGCGTCACTCCCATCGGCATGGGCCGCGAAGAGGTATGGGCGGCAATGACCGCCGGCAAGAGCGGAACGCGCCGTGTCGAGAGCTTTGACGTCTCGGACTATAAGGTGACGATAGCCGCGGAGGTTCCCGATTTCGACTGGGAGGCCGAGATCAACCCAAAGGACCGCAAGCATGTTCCAAGGACAGTTCCACTTCTGCTCGCCGCGTCGCGAATGGCTCTCGCCGATGCGCGGATAGGCACCGACGATCTCGAACTCGACGAACGCCGTTCGATCGGTGTCGAGATCGGCACGGGGGGCGGTGGCCTCGCCTTCACTGAAAAGCAATATTCATATTGGTACATCGGGCCGAAGAATCAGGCCAGCGTTTACACGATACCGGCTTCGACGCATGGCGGGCTCTCCTCAGAGGTGTCGATGGCGATGGGCTTTAAAGGCTTGTCTCATATCGTCTCTACGGGTTGCACGAGCTCGACCGACGCGATGTTTTACGCCGCCCAGCACATCGCCCTCGGTCGACAGGACGTCATGATCACGGGCGGTGTTGATGCGCCGATCGCGCCCGGCATATTTGCTGGCTTTGAGCTCATGACCGTACTGACTGGGGACTGGAACGACGAGCCGGCGCGTGGCTCGCGGCCATTTTCCGGCGACAGATCGGGAATGGTGCTCGGCGAGGGCTCGTACGTTTTTGTTTTTGAGGAGCTGGAACGCGCTCTGCGACGCGATGCACCGATCTACGGCGAGATCGCAGGTTACGGCTCGACGTGCGACGCATATCATCGGGTCCGGCTCGACGATTCGGGTATCGAGCCCGCGAGGGCGATGTCGCTCGCATTAAAGGACGCAGGGCGGACATCCGATGATGTCGACTACGTCAATCTGCATGGCACCTCGACCGTTCTTAACGACAAGATCGAGACACGCGCGGTCAAGATCGCTCTTGAGGAGCGTGCCTTTCAAATTCCGATGTCGGCAACCAAATCGCAGGTCGGACATCCGCAGGGAGCGAGCGGTGCGGCGGGGCTTACGGCGGCGTTGTGCGCGATCTCGACGGGCAAAGTGCCGCCGACGATCAATCTCGACGCAGCCGATCCGGACTGCGATCTCGATTACGTTCCGAATGTTGCCCGCGACGCCGACGTAAAGGTTGCGCTTTGCAACTGCATTGGCTTTGGATCCAAGAACAGCGCCCTGGTAGTCGAGCGATACGAGGGCTGATGTTCCAGAAGTTTCGCCAACGCAGTCATGAACTCGAGCGCCTCGACACAGGCGACTACACTCCTGACGAATATGCTCGCTGGCAGCGCGAGATGAGCCTGATCCACGGCGTTTGGGGCGAGAAACGCGCACTTGAGCATTCGCTTATCAGGGAGATCAGGGACGAAGCGCCGGGTCGCGTGTCGATCCTCGATGTCGGTGCCGGAACGGGCGGGATACTCAAGCTTATCAAGGATATGCTTGCCGATATCGAGACCTTCCTCGTCGCCGGCGAAACGAGCCGCGAGGCCCTGAATGCTGTTCGCGTTGCTTCGGCAACGACCGGGATCGTTCCGCTCGAATGCGACGCACTCTCGCTTCCGTTTACGGATGACAGCTTTGACTATGTTATCTGCACGCTGATGCTTCATCACCTGACAGATACTGACGCGGAGGTCCTGATGAAGGAGATGAGACGGGTGGCACAGCGAAGGTTTTTTATCGTCGACCTCAATCGCCACCCGGTCGGTTACTATGCGTATCGGCTGGTCAGCCCATTCCTGCTGCAGCCTTTTACGCAGCAGGACGGAGCACTCTCGATACTGAGAAGCTTTACGCCGAGCGAGATGCTTGCGCTCGCACACTCGGCAGGGGTCCAGGAGGCGAGCGTCACACACTCGCGGGCCAATCGCCTGATCCTTTCCGGGAAATGAACACTACCGGGCAAAGCTATGACGTTGCCATAGTCGGCGCCGGACCCGCGGGCTCGTCGGCAGCCATCCGACTAGCTAACGCGGGTCGCAGCGTTCTGCTCGTCGAGAAGGAGCAGTTCCCGCGCGAGAAGCTTTGTGGCGAGTTCATTTCGCCCGAGTGTCTCGAGCATTTCTCAGAGCTCGGCGTGCTCGATGCAATGCAGTCTGCCGGTGGCGTGGAGCTAACGGAGACGATCTTCTACGGCCGCGGCGGGCGTGGCGTTGC